>NZ_JBFTHX010000005.1:0-299047 GCF_056394465.1 Variovorax sp. 10N432
CAGGCCGCCGCTCACCATCCTCATGCACGCGCGCGACAACGTCGCGATCGTGGCCAACGACGGCGGCCTGGCGGCCGGCACCGTGTTCGCCTCGGGCCTCACGCTGCGCGAGAAGGTGCCGCAGGCCCACAAGGTGGCGCTGGTCGACATCCCCGAGGGCGGCGTGGTGCGCCGCTACGACGTGCCGATCGGCTACGCCCTCAAGCCCATCCCGGCCGGCAGCTGGGTGCACGAGCGGCTTTTGAGGATGCCCGCCGCGCGCGAGCTCGACGGCCTGCCCATCGCCACCGTCAAGCCGCCCGCCATGCCCCCGCTCGAGGGCTACACCTTCGAGGGCTTTCGCAACCCCGACGGCTCGGTCGGCACCCGCAACATCCTGGCCATCACCCAGACCGTGCAGTGCGTGGCCGGCGTCACCGAGTTCGCGGTCCAGCGCATCAAGGCCGAGCTGCTGCCCCGGTTTCCCAACGTCGACGACGTGGTGGCGCTCGAACACAGCTATGGCTGCGGCGTGGCGATCGACGCGCCCGACGCCGTCATCCCGATCCGCACCCTGCGCAACATCAGCCTCAAYCCGAACTTCGGCGGCGAGGTGATGGTCGTCAGCCTGGGCTGCGAGAAGCTGCAGCCCGAGCGCCTGATGCCCCCGGGCACCATTCCCCTGATCGACGAGCGCAACGTGGCCGATGTCGGCGACAGCGCCGACGCCAAGCTCGACGTGGTCTGCCTGCAGGACGAGGCCCACGTGGGCTTCATGTCGATGGTGGACTCGATCCTGCGCCAGGCCGAGGAGCACCTGGAGCGCCTGAACGACCGCCGGCGCGAGACCGTGCCGGCCAGCGAGCTGGTGGTCGGCGTGCAGTGCGGCGGCAGCGACGCCTTCTCGGGCGTCACGGCCAACCCGGCGGTGGGCTTCTGCACCGACTTGCTGGTGCGCGCCGGCGCCACCGTGATGTTCTCSGAGGTSACCGAGGTGCGCGACGGCATCGACCAGCTGACCTCGCGCGCGACCACGCCCGAGGTGGCCGAGGCGATGATCCGCGAGATGGCCTGGTACGACGCCTACCTCCAGCGCGGGCGGGTCGACCGCAGCGCCAACACCACGCCSGGCAACAAGAAGGGTGGGCTGTCGAACATCGTGGAGAAGGCGATGGGCTCGATCGTCAAGAGCGGCAGCGCGCCGATCTCKGGTGTSGTCGCGCCGGGCGAGAAGGCMCGCCAGAAGGGGCTGCTGTACGCCGCCACGCCGGCGAGCGACTTCATCTGCGGCACCTTGCAGCTGGCCGCGGGCATGAACCTGCACGTCTTCACCACCGGCCGCGGCACCCCCTACGGSCTGGCCGAGGTGCCGGTGATCAAGGTCGCCACGCGCAGCGACCTGGCGCGCCGCTGGCACGACCTGATGGACGTCAACGCCGGGCGCATCGCCGACGGCGAGGCCAGCATCGAGGAGGTGGGCTGGGAGCTGTTCAAGCTGATGCTCGATGTGGCCAGCGGCCGCAGGAAGACCTGGGCGGAGCAGTGGAAGCTGCACAACGCGCTGGTGGGCGGCAGAACAGGTCGTCGCCACCATCCAGGCCGCCGGCGGCGAGGCCTTCGCGCTGCAGGCCGACGTTCGCGACAGCGCCGCGATCCGCCGGGTGGTCGGCGAGGCCCACGACCGGCTCGGCGCGATCGACGTGCTGGTCAACAACGCCGGCAGCTTGGTCAAGCGGCTGCCGATCGCCGACTTCGACGACGCCGTGTTCGACGAGGTGCTGCACATCAACGCCCGCTCGGTGCTCGCCTTCTGCCGCGAGGTGGTGCCGCTGATGCGCGCCCAGGGGCGCGGCGGCAGCATCGTCAACGTGTCGTCGATCGCGGCGCGCAACGGCGGCGGCCCGGGCGCCTATCTCTATGCCGGCGCCAAGGGCTTCGTCAGCACCGCGACCCGCGGCCTGGCGAAGGAACTGGCGCCCGACCGGATCCGCGTCAACGCCGTGTCGCCGGGCGTGATCCAGACGCCCTTCCACGACCGCTTCTCGACGCCGCAGCTGCTGGAATCCTTCAAGGCGGCGATTCCGCTGGCCCGCATCGGCGAGCCGGACGACTGCGTCGGCGCCTTCCTGTACCTCGCTTCCGAGCAGCTGTCGGGCTATGTGACCGGACAGATCCTCGAGGTGAACGGCGGCCAGTACATGCCCTGAGGCCGCCTCCGCCGTCCGGGCGCACAGATCAACAACAACGGAGACACGCACTTGAACACCGGAACCCTGCGCGGCCTGGCCGCATTCACGGCCGCGGCCGCCCTGTCCCTGGGCCTGGCCGCCGGCGCCGCGGCGCAAAGCGACTTCCCCAACCACACCGTCGAGCTGCTGGTGCCCTACCAGCCCGGCGGCGGCACCGATGGCCTGGCGCGCACCTTCGCCGACGCCAGCCGCAAGCACATGTCGCAGAGCATGGTGATCATCAACCGCCCCGGCGCCGGCGGCGCGATCGGATGGACCGAGGTGATCAACGCCAAGCCGGACGGCTACAAGCTCGCGGTGCTCACGGTCGAGCTGCTGACCTTGCCGCACCTGGGGCTGGCCAAGTTCAACTACGACGATTTCCAGCCGATCGCCCAGCTCAACGCCGACCCGGCGGCCATCACGGTCAAGGCCGACGCGCCGTGGAGCACGGTCGAGGAATTCCTCGCCGCCGCCAGGAAGGACCCCGAGGGCGTGCGGGTGGGCAATTCCGGCAATGGCTCGATCTGGCACCTGGCGGCCGCGGCGCTCGAAGACAAGACCGGCGCGAAGTTCAACCACATCCCGTTCCAGGGTGCCGCGCCCGCGGTGCTGGCGCTGCTCGGCGGCCACATCGAGGCCGTGGCCGTGAGCCCGGCCGAAGTCACGACCCACGTGCAGTCGGGCAAGCTCAAGATGCTGATGGTCATGGCTGACCAGCGCGTGAAGGGTTTCGAGAAGGTGCCGACCGCCAAGGAGCGCGGCATCGACCTCTCGATCGGCACCTGGCGCGGCCTCGGCGCCCCCAAGAACACCCCGCCCGAAGTGATGGCCAAGCTGCGCGAGATCACCGCCAAAACCGCCGCCGAGCCGATGATGCGCGAGGCCATGGAGAAGCAGAACCTGGGCTACGTCTACACCGACGGCGCGGCCTTCCAGCAGACCCTGGCGCGGGACAACGCCTATTACAAGAGCCTGATCGCCAAGCTCAACATCAAGCCCTGAGACCCAGGAAGCCGAAGGAGACCCCATGCAACGCCGCACCCTGATCCACACCGCCCTCGCCTCGCTCGCCGCCGGCCTGCCGGCCCTGCCCGCGCTGGCCCAGCCGTCCTGGCCGACCGGCAAGCCGATCACCTACCTGGTGCCGTTCCCGGCCGGCGGCACCACCGACCTGCTGGCCCGCCTGATCGCGCAGAAGCTCGGGCCGGCGCTGGGCACCAGCGTGATCATCGACAACAAGGGCGGCGCCGGCGGCAGCATCGGCTCGGAGGTCGCGGCGCGGGCGGCGCCGGATGGCTTCACGCTGCTGGGCGGCACCATCAGCTCGCACGCCATCAACGTCAGCCTCTACCCCAAGATCGGCTACGACCCGCAGAAGTCCTTTGCGCCGGTGACGCTGATCGGCACCAATCCGGTGGTGCTGGTGGTCAACCAGGCGAGCCCGTACAAGACGCTGAAGGACCTGCTCGACGCCAGCCGCGCCAGGCCGGGCGGGCTGTCCTCGGCCTCGGCCGGCACCGGCACCTCGCAGCACCTGGCGCTGGAGCTGATGGCCTTCAAGTCGGGCGTCAAGTTCACGCACGTGCCCTACAAAGGCAGCGGCCCGGCGATCCAGGACGTGATCGGCGGCCAGGTCGACATGATGTTCGACACCACCGTGGTCGCCGGCCCGCATATACAAAGCGGCAAGCTGCGCGCCCTGGCCGTGACCTCGGCCAAGCGCCTGGCGTCGATGCCGAACGTGCCGACCGTGGCCGAATCGGGCATCCCGGGGCTGGCCGACTTCGAGGTGGTGTCCTGGCAGGCCATCTTCGTGCCGGCCGGCACGCCGGCGCCGATCGTCGCTCGCCTGCACGACGAGATCCGCAAGATCCTGGCCCAGCCCGAGATGCAGGAGAAGCTCAGGGGCTTCGGCATGGAGCCGGCCGACTTGACGACCGCCCAGATCGCGGCCTTCCAGAAGTCCGAAGTCGACAAATGGGCCCAAGTGATCAAGGCCGCGAACATCAAGGCCGAATAGGTCGCCGGGTAGGTTTCGTCCTGCGAAATGCGCCCGGGGCGCTCGCTAGAATCGCCTACCGTTTTCCTGGGATTTCGCCTTGTCCGATCGCCTGCCCGTCCTGCCTCAATACCTGTTTCCCAAGCAGGCGCTGACCTCCTTCGCCGGCTGGGTGGCGGGCAAGGAACGCGGGTCGGTCACGACCTGGATCATCCGCCGCTTCGTCGCCAAGTACGGGGTCGACATGGGCGAGGCGCTGGCCAGCGACATCGCGAGCTACCGCAGCTTCAACGACTTCTTCACCCGCGCCCTCAAGCCCGGCGCGCGGCCCATCGCCGCCGCCGACCTCGTCTCGCCGGTGGATGGCGCGATCAGCCAGTTCGGCGCCATCGAGGGCGACCAGATCTTCCAGGCCAAGGGCCACCGCTACTCCACCACCGCGCTGGTCGGCGGCGACGCCGCCCTGGCGGCCCGATTCGCGCACGGCAGCTTCGCCACGCTCTATCTGAGCCCGAAGGACTACCACCGCATCCACATGCCCTGCGACGGCCGGCTGCTGCGCATGATCTACGTGCCGGGCGACCTGTTCTCGGTCAACCCGACCACCGCGCGCGGCGTGCCCGGCCTGTTTGCGCGCAACGAGCGCGTGGTGTGCGTGTTCGAGACCGCGCGCGGCCCCTTCGTCCTGGTGCTGGTCGGCGCCACCATCGTCGGCAGCATGGCCACCGTCTGGCACGGCGTGGTCAATCCGCCGCGCGGCGGCGAGGTGCGCGAATGGCGCTACGACGACCAGCAGATCGTGCTGCGCCAAGGCGAGGAAATGGGGCGCTTCCTGCTCGGCTCCACGGTGGTGATGCTGTTTCCGGCACCGCCGCTGGCCTTCACGCCCGCGTGGACGCCGGGGCGGCCGGTGCGGCTCGGCGAAGCCATGGCCGAATACCGGGCCGACTGAAGCCGCGATCCCGCGGGCCGCATCCCGCTTGTGGATACAGCTATAAAACTTGTAGCAGAGCGCCATCTGGGATATAGTCCTCGCCCGATTCCGGGTGCTCCCAGACCCACACAAGAACCACGGCGCCCGAGGAGATGAAATCGATGAGCAGCAAGGAAAACGCAGCCGTCAGCCAATTGCTGGCGCTGCTGGAAGCCCGCTATGCGCTGCGCGTCCTCTGGGCCCTCCGGGACGGCCACGCCCAGACCTTCCGCCTGCTGCAGGACAGCGTCGGCAGCATCACGCCGAACACCCTGAACACCCGCATCAAGGAACTCCGCGAAGCCGGCCTCGTGAACCATGGCAGCGAAGGCTACAGCCTGACCCTGAGCGGCCAGGACCTGCTCAAGCGGCTGTCGGACCTGCAGGCCTTCGCGGGCAAGTGGCAGCAGACCCAGGTCAAGAAGACGGCGCCGCCACCGACGCCGTAGCCGCTTGCCAGGTCGTTAAACTGCGCGGTTTTCCAACCTTTTCCAAATCCTGAAGGAGCGCACCATGCCCACCACTTCCTCCGGCCTGCAGTACGAAGACACCACGGTCGGCGAAGGCGCCGAAGCCAAGGCCGGCCACCACGTGCATGTGCACTACACGGGCTGGCTCTACAACGACGGCGTCCAGGGCGCCAAGTTTGACTCCAGCCGCGACCGCAACGACCCCTTCGCCTTCTCGCTCGGCGCCGGCCAGGTCATCAAGGGCTGGGACGAAGGCGTCGCCGGCATGAAGATCGGCGGCAAACGCACCCTGATCATCCCGGCCGCGCTGGGCTACGGCGCCCGCGGCGCCGGCGGCGTGATCCCTCCCAATGCGACCCTCAAGTTCGACGTCGAACTGCTCGACGCGCACTGACTGACCCCCACGCTCCTCACTGCGTGTGTCGCTGCCCCCCGAGGGGGCCGCAAGCCGCCTTGGGGCGGCCCGGCGCCGGCTTGATATTGGCCCCCACGCTCCTCACTGCGTGTGTCGCTGCCCCCGAGGGGGCCGCAAGCCGCCTTGGGGCGGCCCGGCGCCGGCTTGATCCCCGGCTCCTCGCCGTTCCCAGAATGCGCCTCCGGGCGCATTTTTTCGTCTTGAAAACCGCCAGCACAGCCCCAAATGGCTGGCTATTGTTCGTTTTTCACTGAATTCCGGCATGGCAGCCGGCTTTTTGAGCATGTCTGACCCGCAAAACACCCCCATTCATCCCGACACCCTGCAAGGCGAGCCCAGCCCCGAAGAGCGCGAGGCCGCCCAGGCGGCGAACGAGGCCGACGCGCTGGCGGCGGCCCAGGCCGAGATCGCCGCGCTGCAGGCCAAGAATGCCGACCTCGCCGACCAGTTCCTGCGCGCCCAGGCCGACGTCCAGAACGCCCGCCGCCGCGCCGACGACGAGATCACCAAGGGCCGCAAGTTCGCTATCGAAGGCTTTGCCGAGAGCCTGCTGCCGGTACTCGACAGCCTCGAAGCCGGGCTGGCGATCCCCGACGCCTCGGTCGAGCACCTGCGCGAAGGCACCGAAGCCACCTTGCGCCAGCTGAAGAGCGCCCTCGAGCGCAACAAGGTGATCGAGATCGCGCCCCCGGCCGGCAGCAAGTTCGACCCCCACCAGCACCAGGCCATCTCGGTCGTGCCGGTGCCGGGCCAGGAGCCCAACACCATCGCCAGCGTCCTCCAGAAGGGCTACACGATCGCCGACCGCGTGCTGCGCCCGGCCCTGGTGACGGTCAGCAGCCCGGGTTGAGAAACCACAAGAAACCCACAGGAAATCCCCGCTCCATCCCTTGAATCGGCACGGGTTATCCACAAGTTCACAACAACTTAATTTTCGAAAGTCCAGGAGAAAAAACATGGCCAAAATCATCGGTATCGACCTCGGCACCACCAACTCGTGCGTGTCGATCATGGAAGGCAACACCACGCGAGTGATCGAGAACTCGGAAGGCGCCCGCACGACGCCTTCGATCGTGGCCTACCAGGAAGACGGCGAAGTACTGGTCGGTGCCTCCGCCAAGCGCCAGGCGGTCACCAACCCCAAGAACACGATCTACGCCGTCAAGCGCCTGATCGGCCGCAAGTTCGAGGAAAAGGAAGTCCAGAAGGACATCGACCTGATGCCCTACAGCATCACCAAGGCCGACAACGGCGACGCCTGGGTCGAAGTGCGCGGCAAGAAGCTCGCGCCGCAGCAGATCAGCGCCGAGATCCTGCGCAAGATGAAGAAGACCGCCGAAGACTACCTCGGCGAGCCGGTCACCGAGGCCGTGATCACGGTGCCCGCCTACTTCAACGACAGCCAGCGCCAGGCCACCAAGGACGCCGGCCGAATCGCCGGCCTCGACGTCAAGCGCATCATCAACGAACCGACGGCGGCGGCGCTGGCCTTCGGCCTCGACAAGCAGGACAAGCGCGACCGCAAGATCGCCGTCTATGACCTCGGCGGCGGCACCTTCGACATCTCGATCATCGAGATCGCCGACGTCGACGGCGAAAAGCAGTTCGAAGTGCTGTCGACCAACGGCGACACCTTCCTGGGCGGCGAGGACTTCGACCAGCGCATCATCGACTACATCATTTCCGAGTTCAAGAAGGACCAGGGCGTCGACCTGAGCAAGGACGTGCTGGCCCTGCAGCGCCTCAAGGAAGCCGCCGAAAAGGCCAAGATCGAGCTGTCGAACGGCGCCGCCACCGACATCAACCTGCCCTACGTCACCGCCGATGCCTCGGGCCCGAAGCACCTGAACATCAAGCTCACCCGCGCCAAGCTCGAAAGCCTGGTCGACGAGCTGATCGAGCGCACCATCGCCCCCTGCCGCACCGCCATCAAGGATGCCGGCGTCAGCGTGACCGACATCAGCGACGTGATCCTGGTCGGCGGCATGACCCGCATGCCCAAGGTGCAGGAAAAGGTCAAGGAGTTCTTCGGCAAGGAGCCGCGCAAGGACGTCAACCCCGATGAAGCCGTGGCCGTCGGCGCCGCCATCCAGGGCCAGGTGCTGTCGGGCGACCGCAAGGACGTGCTGCTGCTGGACGTCACCCCGCTGTCGCTCGGCATCGAGACGATGGGCGGCGTGATGACCAAGATGATCACCAAGAACACCACGATCCCGACCAAGTTCGCGCAGACCTTCTCGACCGCCGAGGACAACCAGCCGGCGGTGACGATCAAGGTGTTCCAGGGCGAGCGCGAGATCGCCTCGGGCAACAAGCTGCTCGGCGAATTCAACCTCGAGGGCATCCCGCCGGCCTCGCGCGGCACGCCCCAGATCGAGGTCAGCTTCGACATCGACGCCAACGGCATCCTGCACGTCGGCGCCAAGGACAAGGGCACCGGCAAGGAAAACAAGATCACCATCAAGGCGAATTCGGGCCTGTCCGAGGACGAGATCCAGAAGATGGTCAAGGACGCCGAGCTGAACGCGGCCGACGACAAGAAGAAGGTCGAGCTGGCCCAGGCCCGCAACCAGGGCGAAGCCATGGTGCACAGCGTCAAGAAGTCGCTCGGCGAGCACGGCGCCAGCCTGGACGCCGGCGAGAAGGAAAAGATCGAAGCCGCGATCAAGGACGTGGAAGAAGCCCTGAAGGGCGACGACAAGGCCGCGATCGACGACAAGACCAACACGCTGATGACCGCCAGCCAGAAGCTCGGCGAGAAGATGTACGCCGACGCGCAGGCTGCCGCCGGCGCGGCCGGTGCCGCGGCAGGCGGCGCTGGCCCGGAAGCTGCAAGCGCCCCGGCGGACGACAACGTGGTCGACGCCGAGGTCAAGGAAGTCAAGAAGGGCTGATCTTCACACCCTGAACGAGGCTGGACCCCCTGGCAAGGCGGTCCGGCCTTTTTCGATTTTCTCGCTTTCTGACTCCCGATTTCGCCACCGACCCGACCATGGCCACCAAACGCGACTACTACGAAACCCTCGGCGTGCCCAAGAACGCAAGCGAGGAGGAAATCAAGAAGGCTTATCGCAAGCTTGCGATGAAGCACCACCCCGACCGCAACCACGGCGACGCCGGCAAGGAATCCGAGGCCAAGTTCAAGGAGGTCAAGGAAGCCTACGAAATGCTGTCGGACAGCCAGAAGCGGGCCGCCTACGACCAATACGGGCACGCCGGCGTCGACCCGAACATGCGCGGCGGTCCGGGCGCGGAGGGCTTCGGCGGCTTCGCCGAGGCCTTCGGAGACATCTTCGGCGACGTCTTCGGCGGCGCCCGCGGCGGTCGCCAGGGCGGCGGGCGACAGGTGTTCCGCGGCAGCGACCTCAGCTACGCGATGGAAGTCACGCTCGAGGAAGCGGCCGAGGGCAAGGACGCCCAGATCCGGATCCCGAGCTGGGACGACTGCGACACCTGCAAGGGCTCCGGCGCCAAGCCCGGCACCAAGCCGATCACCTGCACCACCTGCCACGGCCAGGGTGCGGTCCAGATGCGCCAAGGCTTCTTCAGCGTCCAGCAGACCTGCCCGACCTGCCACGGCTCGGGCAAGATCATTCCCGAGCCCTGCGCCACCTGCCACGGCCAGGGCAAGATCAAGAACAACAAGACGCTCGAAGTCAAGATCCCGGCCGGCATCGACGACGGCATGCGCATCCGCAGCACCGGCAACGGCGAGCCCGGCACCAACGGCGGCCCGCCCGGCGACCTCTATATAGAGATCAGGCTCAAGAAGCACGAACTGTTCGAGCGCGACGGCGACGACCTGCATTGCGTGGTGCCGGTCAGCATCACCACGGCGGCGCTCGGCGGCGAGATCAACGTGCCGACGCTCAAGGGCGCGGCGGCGATCGACATTCCCGACGGCACCCAGAGCGGCAAGCAGTTCCGGCTGCGCGGCAAGGGCATCAAGGGCGTGCGCTCGAGCTACCCGGGCGACCTGTACTGCCACGTGCGGGTCGAGACCCCGGTCAAGCTGACCGAGCACCAGCGCAAGCTCATGAAGGAGCTCGACGAGTCGCTCAAGAAGGGCGGCGACAAGCACAGCCCGACCGACAAGGGCTGGTTCGACAAAGCCAAGGAATTCTTCAGCTGAGCGCATTGCGCCGGCGGCGCCGCCCGGCGCGCCGGCGCGCCGGCGCCGGCAATATACAGGCGGCCTTCGGGCCGCTTTTTTGTTGTCCGCGTATTCCTGTAGGCGCCGGCGGCGCGACCGGCGTTGGATCGGAAACAGATGATCCCGGCACCTGCACCCAACCTACAAGCCCTGGCGAAGGCGACCCACAGCCGTGCCGTGCACGAATCGCCGCATGCTCGTAGCATGTGTCCGGTGGCTGCTGCAGCCGGAGGCGGTTTCGCCAATTGCTGCCGCTTTCCGCTGGAACTTTTTTGCAACGATCAAATTCTTATTTCAAAAGCAATTTGCTCGAAGCGTCGTTTGTTCTATGCTTTGATCAAGTTCATGCCCGAGGGTTTTTTCCACAGCGTGCACACATCACCTGGCACCATTCCTGCGAAGAACGATGCGACGTGTGCGGCACGGATTTCCCGGGCAGCGCCCGGCTGACTCGATGGAGGTGTCTATGGTGGATGTCATCAGCAACTTCGCAGCGCGATATGAGCGCACGCGCGAAGAGGTCTTGTCCCTTCAGGAATACCTGGAGATCTGCAAACGGGAGCCTCTGGCCTACGCCACGGCCGCCGAGCGGATGCTCAAGGCGATCGGCGAGCCCGAACTGGTGGACACGCGCAACGACCCCCGGCTCTCGCGCATCTTCGCCAACAAGGTCATCAAGATCTACCCGGCCTTCCGCGAGTTCTATGGCATGGAAGACGCCATCGAGCAGGTGGTCTCCTACTTCCGCCACGGCGCCCAGGGACTGGAAGAAAAGAAGCAGATTCTGTATCTGCTGGGCCCGGTCGGCGGCGGCAAGAGTTCGATCGCCGAGCGCCTGAAGCAGCTCATGGAGCACGTGCCCTTCTATTCGATCAAGGGCTCGCCCGTGAACGAGACCCCGCTGGGCCTGTTCGACGCGGCCGAGGACGGCGAAATCCTCGAAAAGGAATACGGCATCCCGCGCCGCTACCTGCAGCGGATCCTGTCGCCCTGGGCGGTCAAGCGGCTGGAAGAGTTCGGCGGCGACATCCGCCAGTTCCAGGTCGTCAAGCGCTACCCCTCGGTGCTGCGCCAGATCGCGGTCGCCAAGACCGAGCCGGGCGACGAGAACAACCAGGACATCTCCTCGCTGGTCGGCAAGATCGACATCCGCAAGCTCGAGGACTACGCCCAGGACGACCCGGACGCCTATGCCTACTCGGGCGGCCTGTGCCTGGCCAACCAGGGCCTGCTGGAGTTCGTGGAAATGTTCAAGGCGCCGATCAAGGTGCTGCATCCGCTGCTGACCGCCACCCAGGAAGGCAACTTCAAGGGCACCGAAGGCTTCGGCGCCATCCCGTTCGACGGCATCGTGCTGGCGCACAGCAATGAAAGCGAGTGGAAGGCCTTCCGCAACAACAAGAACAACGAGGCCTTCCTCGACCGGATCTACATCGTCAAGGTGCCCTACTGCCTGCGGGTCTCCGAGGAGATCAAGATCTACGAGAAGCTGGTGCGCAACTCGTCGCTCTCGGCGGCGCCCTGCGCCCCCGGCACCTTGCGCATGATGGCCCAGTTCTCGGTGCTCACGCGGCTCAAGGAACCCGAGAACTCCAGCATCTTCAGCAAGATGCAGATCTACGACGGCGACAACCTCAAGGACACCGACCCCAAGGCCAAGTCCATGCAGGAGTACCGCGACTACGCGGGTGTCGACGAAGGCATGAGCGGCACCTCGACCCGCTTCGCCTTCAAGATCATCTCGAAGGTCTTCAACTTCGACAGCAGCGAGGTGGCGGCCAACCCGGTGCACCTGATGTACGTGCTCGAGCAGCAGATCGAGCGCGAGCAGTTCGCGCCCGAGACCGAGCAGAAGTACCTCTCGTACATCAAGGAGCTGATGGCGCCGCGCTATGCGGAATTCATCGGCAAGGAGATCCAGACCGCGTACCTGGAAAGCTACTCGGAGTACGGCCAGAACATCTTCGACCGCTACGTGACCTACGCCGACTACTGGATCCAGGACCAGGAGTACCGCGACCAGGACACCGGCGAGGTCTTCGATCGCGGCTCGCTCAACGCCGAGCTCGAGAAGATCGAGAAGCCCGCGGGCATCAGCAACCCCAAGGACTTCCGCAACGAGATCGTCAACTTCGTGCTGCGCGCGCGGGCCGGCAACGCGGGCAAGAATCCGCTGTGGACCAGCTACGAGAAGCTGCGCACCGTGATCGAGAAGAAGATGTTCTCGAACACCGAGGAACTGCTGCCGGTCATCAGCTTCAACGCCAAGAGCAGCGCCGACGAAATGAAGAAGCACGAGGATTTCGTCAACCGCATGGTCCAGAAGGGCTATACGGCCAAGCAGGTCCGCCTGCTGTGCGAGTGGTATTTGCGGGTTCGCAAGAGTTCATGATGAACTGAAGGAGTTCTGTCCGTGGCCATGCTGCAGCAGATCATCGACCGCCGGTTGTCGGGCAAGAACAAGTCCATCGGCAACCGCGAACGTTTCCTGCGACGCTACCGTGAGCAGATCGGCGAGGCCGTGCGCCGCGCCGTCAGCGGCCGCGGCATCCGCGACCTCGAACAGGGCGAGGACATCACGCTGCCCAAGCGCGATGTCTCCGAGCCCGTGTTCGGCCACGGCCAGGGCGGCGACCGCGAGTACGTGCATCCGGGCAACAAGGAGTACGTCAAGGGCGATCGCATCGAGCGGCCGCAGGGCGGCGGCGGCGCGGGCAAGGGCTCGCAGGCCGGCGACGGCGAAGGCGGCGAGGACGATTTCGTCTTCAGCCTGACCAAGGAAGAGTTCATGCGGGTCTTCTTCGAGGACCTCGCCCTGCCCCACCTGATCCGCACCCAGCTGGCCGAGGTGCCCGAGTGGAAGAGCCACCGGGCCGGCTTCGTGAGCGACGGCAACCCGAGCAACCTGCACGTGGTGCGCTCGATGCGCGGCGCGCTGGCCCGGCGCATCGCGCTGGGCGGCGACTCGCGGCGCGAGATCCGCGAGCTCGAAGCCCACCTGCTGCACCTGCAGCGCAGCCCGCGCGTGGCCGATGCCCTGGTGCAGCGCGAGATCCGCGAGACCGAGGCCAAGCTCGAGGAGCTGCGCAGCAAGGCCAAGCACGTGCCATTCCTCGACCCGATCGACCTGCGCTACCGCAACCGGGTCAAGGTGCCGGTGCCCTCCGCCAAGGCCGTGATGTTCTGCCTGATGGACGTCTCGGGCTCGATGGACGAGGCCCGCAAGGACATGTCGAAGCGCTTCTTCATGCTGCTCTACATGTTCCTGACCCGGCACTACGAGAAGATCGACCTGGTCTTCATCCGCCACCACACCCAGGCCTCCGAGGTCACCGAAGAAGAATTCTTCCATGCCACCGAGACCGGCGGCACCGTGGTCTCGAGCGCCCTGACCCTGATGCTCGACATCGTGCGGGCCCGCTACCCGAGCGGCGAATGGAACATCTACGGCGCCCAGGCCAGCGACGGCGACAACTGGCACCAGGACTCGGGCCGCTGCCGCGAGTTGCTGGCCGACCACCTGCTGCCGCTGGTGCGCTACTACGCCTATGTGCAGGTCGCCGAAGCCGAGCAGAACATGTGGGAGGAGTACTCGCAACTGGCCGAATCCCACAAGAATTTCGCCATGCGCAAGGTCAGCGACGCGCAGGACATCTACCCGGTGTTCCGCGACCTGTTCAAGAAAGAGAGGGGGCCGGCGTGAACGAGACCACGAAGACACGGACGCCATTGCCCAGTCCGTCGGACTGGACCTTCGAGCTGATCGAGCAGTACCACAGCGAGATCGCCCGGGTGGCCAAGGGCTACAAGCTCGACACCTACGCCAACCAGCTCGAGATCATCACGGCCGAGCAGATGATGGACGCCTATGCCTCGGTCGGCATGCCGGTCATCTACCGTCACTGGTCCTATGGCAAGCAGTTCATCGCCACCGAGAAGAACTACCGCCGCGGCCACATGGGCCTGGCCTACGAGATCGTGATCAACTCCGATCCCTGCATCGCCTACCTCATGGAAGAAAACACCATGGCCATGCAGGCCCTGGTGATCGCCCATGCGGCCTACGGCCACAACAGCTTCTTCAAGGGCAACTACCTGTTCAAGATGTGGACCGATGCGTCGTCCATCATCGACTACCTGGTCTATGCCCGAAAGTACATCAGCGAGTGCGAGGAGCGCCACGGCGTCGGGGCGGTCGAGGACCTGCTCGATTCCTGCCACGCACTCATGAACCACGGCGTCGACCGCTACCGCCGGCCGCAGCGCCTGTCGCTGAGCCAGGAGCAGGCCCGGCGCGAGGAACGCGAGCACCATCTGCAGCAGCAGGTCAACGACCTGTGGCGCACCCTGCCCCGCAAGGCCGGCCGAACGTCGGAAGACGAAGAGGCCTCCAGGCGCTTCCCGGCCGAGCCCCAGGAAAACCTGCTCTACTTCATCGAGAAAAACGCACCATTGTTGGACCCCTGGCAACGCGAAGTGGTGCGCATCGTGCGCAAAATCGGGCAGTACTTCTATCCGCAGCGGCAGACCCAGGTCATGAACGAGGGCTGGGCCACCTTCTGGCACTACACCCTGCTCAACACGCTCTACGACGAAGGCCTGCTGGCCGACGGCTTCATGATGGAGTGGCTGCAGTCGCACACCAACGTGGTGTTCCAGCCGCCGGTCGGGCATCGCGCCTACAGCGGGATCAATCCCTATGCGCTGGGTTTCGCGATGTTCACCGACCTGCGGCGCATCTGCGAAAAGCCGACCGAGGAAGACCAGCGCTGGTTCCCCGACCTGGCGGGCTCCAATTGGCTGACCTCGCTCGATTACGCCATGCGCAATTTCAAGGACGAGAGCTTCATCGGCCAATTCCTGTCGCCGAAATTGATGCGTGATTTCCGCTTTTTCACGGTCCGCGACCAGGAAAGCGAGCCCGAGCTCGAGGTTTCCGCCATCCATGACGACAGCGGCTACCGGCAGCTGCGCGAATCCCTGTCGCGCCAGTACGACCTGAACCACCGCGAGCCCAACATCCAGGTCTGGAGCGTGAACCTGCGCGGCGACCGCGCGCTGACGCTGCGCCATACCCAGCACAACAACCGCCCGCTGCACGACAACGCCTCCGAGGTGCTCAAGCACGTGGCGCGGCTGTGGGGCTTCGACGTCCACCTCGAGAGCGTCGACAGCCAGGGGCGGATCAGCCACCGGAAGGTGACCGGGCCGCAAGCGGCCTAGCGGACTGACTGGCGTGGGACTTTGAGCTTGGCGCGGGCCTTCAGCGCCAAGTCGCGGGCGTGGCAGCCCTCGATGTGGTCGTTGACCAGCCCCATGGCCTGCATGAAGGCATAGACCGTGGTCGGGCCGACGAAGCTCCAGCCGCGCTTCTTCAGGTCCTTCGACATCGCGATCGACTCGGCCGAGGTCGTGAAGCTCTGCAGGGCCGCGTGCGTGATCCGATTCGGCCGAGAGGCCGGATCGGGCTCGAAGCGCCAGGCGTAGGCCGCCAGCGAACCGAACTCGCGGCGCAGTTCGATCACGCGGTGGGCGTTGTTGATCGCCGACTCGATCTTGCCGCGATGGCGCACGATGCCGGCGTCGGCCAACAGCCGCTCGACGTCCTTCGGGCCGAAGCGCGCCATCTGCTCGGCATCGAAATCGGCGAAGCCGCGGCGGAAGGCATCGCGCTTGTTGAGGATCGTGAGCCAGCTCAGGCCGGCCTGGAAGCCCTCGAGGCACAGCTTCTCGAACAGGCGCCGGTCGTCCGTGACCGGGAAGCCCCATTCGCCGTCGTGGTAGCGCTGGTAGAGCGGCGTTGCGGCGCACCAGCGACAGCGCCAGGCGCGGTCTTCGCCTTCGAACAGGCCGGCTCGCTCGACCGTCATGCCACCGGCTTCCGGAACGACTGCCAGGCGGCCGCGGTCGGCGTGGTGCCCGCGCCGGGCTGCTGCGGCAGGCGGAAGTGGCCATCGACGACCTCGGCCGGCTCTGTGAAGCAGTCCTTGATCCACGGGATGTACTCGAGCACCTCGCAGGCCGGATGCGCGTAGCTCAGGTGCACGTGGACCTGGCTCATGTCGCCCGCGTGCGGCGCCACCGGCAGGCGGAAGGAATGGGCGGTCTCGCACACCTGGAGCACCTCGGTGATGCCGCCCATGCGCGTGACGTCGGGCTGGACCCAGTGGATCGCCTGCTGGGCGAAGAACTCGGAGAAGGCATCGGCGGTGTAGAGCTGCTCGCCGAGCGCGACCGGGATGCGGGTGGCGCGGGCCAGCGCCGCGTGGCCCTTGACATCGTCGTACCACAGGGGCTCCTCGAACCAGAGCAGGTCGAAGGGCTCCGCGCCGCGGCAAAAGCGCAGGCAGGTGGCGAGATCCCACTTGCCGTTGCCGTCGATCGCCAGCGTGACGGACGGCCCGATGGCTTCGCGCACGGCCTCGATGCGACGCAGGTCGCGGTCCACGCTGGAGCCGACCTTGATCTTGATGCCGGTGAAACCGTCATCGACCGCGCGCCGGGCGCCGTCCACCAGTTGCGCGTCGCCGATGCTGAGCCAGCCGATGTCGGTGTTGTAGGCCCGGACCCGCGGCCGCACCTGGCCGCCGAGGAGTTTCCACAGCGGCACGCCGGCCGACTTGGCTTTCAGGTCCCACAGCGCGACATCGATCGCCGCCAGCGACAGCGTCGTGATGCCGGCCCGGCCGATCCATTGAAGCGCGGGGTTGCGCGCCAGTTTCTGCCAGAGGCGACGGACGTCGCCCGCGTCCTCGCCGAGCAGGAGCGGCGCATGGCAGGTCGCGATGCAGCGCGTGATCAGCTGGTCGCCCGCCAAGTCGGCGTGGGTGCCGGTGAAGCCATGGCCGACCAGCCCGTCCTCGGTCTCGATCCGCGCGCCGATCACGCCCCAGTGCGTCAGGGTGTGCGTGCTGTCGGCGATCTGGCTGCCGGTGACCGGCACGTGCAGGATGAAAGGTTCGACCGAGACGATCTTCATTTGGCGCCGCTCACGCGCACCAGCGCCTCGATCGCCAGCGGATAGCCCTTGACGCCGAAGCCGACGATGATGCCGCGCGCTGCCGGCGAGATGTACGAATGGTGGCGGAACTCCTCGCGCGCATGCACGTTGGAGATGTGCAGCTCGACCAGCGGCACGCTGGCGCCCTTGATGGCGTCGTGCAGTGCGACCGAGGTGTGGGTGTAGGCGCCGGGGTTCATCACCACGCCGAGCATCCGGCCGGCGGCGACTTCGCGTCCGGCCTCGTGGATCCAGTCGATCAGCTGGCCTTCGTGATTGGACTGCCGGCATTCGATCTCGATACCGAGCGTGGCGCCGGTCTCCAGGCACATGCGCTCGACGTCGGCCAGCGTTTCGTGGCCGTACTGCGCGGGCTCGCGCGTACCGAGGAGGTTGAGGTTCGGGCCATTCAGGACAAGAATCTTTTTCATGGCTCTCTTTTTATCAGGTGCGGCATTGCATTTTCGGCCCGCCCGCCGGATCGGGCAAACGCGGCGGCCGGCCGGCCGCGGTCCGGCGCTGGTGCCCGGACCATGAAGCCGCTGCGCATCGACGCCCACCAGCACTACTGGTCGCCGGCACACGGCGACTACGGCTGGCTGGCCGATACGCCCGCCCTGCACGCCATCCACCGGGACTTCACGCCGGCCGACCTGGCGCCGCTGCTGGACCGCGCCGGCATCGACGGCACGGTGCTGGTCCAGGCGGCGCCGAGCGAGGCCGAGACCTGGCGGCTGCTCGCGCTCGCCGCCGAGCCGGCGAGCCGCGTGCGCGCCGTGGTCGGCTGGACCGCGCTGGACGCCGCCGACGCACCCGCGCGCATCCGCCGGCTGGCGCAGCAGCCGCTGCTCAGGGGACTGCGGCCGATGCTGCAGGACCTGCCGGATCCCGAATGGGTGCTCGGCGACGCCCTGCTTCCGGCCTGGTCAGCGATGATCGAACAGGGACTGGTCCTGGACCTGCTCATCAGGCCGCAGCAGATCGATGCCGCGCGCCGTCTCGCGCTGCGTCACCCGGGGCTCGCGATGGTGGTGGACCATGGCGCCAAGCCCGCCATCGCGGCCGGCGGCTTCGAGCCCTGGGCCGGCGACATGGCGCGGCTGGCGGCCGAGACGCGGGTCCGCTGCAAGCTGTCCGGGCTGGCCACGGAAGCCGGCCCCGGCTGGCGGGTCGACGCCCTGCGGCCCTATGTCGCGCACCTGCTGCGCCATTTCGGTCCGGCCCGGTTGATGTGGGGCAGCGACTGGCCGGTGTTGAACCTCGCGGGCGACTACCGCCGCTGGCAGGTCGCCTGCGACGAATGGCTGGCCGACCTGCCGGCCCCGGAGCGGGCCGGTGTATGGGGCACGAACGCGGCCCGGTTCTATGGCATAAAGTGAGCGACGCGCCGGGATTCCCCGGCGCCTTTTTACTTTCTGCACGCCATGAAAACCAAAGCCGCCGTCGCCTGGAAAGCCGCCGCCCCCCTGACCATCGAAACCGTCGACCTCGAGGGGCCGAAATTCGGCGAAGTGCTGGTCGAGATCAAGGCCACCGGCATCTGCCACACCGACTACTACACCCTCTCGGGCGCCGATCCCGAGGGCATCTTCCCCGCCATCCTGGGCCACGAGGGCGCAGGCATCGTGGTCGACGTCGGCCCCGGCGTCACGAGCCTCAAGAAGGGCGACCACGTCATTCCGCTCTACACGCCCGAATGCCGCCAGTGCAAGTTCTGCCTGAGCCGCAAGACCAACCTGTGCCAGCTGATCCGCGGCACCCAGGGCAAGGGCCTGATGCCCGACGCCACCAGCCGCTTCAGCCTGGACGGCAAGCCGATCTTCCACTATATGGGCACGTCGACCTTCAGCAACTACACGGTGGCGCCCGAGATCTCGCTGGCCAAGATCCGCGAGGACGCGCCCTTCGACAAGGTCTGCTACATCGGCTGCGGCGTGACCACCGGCATCGGCGCCGTGATCTTCACGGCAAAGGTCGAGGCCGGCGCCAACGTGGTGGTCTTCGGCCTCGGCGGCATCGGCCTGAACGTGATCCAGGGCGCGAAGATGGTGGGCGCCGACAAGATCATCGGCGTCGACCTGAACCCGGCGCGCGAAGCGATGGCGCGCAAGTTCGGCATGACGCACTTCATCAACCCCAAGGACACGCCGAACGTGGTCGATGCGATCGTGCAGCTGACCGACGGCGGCGCCGACTACAGCTTCGAGTGCATCGGCAACACGCAGGTGATGCGCCAGGCGCTCGAGTGCACCCACAAGGGCTGGGGCCGCAGCATCATCATCGGCGTGGCCGAAGCCGGCGCCGAGATCAGCACCCGGCCGTTCCAGCTGGTCACCGGCCGCAAGTGGGAGGGCTCGGCCTTCGGCGGCGCACGCGGCCGCACCGACGTGCCCAAGATCGTCGACTGGTACATGGAAAACAAGATCAACATCGACGACCTGATCACCCACACCATGCCGTTGGAGGACATCAACAAGGGCTTCGACCTGATGAAGCGCGGCGAGTCCATTCGCGGCGTCGTGCTGTACTGAGCATCGCCATGACGCGGATGCAGCCGCTGCGCACGGTCCGGGCCGGCGTGCTCGAGGTCGCCTACTTCGAGACCGGCCCCGCCGACGGGCCGCCCGTGCTGCTGATGCATGGCTTCCCCTACGACATCCACAGCTACGCCGAGGTCGCGCCGATGCTGGCCGAGGCCGGCTGCCGGGTCGTCGTGCCGTACCTGCGCGGCTACGGCGGCACGCGCTTCCTGAGCGATTCGACGCCCCGCTCGGGCGAGCAGGCCGCGCTCGGCGCCGACCTGCTGGCGCTGCTCGACGCGTTGTCGATCCCGCGCGCGCTGCTGGCCGGCTACGACTGGGGCGGGCGCGCCGCCTGCGTGGTGGCAGCGCTCTGGCCCGAACGCTGCGCCGGCCTGGTCTCGTTCAACAGCTACAACATCCAGGACATCGCGAAGGCGATGCGCCCCGAAGTGGCCGAGAACGAGCACCGGCTCTGGTACCAGTACTACTTCCACAGCGAACGCGGCCGGGCCGGGCTGGCAGCCGACCGGCGCGGCATCACGCGCCTGCTGTGGCGGCTCTGGTCGCCGACCTGGTCCTTCGACGAAGCCACCTTCGAGCGCAGCGCGGCCGCCTTCGACCATCCCGACTTCGTCGAGGTGGTGATCCAGTCGTACCGCCATCGCTTCGGCCTCGCGCCCGGCGATCCGGCCTATGCCGACATCGAGGCGCGGCTGGCCGCCCAGCCACCGATCGCCGTTCCCGCCATCACCTTCGACGGCGCCGACGACGGCGTGCGGCCGGTGAGCGACGCATCCGCGCACGCGCACCGCTTCACCGGCCCGCGATCGCACCGCATCGTGCCCGGCGTCGGCCACAACATGCCGCAGGAAGTGCCGCGCGTCTTCGCCGACGCGGTGCTCGAACTCCTTTCCGCATCGAATCCATGACCGACAGCCCCAAGACCCTTTCCGAACACCGCTGCTTTGGCGGCACGCTCCGCTTTCTCGAACACGACGCGCGCACGATCGGGCTGCCGATGCGCTTCTCGGTCTTCCTGCCGCCGCAGGCCGCCAACGGGCCGGTGCCGGCCGTGATGTACCTCGCCGGGCTGACCTGCAACGAGGAGACCTTCATGGTCAAGGCCGGCGCCCAGCGGCTGGCGGCCGAACTCGGCCTGGCCTTGATCGCGCCGGACACCAGCCCGCGCGGACCGGCGGTCGAGGAAATCGAAGGCGCGACCGCCAGTTGGGATTTCGGCGTCGGCGCCGGCTTCTATCTCGACGCCACCGAGGCGCCGTGGTCCCGGCACTGGCGCATGGAAAGCTGGATCGTCGACGAACTGCTGCCGCTGGTGGCACGGCAGCTGCCGATCGACGGCGAACGCATCGGGGTCTTCGGCCATTCGATGGGCGGCCACGGCGCCCTGACCCTGGCCCTGCGCCATCCGGGCCGCTTCCGGTCGCTGTCGGCGCTGGCGCCGATCTGCGCACCAACCCGCTGTCCGTGGGGCGAGAAGGCCTTCGGCGGCTATCTCGGCACAGATCGCGCGCAGTGGCTGGCGCACGACGCCAGCGCATTGATGCAGGCGCAGGCGAAGGCGCCCTATCAGCGAGGGATCCTGATCGACCAGGGGCTGGCCGACAAATTCCTCGCCGACCAGCTGCATCCGCAGCACTTCGAGGCCGCCTGCGCGCAGGCCGGCCAGCCGCTCACCTTGCGCCGGCACGCCGGCTACGACCACGGCTACTATTTCGTCCAGAGCTTCGTGGCCGACCATCTGGCGCACCACGGCAACGTGCTGCGGGGCTGAGCACATGTCGCCGCCACCGCTGCCCGAACGCGAGGACATCGCCCTGCTCGAACCCTTCGAGGGCCTGGGGCTGAAGGACATCCGCGTGGTGGCCAGCGCCGAAGACGCGGCGAGCGCCGCCGCGGCCCTGCGCGCCAGCCGGGTGGTGGGCTTCGACACCGAGTCGAAGCCGACCTTCGCCAAGAACGAGGTCTCGGGCGGGCCGCACGTGATCCAGTTCGCCACCCGCGAGCAGGCCTGGCTGTTCCAGCTGCACCGCAGCGAGTTCCACGACACGCTGGCGACGCTGCTCGGTGACCCAGGCCTGACCAAGGCCGGCTTCGGGTTGTCGAGCGACCTGAGCCTGATCCGCCAGCGCTTCGGCGTCGAGCCGCAAGGCGTGCTCGACCTCGACAGCGAATTCCGCCGCCGCGGCTACCGGCGCTCGGTCGGCGTCAAGACCGCCGTGGCGCTGGTATTCGAGCGCCGCTTCGTCAAGTCGCGCAAGGCCACGACCTCGAACTGGGCCAACCGGCAGCTGACCGACGCCCAGCTGCGCTACGCGGCCAACGACGCCTACGCCGCGATCCGGGTCTTCGACGCGCTGGGCCTGCGCGCCTGATTCAGGGCCCGGCCCACCACGCCCGCACCTGCGCCACCAGTTCCGGCAGCGGCGCGGTGGCGTCGACCGCCAGCACGCCCGGCTCGCCGACCGGGGACTCCAGCGTGGCGAACTGGTTGGCGACCAGGCTGGCCGGGAACATGTGGGCGCCGGCCCGCGCCGCCACCCGGCGCTCGGCCTCCGCCGGCGTCAAGGCCAGGAAGACGAAGCGCAGTCCGGGCGCGGCCGCGCGCAGCCGCTCGCGGTAGTCGCGCTTCAGGGCCGAGCAGGTCAGTACCGCGCCTTCGGGCCGGCGCGCCAGCTCGGCGCCGAGGGTCGCGAGCCAGCCGGCGCGGTCGGCATCCGTGAGCGCGATCCCGGCGCGCATCTTGCTGACGTTCTCGGCCGAGTGGAAGTCGTCGCCTTCGATCAGCGGCAGCCCGGCTTCCAGCGCGAGCGCCGCGCCGAGGCTGGACTTGCCGCAACCGGAGACGCCCATCACGACGGTCGAGGTCTGTTTGGGAACGTAAAGCTTAGGCATTCACTCAATTGTGTGTCCATCTCTACTTATGATGGCGGCCTTCTTCCAGAAGTAACAAGTCGTGTCCATGGTACAGCTCGCCCTGCGTCGTCCGTACACCTTCATCGTGATGGCGATGCTGATCGTGCTGGCCACGCCCTTCGTGCTGCTGCGGATGGCGACCGACATCTTCCCGGAGATCAACATTCCGGTGATCAGCATCATCTGGAACTACGGCGGGCTGCCGGCGCAGGAGATGGGCCAGCGCATCGCCGGCCAGACCGAGCGCAGCCTGACGACGACGGTGAGCGACATCGAGCACATCGAGTCGCAGTCGCTGGCCGGCGTGACCGTGATCAAGGTCTTCTTCCAGCCGACCGCCAACATCGAGACCGCCATCGCGCAGGTCGTGGCCTCGATGCAGACCCAGGTGCGGCAGCTGCCGCCGGGCATCACGCCGCCGCTGGTGATCAAGTACTCGGCCTCCAGCATCCCGGTGATCCAGCTCGCCCTGTCGAGCCCGACCCGGCCGGAAAACGCCCTGTTCGATGCCGCCGTCAACCAGCTGCGGCCCCAGCTCATCACGATCCCGGGCGTGGCCGTGCCCTTCCCCTACGGCGGCAAGAACCGGCTGATCTCGGTCGACCTCGACACCCAGGCGCTGCAGGCGCGCGGCCTGTCGCCGGCCGACGTGGTCAACGCGGTCAATGCGCAGAACCTGATCCTGCCCTCTGGCACGGCCAAGTTCGGCGCCACCGAATACAGCGTGCGCCTGAACGGCTCGCCGGAGGTCCTGGCCGGACTCAACGACCTGCCGGTGCGCACCGCGGCCGGCGCCACCACCTACCTGCGCGACGTCGCCAACGTGCGCGACGGCTTCTCGCCGCAGACCAACGTGGTGCGCCAGGACGGCGTGCGCGGCGTGCTGCTGTCGGTGCTCAAGAACGGCGGCGCCTCGACCCTGGACATCGTCGCCAACCTGCGCGCCCTGCTGCCGGTGGCGGCCCAGGGCATGCCGGCGGACATCAAGGTCACACCGCTGTTCGACCAGTCGGTCTTCGTCAAGGCCGCGGTGCAGGGCGTGGTCGCCGAGGCCGTGATCGCCGCCGCGCTGACCGCCGCGATGGTGCTGCTGTTCCTCGGCAACTGGCGCAGCACGCTGATCATCGCGCTGACGATCCCGCTGTCGATCCTGGCCTCGATCCTGGCGCTCTACGCGCTCGGCCAGACGCTCAACCTGATGACCTTGGGCGGTCTCGCGCTCTCGGTCGGCATCCTGGTCGACCAGGCGATCGTGACGATCGAGAACATCGAGCGCCACCTGCACATGGGCACCGAGCTGAACCAGGCGATCCTGGTCGGTGCCGGCGAGATCGGCCCGGCCGCGTTCGTCTCCACGCTGTGCATCTGCATCGTCTTCGTGCCGATGTTCTTCCTCTCGGGCGTGGCCAAGTTCCTGTTCGTGCCGCTGGCGATGGCGGTGGTGTTCGCGATGCTGGCCTCCTACCTGCTGTCGCGCACGCTGGTGCCCACCCTGGTGATGCTGCTGATGGGCAAGCAGACCCACGGCGCCACCGAAGGCAAGGCCAGCCTGCTGCAGCGCGTCTACCGCAGCTTCGACCGCCGCTTCGAACGGGTGCGGCGCGCCTACACGCTGGTGCTGTCGGCGCTGCTGGCGCGGCGCGGCCGCTTCATCGTGCTGTTCCTGGGCTTCTGCCTGCTGTCCTGCCTGCTGTACCCGGTGCTGGGCCGCGATTTCTTCCCGGGCGTGGATGCCGGCCAGATCCGGCTGCACATGCGCGCACCGACCGGCACCCGCATCGAGGAGACCGCGCGCCTGGCCGACGAGGTCGAGGCGGCGATCCGCGAGCTGGTGCCGAAGGACCAGCTCGAGACCATCCTCGACAACCTGGGCGTGCCCAACAGCGGCATCAACCTGTCGTACAGCAACGCCGGCACCATCGGCACGCTGGACGGCGAGATCCTGCTGTCGCTGCGCGACGGCCACCGGCCGACCGAGGAGTTCGTCTCGCTGCTGCGCGCCGAGCTGCCCAAGCGCTTCCCGGGCACCGAGTTCTTTTTCCAGCCGGCCGACATCGTCACCCAGATCCTCAATTTCGGCCTGCCGGCCGCGATCGACGTCCAGTTCAGCGGCAACGACGTCGCCGGCAATGCGGCCCGCGCGGCCGAGCTGGTGAAGGCGATCCGCAAGATCCCGGGCGCGGTCGACGCCCACGTCCACCAGCGGCTCGACGGCCCCGGCCTCAACCTGCAGATGGACCGCAGCCGCCTGCAGCAGTTCGGCCTGACCGCGCAGAACGTCGGCCAGAACGTGCTGATCGCGCTGTCGGGCAGTTCGCAGACCCAGCCGGCGTTCTGGCTCAACCCGCAGAACGGCGTGGTCTACAACATCGCGGTGCAGACGCCGCAGTACGCGGTCGACTCGCTCGACTCGCTGCTCAATCTGCCCATCGGCGGCGGCGGCGCGGCCGGCAGCGCACCGCCGCAACTGCTGGGCAACCTGGTGGAGGCGCAGCAGGGGCGGCAGCCGGCCGTGGTGTCGCGCTACAACATCCAGCCGGTGGTCGATGTCTATGTCAGCGTGCAGGGCACCGACCTCGCGAGCGTGGCGACCAAGGTGCAGGCGCTGGTCGACGAGATACGGCCGCGGCTCGCGCGCGGCAGCCAGGTGGCGGTGCGCGGCCAGGTCCAGACCATGCAGTCGTCGTTCATCGGGCTCGGGGTCGGGCTGGCGATGGCGATCGTGCTGGTCTACCTGCTGATCGTGGTCACCTTCCAGTCCTGGCTCGACGCCGCGATCATCATCACCGCCCTGCCCGCGGCGCTGGCCGGCATCGCCTGGATGCTGTTCATCACCGGCACCACGCTCAGCGTGCCGGCGCTGACCGGGGCCATCATGACCATGGGCGTGGCCACCGCCAACAGCATCCTGCTGGTGGCTTTCGCGCGCGAGCGCCTGGCCGCCGGCATCCCGCCGCTGTCGGCGGCGCTGGAAGCGGGCGCCACCCGGATCCGGCCGGTGCTGATGACCGCGCTGGCGATGATCATCGGCATGATCCCGATGGCACTCGGCCTCGGCGAAGGCGCCGAGCAGAATGCCCCGCTGGGCCGCGCCGTGATCGGCGGGCTGCTGTTCGCGACCGTCTCGACCTTGTTCTTCGTGCCCGCCGTCTATGCCGAGATCCACAGCCGCCGGGCCCACCGCCAGGCCGCTCGCGACGCGGCCGCCGCACCTCATTCGCTCGGGGCCGCGCCCCAGGAGACCTGAATCAATGACCGACCAACGCCATGCGGCCTTGGGCATCCACCCGATCGCCGCCGACGAGGACGGGGGCCACGACAACCTGCTCCGCCGGCGCCAGATCGTGCGCAGCACCCGCATCGCCGTGCTGCTCGTGCTGGCGCTGCTGGCGATCGGCGCCGCGCGCACCGTCTATCTGCGCGTCGCCAACGCCCGCGCCCTGGAGGCCGGCACCGCCGAGCGCGCCACCCAGTACGTGAAGACCGCCCTGCCCCAGACCGCGGGCAGCGGCCAGACGCTGGCGCTGCCCGGCACGCTGCAGGGCTTCACGCAGTCGCCGATCTCGGCCCGCGCCAGCGGCTATCTCAAGCGCTGGACCCGGGACATCGGCAGCCGGGTCGAGAAGGGCGAGCTGCTGGCCGAGATCGAGACGCCCGAGATCGACCAGCAGCTGTCGCAGGCGATCGCGGCCCGCCAGCAGGCGGCCGCTGCGCTCGAGCTCGCGAAAAGCACGGTGGCCCGCTGGGAGGGGCTGCGCAAGAAGGACGTGGTCTCGCAGCAGGACCTCGACGAACGCCGCGGCGCCCTGGCCCAAGCCAGCGCCAACCTGGCGGCGGCCGACGCCAACGTGCAGCGGCTGCGCCAGACCGAGGGATTCAAGCGCGTGCTGGCGCCCTTCGCGGGCGTGATCACGCGGCGCAACGTCGACGTCGGCGACCTGATCGATGCCGGCGCGGGCAACGGCGGCCGGGCGCTGTTCCAGCTCGCCCAGACCGATCCGCTGCGGGTCTACATCAATGTGCCGCAGGCCTACGCCCAGCTCGTGAAGGAAGGCCAGCCGGTGGTCGTCACCCAGTCCGAACTGCGCGGCCAGAGCTTCAAGGGCGAGGTGGCGCGGACCTCGGGCGCGATCGATTCGACCACCCGCATGATGCAGGTCGAGGTCGCGCTGCCGAACAAGGAAGGCATCCTGCTGCCAGGCGCCTACGTGCAGGTCTCGCTGCCGCTGACGCCCAGCCGCGCGCTCAGCATTCCCGCCAATGCGCTGCTGTTCCGCGCCGAAGGCACGCGGGTCGCGGTGGTCGACGCCGAGGGCAAGGTGCGGCTGCGCGGTGTCAGCATCGGGCGCAACTACGGTGACACGGTGGAAGTGATCGATGGCATCTCGGGCAGCGACAGGTTGGTGCTGAACCCCTCGGACTCGCTGGCCGAAGGCGACCTGGTCACGGTCGCGAAGGAGCCGGCGTGAGTCTTCGCCGGTTGTCATCGGTGGCCGCCGCCGCCGTATTGCTCGCCGGCTGCGTCGCCGGGCCCGACTACCGCAAGCCGGAGGTCGAGGTGCCGGTCAGCTGGCAGCTCGAGCAGCCCTGGCGCCAGGCGTCGCCCGGCGATGCCGAGGCCAAGGGCCCGTGGTGGCGGCGCTTCGACGACCCGACGCTCGATGCGCTGCAGGAGAAGGCGCTTGCCAACAGCCCGACGCTCGACCTGGCAAGCGCCCGGCTGGCGCAGGCGCGGGCCACGCTGGCGGGCGCCGAATCGGGCCGTTCGCCGCAGCTGGGCCTGGGGTCGCGCGCCTCGCGGCTCAAGATCTCGGCCAACCGGCCGCTCACCAACTACGCCACCAACAACTATTCGACGGTCCAGAACGACTTCGCGCTGACCCTGGTCGCCAGCTACGAACTCGACCTCGCGGGCCGCGTGCAGCGCACGGTCGAGGGCGCCACCGCCTCGGCCGCGCAATCGGCCGCCGACCTCGAGAACACCCGGCTGCTGCTGACCGCCGACCTGGCTTCGGCCTACTTCAGCTTGCGCGCCACCGACCTGGAGCTCGACGTGGTCGCTCGCTCGATCGAGGTCCAGCGCCGGGCCCTCCAGTTCGTGACCGACCGCCACGAAGGCGGCGCGGTGTCGGGCCTCGACGTGGCGCAGCAGCAGGCGCTGCTGGACAACACGCTGACCCAGGTCGACCTGCTGAAGCGGCTGCGGTCGCAGTTCGAGCATGCGATCGCGACCCTGACCGGCACACCGGCGCCGAACTTCGCGCTGGCACCGGACATCCAGCCGCTGCGGCCGCCGGCGATCCCGCTCGGCGTTCCGTCGGACGCGCTGGAGCGCCGGCCCGACGTCGCCGCCGCCGAGCGCGCGATGGCCGCCGCCAACGCGCAGATCGGCGTCGCCACCGCGGCCTTCTACCCGAGCGTGAACCTGCTGCCCACGGGCGGCGTCGACAGCCGCAGCCTGTCGACCCTGTTCGATGCCCAGAGCGTGCTGTGGTCGATCGGCGTCTCGGCGACCCAGACGATCTTCGACGGCGGCCGCATCCGCGCCAACGTCGACTTCACGAAGGCCGGCTACGACGCCACCGTCGCCAGCTACCGCCGGGTGGTGCTGACCGCGATGCAGGAGGCCGAGGACGGCATCACCGGCCTGGCGTCGCTCGAACGCGCCGCGGCGCAGTCGCAGACGGCGGTGGCCAGCGCGCGCCGGGTGCTCGATATGTCGGCCAGCCGCTACGAGGGCGGCGCCACCACCTTCCTCGACGTCATCACGGCCCAGCAGGCGCTGTTGAACATCGAGCGCCAGGCGGCCCAACTTTCCGGGCAGCGCATGCTGGGCTCGGTGTTCCTGGTGAAGGCGCTGGGCGGCGACTGGTGCGGCGTCGAAGCGCGCGGGGCCGGCGGCGGGGGCGCCAGTGCTAGAACAGACTGCCCTGCCCCGCTGCGCCAGGTGGTCGGAACGCGCTGAGGTCGAGCCCGATGCGCTGCCGGTTGAAGCCGATGCGGTTCGTCGCCTTCTCGAAGCGCTGGCGGATCAGGTCGGCCCACAGGCCGCTGCCCTTCATGCGGGTCGCGAAGTCGGCGTCGTAGTCCTTGCCGCCGCGCATCTCGCGGATGCGCGCCATGATGCGATCGGCCCGCGGCGGGTAGTGCAGTTCGAGCCACTGCTTGAACAGCGGCGCGACCTCCCAGGGCAGCCGGACCACGGTGTAGAAGGCGCAGCGCGCGCCGGCCTCCCAGGCGGCTTCGAGCACCTGCTCCATGTCTTCGGTGACGAAGGGAATCTGCGGCGCCACGCTGACGCCGACCGGCACGCCGGCGTCGGCCAAGGTGCGCAGGGTGCGCAGCCGGCGGTGCGGCGCGGCGGCCCGCGGCTCGAGCTTGCGTGCCAGTTCGGCGTCGAGCGTGGTGATCGTGACGTAGACAGCGGCCAGCCGGTCGGCGGCCATCGGTGCGATCAGGTCGAGGTCGCGCTCGACTGCGCTGGACTTGGTGACGAGGCCGAAGGGATGGCGGGACTCCTTCAGCACTTCGATCACCGAACGCGTGAGCCGCAGCTCGCGTTCGATCGGCTGGTAGCAATCGGTCGCGGTGCCGATCGCGATCTGGCTCGGCCGGTAGGCCTTGCGGCCCAGTTCGGCGCGCAGCACCTCGGCGACGTTGCGCTTCGCGATCAGCTTGGTCTCGAAGTCCAGGCCGGGCGAGAGGTTGAGGTAGCTGTGGGTGGGCCGGGCGAAGCAATAGATGCAGCCGTGCTCGCAGCCCCGGTAGGGGTTGAGCGAGCGGTCGAACGGAATGTCAGGCGAGTCGTTCTCGCTCAAGACCGATTTCACGTCCTCGAAGCGGACCTCGGTCTGCACCGGCTGGAGGCCCTCGGCTTCGGCCTCGCCCTCTTCCAGCGTGCCCCAGCCGTCGTCGAAGGCGTCGCGCACGTCGCGCTCGAAACGATGCGGCAGGCGCGTCGCGGCGCCGCGGCCCTTGAGGGCGTGGACGGGGATGAAGCTGTCGCCCATGGCGCCTCCGGATACTGTATGAAATCACAGTATTCCATGTTTCCGGCGCAGGCGCAGCAACGAATTGCAACGACCGGGAAGTTTCTCCGGCGCCGGGCGGCATCGACCCACAGACTATCCAAGGGCCTCCTTCTGAAGTTCGCAAGCACAAGAATTTCGGGAAAGGGGGTTGATGGCTTGAACCTGCGTCGCGCCCTTCTGGATGCGCTCGAATGCGCGGGCGCGACCTCTGGCCGTGGGCGTTTTGCGGCCTGGTCCTGGCGTTCGACCTCATTTGAAGTCTCGAAACCTCTGAGGCACCCGGCCCACCTCGAATGGTCGCCTCGCGCTCGCCGAAGTTTCTCCTTTCCTCACGCCCGGGAACTTTCGCTCCAGAAAAGTAGCGTGCGCTCACAGACAGCAATGCCGCCTGAATCTGAAGATCGTGCGCACAAAAATTCAAAGGGTGACAGGCTTCATGCGTTCGATGTACGGGATCAGTCGCGGACCGAGAGGGTGGAAAGTTCAATTGAAGCGCAGCGGCGTCACGCTGTTCAGGCAGTTCGGCTTCAAGATGCACCAGGGGGAGATGGCTGCGCTGTTGCGGGCCCAGGCATGGCGGGACCAGATGGTCAAGAAGCACCCTCCCGTTTCGCGGCGCAGAAGAGCCAATGTCCTGAGGCGCAACAACAAGACCGGCATTCCGGGCGTGGCATGTCAGGTCGATACCGATGGCAACCCGATCGCCTGGATCGCGAAAACCTATCTCGGGCCCGGTGAAGTAGCCAACAAATACTTCAGCCTCCGTCGCTTCGGCCCCGAAGCCAAGTTGCTGGCCATCGCCGAGCGCCAAGCGCAGCTTCGGCGGATGCCGGGGCTGGCGCGCCCCCATCCCGACGAGGCGGATCTGCGCAGGGCACCGCCAAGGCCGTTGCCGGCTGACTGCCCTCCGCCCGTGGCCGCGAGGGAAGTAGTCCGACGCAACAACAAGAGCGGCATTGCCGGAGTTGCCTTCAGACGGCGACACCCGGCTGACTCTGGGCGCTGGACGGCCGTCACCCGAGCACCGGATGGTCAGCACCTTTGGCAGTCTACTCCGTGCGCGAGTTCGGAGAAGAGGCGGCCAAGACGCTGGCGATCGCGGCGCGGCAAGACCAATTGAGGCAATTGGTCGTCAAGTCGAAGAAAAAGTCGCCGTCGTTGCCGGTGGTTCAAAGAACGTCAACGCGGCGGTCGTCAATGGAAAACGGCATTGACCCAGGATCGACGATGTAGCTTTTGCCTCGCGGGCAAATGGCAATGCGCAAGACGGCGAGAGCGACCTGAATGAAGCTGGCGTGTATCCAGGGCACCACGCCAAGCCAGTTGTGGATTTTTCCAGCTCAGATTCAGCTTGCTTCTCACGGCCACGCGCTTGGGCATATAGGAGGATTGGTGGCTGTTGCTCGCAGCCGCCCGTGCGGGTGGTTGCTCAGGTTTTCAGCGTTTGGCTGGCAATCGGGTCGCGCAGGCCCCCTGTTGAGAAGCTGAAATTGCCTCAAGAAATGAAAATTACAAACAGATCCCCTGCCCAGCTGCGCCATTCGCGGAAATATCTAATTTTTATTAATCCTGATTCTCACAATCACACACTTCGAGCTGTAGAGGGATAGAACTTTCGTCAAGGAGATCTCAGATCTTTAGCTCAGTGTACAACGCGGCGAAGAGAGCACATTTTTGATCAGCGAAAGAACTCGTTTTATGCGAATCAAGAAAGTCGGGCGCTATTTTCTTCTGGGAATGACTGCACTACTGGCGATCGCAGGCATGCAACAGATAGCCGTGGAAACGATTGAAAAAATCTCCGGAGGATGGCTAGGTGCAAGAGAAGTCATGCCTGGACAAGTCATGTGCGGGCTAGCCGGAGTTGCTGCAGCGTGTTGTCGGTACCTTCAATTAGACGATTTGCCGCCTCAGGAAAAGAAAAGGCTGATAAGAAAATTCTCCGACGAAAAATTTTATGAAAACACCAGGAATGCAGGAATTCTTTTTGCGATGTTCATGTTTGGCGCCTATGTAAGTCACGGCGAAAGTACTCCGTACCGTTTCATGTTGAACGGAATGGTAGCTGGACTCGTTATGAATTTGTTTTTCGGTATTTTGATGGCCTTTATTTTTGGCAGTTTCATATTTTCTCGACTAGTTAGAAGGATCAACTCATGAGCATGCTTTTGTGGTATACAAAATCGGGTGTCGTCTATATCGAAGGATCACCTCAAGCGCTGAAGGCCATTGCAGAGGCGGGGGAGCCTGCCGCTATTGAGTTGAAGGCAATCCTCGACGCAAAAGGCCATGCAGATTCATCTCTTGGTTTTCTCAAGGGATTGATCGGCGACGATTTGGCCAAGTCAATCAAAATGATCGGCGGTGTTGCGGCCGGAATGTCGGCCGGAGAAGCGACTGCCGTTCTCGTTGGAGGAGCGGCGACCACTGTTGTCTCCGCGCCGTTTGCGTTGGTAATCGGGGCGGTTGCAGGTATCTACGGAGGATATTACGGACAACAATTCTATGAAGAAGGATTTGATGAAGTCTTGAAACTCGGCCAGCAACTGTCCAACAAACTCAATGGCAGCAATACAAGCGTTGTGCCCAGCCTATCGAATCTGTTTAGTTTCGAGCGGGAGTTGAACCTCCTAAACGGCAAAGGACTGGTGGACCAGAGCACCTATCAGGACATGACCCGATGGAATTCACAGCAATTCCTTTCGGGCACCACCGACCTGTTCCCCAATGGCTATGTAGCGCCTTCCAATCCTTACGGAAACGCCCCCATCGGCGCCTTCTACGAGGCCAAGACCCCCGCCAACGACCTCGCCGCCAGCATCGCCACCCGCACCCCCGTTCTCCTCGACGCGGCCAAGAAGGCCATGACGGTCGCCTCCCTCACCGCCCTCGACGTCAACAAGGACGGCCTCCTCAGCGGCGACGAGTTGGCTGGCCTCAACACCTGGTCCGACCTCAACGAGAACGGCGTCATGGAAACCGCCGAGTTCCAGACCCTGGCGCAAAAGGGCATCACCCAGATCAAGGCGGCTGACTACGGCTTCTACATCGCGGGCAATGCCCGTGCCGCCGACGCCGCGCTGGCGGCTCCCGCTCGCAAAAGTGATGCTCTGCCTGCGGCGATCGCCGCGCGCGCGGTACAGGCCTTGCCCACCGCGATGGCTGCGGTACCCCCTCTGGTGCCCTTCAGCAACTACAGGGTCCTGCGCGACACGGACAACCGCTACACCGTCAGCGCGACCCAGTGGATCGACTGGACCCCCTCCCAGGTCAAGATCAGCAGCGACCAGAAGACCCTCACCGGCACTGACGGCAACGACAGCTTCGACGTCGGCTACTGGGCCGCCTACACCCAGTACTTCAACGTCAACTTGATCGAGAACTTCGTCGCCGGCAACGGTGACGACGTGATGGGCGGCAGCACCCGCAACGACAAGCTCTGGGGCGGCCTCGGCAACGACACCCTGATGGGCTATGCCGGCAACGACAACATCTATGGCGAAGAAGGCAACGACCGGCTCGAAGGCGGTGCCGGCACCGACCTGCTCGACGGCGGCATCGGCGCGGACGTGCTCCTGGGCGGACTGGGCAACGACACGATCTACGGCGGCGAAGGCGACGACATCCTGGTCGGCGGCGACTCATCGGACGAAGCGGCCCAGACCCTCGGCGCCCAGGACACCGACAACGACGTCATGTACGGCGGCAACGGCAACGACACGGTCTATGCCGGCGCCGGCAACGACGCGGTGGACGGCGGTGCCGGCAACGACCAGCTGCTGGGCCAGAAGGGAAATGACACCCTGTTCGGCGGTGCGGGCAACGACGAGTTGCAGGGCGGCGATGGCGCCGACGCGCTCATCGGCGGCGTCGGTGACGACAGGCTCTTCGGCCAGGTCGGCAACGATGTGCTCTGGGGCGGCGACGGCAATGACGTGATGTACGGCTTCACCGGCACCAACGAGACCAAGCAAACCCTGGCCGCCGGCGAATCCGACGACGATGTGATGTTCGGCGAAGCCGGCAATGACACGCTCGTAGGTGGCCTGGGTGCCGACTACCTCGACGGCGGCGCGAACAACGACTATCTCGATGGCGGCGCCGGCAACGACACCCTGTTCGGCGGCACCGGCGCCGACGAACTGGACGGCGGCGACGGCAACGACCACCTGGATGGCGGCGCCGACAACGATCTGCTGTTCGGCCGCGGCGGGGACGACACGCTCAACGGCGGCACCGGCAACGACGAACTCCAGGGCGGTGCGGGCAACGACCAACTGATCGGCGACGTCGGCAACGACAAGCTGTTCGGCCAGGTCGGCAACGACGTGCTGTGGGGTGGCGACGGCAATGACGTGCTGGTCGGCTTCAATGGCACCAACGAAGTGAAGCAGACGCTGGCTGCGGGCGAATCGGACGACGACACACTCTTCGGCGGCAAGGGTCTCGACAACCTCTACGGCGGCCTGGGCAACGACTACCTCGATGGTGGCGACGACGCCGACCTGCTGGTCGGCAACGAAGGCACCGACACGCTCTTCGGCGGTGCCGGCAACGACGAGCTTCAGGGCGGCGACGGCAACGACAAGCTGCTCGGCGAAGGCGGCGACGACCGCATGTTCGGCCAGACCGGCAACGACCAGATGTGGGGCGGCGACGGCAACGACATCATGCTGGGATTCACGGCACAGAACGAGGCCAAGCAAACGCTGCTGGCGGGCGAGACCGACAACGACACCATGTTCGGCGGCGCGGGCAACGACCTGATGATGGGCGGCCTGGGCGACGACAAGCTGTATGGCGAAGCCGGAGCCGACGAACTGCAGGGCGGCGCGGGCAACGACTTGCTCTACGGTGGCGACGGCAACGATCGGCTGTTCGGGCAGGGCGGCAACGACATCATCTACGGCGGCGACGGCGACGACCTGATCCTCGGCTCCACGGCGACCAACGAGGCGGCACCGGCGGCAGGCGTATCCGACAACAACTGGCTCTACGGGGGCGCCGGCAACGACGTCCTGATGGGCGGTGCGGGCAACGACTACCTCGATGGCGGCCAGGGCGCCGACTTCATGGAGGGCGGAAAAGGCAACGACACCTACATCGTCAACAGCGTGAACGACACCATCCTCGAGCGGGCCAACGAAGGCTACGACGTGGTCATCAGCAGCACCAGCTACCTCCTCAACAGCGGGATCGAGGAACTGCGCCTGCTCGAGGGATTGGACATCCACGGCACCGGCAACGCCCTCGACAACAAGATCATCGGCAACAGCCGCGACAACATCCTGGACGGCGTCGAGGGCAAGGACACGATGCTGGGCGGTGCGGGCAACGACACCTACTACGTGGACGACGTGGGCGACCAGGTCGTGGAGAACACCGGCGAAGGCAACGACACCGTGCAGAGCTCGGTCAGCTACACCCTGGGCGCCAACGTGGAAAACCTCAACCTGCTCGACTTCTCCAAGCCGGAAAAGGGCCGGCTCGACGACACCGCGACACTGGTGTACGGCTACCCCAAGCGCAACGAACTCGACTACATGCAGGGCGACGCGGTGCCCGACTACCTCGGCACCTGCGCGCTGACCTCGATCGCCAACCTGCTGACCCAGGCCCAGCGACCCACCACCGAGGCCCAGGTGGTGCAGGTGGCGATCAACAACAACTGGGCTGTGACCGATCCGGCCAAGCCGGCCTACCAGCGCGGTGGCTCCAATGCCGCCGACCAGCAGAAGATCCTCGACAGCTACGGGGTGCGCAACGATCTGATTTCAGGCTACAACGAACAGGGCATCGCCAACCTGGTGCGCAGCGGCCGCGGCGTGATCATCGCGGTGAACGCAGGCGTCCTGTGGGACGACGCGGCGTACAAGGGCAATGGCGCGGTCAATCACGCCGTGACCGTCACCGGCGTGGTCTACGGCGAAGCCGACGGCAAGCTCATGGGCTTCTACATCGCTGATTCCGGCCGGCAGAAGGTGAGCGACATGACGCGCTTCGTCGGCATCGACACCTTCCGGGCGGCAGCCAAGGTGCCGAGCGCCTACGCGATCTACACCCTGGAGCCCCTGAAGTTCTGGAACGAGGACATCAACGGCACGGGCAACGCGCTCGACAACACGATCACGGGCAACCGGGGCAACAACATCCTGAGCGGCGGTGCGGGCAACGACGTGCTGGAGGCCGGCGAAGGCCAGGATCGACTCGACGGCGGAACAGGCGCCGACACAATGGCGGGCGGCGCGGGCGATGACATCTACGTGGTCGACAACGCCGGCGACGTCGTCACCGAAGCCGCCAACGCGGGCACTGACGCCGTCCAGTCGTCCATCACCTGGACGCTGGGCGCCAACCTTGAGAAYCTGACTCTCACGGGCAGCGCCGCCATCAACGGCACGGGCAACACGCTGGCCAACCAATTGACCGGCAACGCGGGCAACAATACCCTCAACGGCGGCGCGGGCGCCGACACGATGGCAGGCGGCGCGGGCAATGACATCTACATCGTGGACAACGTAGGTGACGTAGTGACCGAAGCAGCCAGCGCAGGAACGGATACCGTCCAGTCGTCCATCACCTATACGCTCGCCGCCAACGTCGAGAACCTGACCCTCACAGGCAGCGCGGCGATCAATGGCACGGGCAACGCGCTGAACAACGTGCTCACAGGCAACGCCGGCATCAATACCCTGACTGGCGGTGACGGCAACGACACGCTCAACGGCGGCGCAGGAGCCGACACCTTGGTCGGCGGCGCGGGCGACGACACCTACATCGTGGACAACGTGGGTGACGTAGTGACCGAAGCAGCTGGCGAAGGAACGGATACCGTCCAGTCGTCCATCACATGGGCACTGAGCGCCAACCTTGAAAACCTGACTCTCACGGGCAGCGCCGCTATCAGCGGCACGGGCAACACGCTGGCCAACCAGCTGACCGGCAACGCAGGCAACAACACCCTCAACGGCGGCGCAGGCGCCGACACGATGGCAGGCGGCGCGGGAAATGACATCTACGTGGTCGACAACGCCGGCGACGTCGTCACCGAAGCCGCCGAAGCCGGGACCGACACGATCCAGACGTCGGTGACGTACACGCTCGCCGCCAACGTCGAGAACCTGACCCTCACGGGCAGCGCCGCCATCAACGGCACGGGCAACACACTGGCCAACCAGTTGACCGGCAACGCGGGCAACAATACCCTCAACGGCGGCGCAGGCGCCGACACGATGGCAGGCGGCGCGGGCAATGACATCTACGTGGTCGACAACGCCGGCGACGTCGTCACCGAAGCTGCCAACGAGGGCACCGACGCCGTCCAGTCGTCCGTCACCTGGACGCTGGGCGCAAACCTTGAGAACCTGACTCTCACGGGCAGCGCCGCCATCAACGGCACGGGCAACACGCTGGCCAACCAGTTGACCGGCAACGCGGCCAACAATACCCTCAACGGCGGCGCAGGCGCCGACACGATGGCAGGCGGCGCGGGCAATGACATCTACGTGGTCGACAACGCCGGCGACGTCGTCACCGAAGCCGCCAACGAGGGCACTGACGCCGTCCAGTCGTCCATCACATGGGCACTGGGCGCGAACCTTGAGAACCTGACCCTCACAGGCAGCGCGGCGATCAATGGCACGGGCAACGCGCTGAACAACGTGCTCACAGGCAACGCCGGCATCAATACCCTGACCGGCGGTGACGGCAACGACACGCTCAACGGCGGCGCGGGAGCCGACATCTTGGTAGGCGGCGCGGGCAACGACACCTACATCGTGGACAACGTGGGTGACGTAGTGACCGAAGCAGCTGGCGCAGGGACGGACACCGTCCAGTCGTCCATCACCTATACGCTGGGCGCCAACGTCGAGAACCTGACGCTCACAGGCAGTGCCGCAATCAATGGCACGGGCAACACTCTGGCCAACACGCTCACGGGCAACGCGGGCAACAACACCTTCGACGGTGGCGCAGGCAATGACACGCTCAAAGGCCAGGCCGGCAACGACACCTACCTGGGCTACCGCGGCATGGGCCAGGACATCATCGTGGACGCCGATGCGGCCGCCGGCAACACCGACGTCCTTTCCTTCGGCACCGGGATCAGCACCAGCCAGCTGTGGTTCCGCCATATCGGGAACAACCTGGAGATCAGCATCATCGGCGGCGCCGACAAGGCAACGGTCCAGGATTGGTACGTCGGCAGCACGAACCACATCGAGCAGATCAAGACTTCCGACGGCAAGACCTTGCTGAGCAGCGATGTCGACAAGCTGGTGCAGGCCATGGCCGCCTACGCGCCCCCGGCCTCCGGCCAGACCACTCTGGCCGCGAACTACCAGACGGCGCTGAATCCGGTCATCGCCGCCAACTGGAAGTAGCGCAACCATCCGGGCGCAACAACTCCGCCGGGCGTCGTAGCCCTGGCGGAGTTTTCATTGCTGGGGTCGATCGAAGCGCCAGCCACGAACTTGGGTGGGAATACAGGGACAGGAAATGCAGGAAGAAGAACGAAAGCAGGACACCGGCTTGGTGTCGCTGCTGGTCATGGCCAGGCTCCATGGCCTGCCGGCCGACGAGGCACAGCTTCGCCTCGAGTTCGGCCACGAGGCGTTCGACACGCCGACACTCGTGCTGGCGGCACGCAGCCTCGGCTTGCACGCGCGGGCCATCAGGCAGGACCCGGACCGGCTCGGCAAGACTCCGTTCCCGGTGGTGGCCCAGGACCAGGACGGACGCTACTTCATCATCGGAAAATTCGACGATTCGGCCCAAGACCCAACCCTACTGGTGATGCGTCCCGGAGAGGCGCCGAGCGTGCTGCCACTGGCCGATTTCCATTCGCGCTGGAACGGCGAGATGGTCTTCTTCACAAGCAGGGCCAGCTATGCCGGTGCCATGGCGAAGTTCGACTTCACCTGGTTCGTTCCGGCCGTGATCAAGTACCGCAGGCTGCTGACGGAAGTGCTGCTGATCTCCTTCGTGCTCCAGTTCATCGCTTTGGTCACGCCGTTGTTCTTCCAGGTCGTCATGGACAAGGTGCTGGTGAACCATGCCATGAAGACGCTCAACGTCATCGCTGTCGGGCTGGTCTGCGCCAACCTCTTCGAGGCCGCCCTCACGGGCATCCGGACCTGGGTCTTCTCGCATACCAGCAGCAAGATCGACGTCGAACTCGGCGCCCGCCTGTTCCGCCATCTTCTCAACCTGCCTCTGCCCTACTTCCAGGCGCGGCGCGTGGGCGACTCGGTCGCCCGCATCCGGGAACTGGAAAACATCCGCTCCTTCCTGACCGGCAACGGCATCACCGTGGTGCTGGACCTCATCTTTTCCCTCGTGTTCCTGGGCGTGATGCTCTGGTACAGCGTCTGGCTGACGCTGATCGTGGTTGCCTCGATCCCGTTGTACGTCGTACTCTCCCTGTTGTTCACCCCGATCATCCGCGCGCGCCTCAACGACAAGTTCAACAGGGGCGCCGAGAACCAGTCCTTCCTGGTCGAGACGCTGAGCGGGATGGACACCCTCAAGGCGATGGCCGTCGAGCCGCGCTGGATCCGCAAATGGGACCAGCAGTTGGCAGGCTACGTGCGCGCGGGCCAGTCCGTCACCAATATCGCGACCATCGCCGGCGGCGGCATCACCCTCATCAGCAAGATGTCGACCGTCGCGATCATGTGGCTCGGTGCGTCGCTGGTCATCGACAACCAGTTGACCGTGGGTGAACTGGTGGCCTTCAACATGCTGTCGACGCAGGTGACCGCGCCGATCCTGCGCCTGGCGCAGCTCTGGAACGACTTCCAGCAGGTCGGGATCTCGATGAGCCGTCTGGGCGACATTCTCAATGCGCGGACCGAGGTCAGCGGCCAGAAGACGCGCCTGCCGCGACTGGTGGGCGCGATCGAATTCGACCAGATCGGCTTCCGCTATCGACCCGACGCACCGGACGTGATCCGGGGCGTTTCGCTGCGGATCGCGCCCGGCGAGGTGATCGGCATCGTCGGCCGGTCGGGCTCGGGCAAGAGCACGCTGACCAAGCTGGTGCAGCGCCTCTACGTCCCCGACCGCGGGCGGGTGCTGGTGGACGGCCAGGACATCGCGATCATCGACACCACCTCGTTGCGCCAGCAGATCGGTGTGGTCCTGCAGGAAAACACCCTGTTCAATCGCTCGATCCGCGACAACATCGCCTTGAGCGATCCGACGCTGGACATCGAGGCCATCATGGCGGCGGCCAAGCTCGCCGGCGCCCACGAGTTCATCTGCGAAATGCCGGAAGGCTACGACACCATGGTCGGCGAACACGGCGTCGGGCTGTCCGGCGGCCAGCGCCAACGGATCGCGATTGCGCGCGCCTTGATCTCGAATCCGCGCATCCTGATCTTCGACGAAGCCACCAGTGCCCTGGACTACGAATCGGAGAACGTCATCCAGGACAACATGCGCCTGATCTGCAGGGGCCGGACCGTGCTCATCATCGCGCATCGCCTCTCGGCCGTCCGGGAGGCGCATCGGATCATCGTCATGGATCGCGGACAGATCGCGGAAGAAGGCAGCCATGCGCAGTTGCTTGGGCGGCCGGATGGCATCTATGCGCACCTCCACGCATTGCAGACCGGGTCGGCGGGCCGACCCCCTCCGGCGCAGGATGCCCTGGAGATGATTCAGGGAGCGCGGTGATGAAGCACTCGCACCGGCGGGCCGCCTGGGCCGAACTCTGGCTTCGCTACCGAAGCGTTTTCTCGCATTTCTGGGCGCAACGTGAATCGTTGGCCTCACCGGCACTGGACGCCCACGAGGCTGAGTTCCTGCCGGCGACGTTGTCGCTGCAAGCACAGCCCGTTTCGCCGGCGGGGCGATGGGTGGCAAGCATCCTGATGGCGTTGGTCATGACGGCCCTGGTGTGGTCCATCCTCGGTCGGATCGACGTCACCGTGAACGCCAACGGCAAGATCATTCCCAGCGCCCGCACCAAGACGATCTCGGCGGTGGAAGTGGCGAGCGTCCGGGCATTGCACGTCGTCGAAGGCCAATCGGTCAGAGCGGGCGACCTGCTGATCGAACTGGACACCCGCTCCAGTGACAGCGAACGGGACAAGGCCGAGGGAGACAGGCAAGTCGCCCTGCTGCAGGCGGCGCGCTCACGTGCCCTGCTCGCCGCCACCGAAGCGCATCAGCCGCCTCGACTGGACCCCATCGACGGCGTTCCCGTGCAGCTATGGCGCGATGCCAGTCGCCACCTGTCGGACCAGTGGCAAGACTATGCGGCCAAAGTTCGGCAATTCGAAGGACAGATACGGCGCTACCGGGAAGAACTCCCGCTCGCGGCCCAGCGCGCCAACGACTACGCCGCGCTGGCGAAGACCGGTGACGTGTCGGCCCACGCCGCTTCCGAGAAAGAGCAGGCACGGGTCGATCTGGAAGGCCAACTCGACGAAGCACGCCACCAGTCGGGGGCCTTGAAGGCAGAAACGCGCCGCATCGCCCAGGACGCCTTGAGCGAGGCCAATCGCATCGTGGCATCGTCAAGTCAGGACGCCCGCCGGGCCGGCGTGAGAAGCGAGCTGCTGCGGCTTGTGTCGCCAGTCGACGGGACCGTCCAGCAGCTGAGCACGCACACGGTGGGGGGCGTGGTTCCGGCGGCCCAGGCACTGATGCAGATCGTGCCACTGCAAAGCGCGGTCGAGATCGAAGCCTTCCTGGAGAACAAGGACGTCGGCTTCGTGCAGGAGGGACAGCGCGCATCGGTCAAGATCGATGCCTTCGAGTACACCAAGTACGGAACGCTGGCGGGACGGGTCACCCATATCTCGCGCGATGCGATACAGGACGAGAAGCAGGGCTGGCTCTACGCGGTCAAGGTCCTGCTCGACGAATCGTCGATGGAGATTGACGGACGCGAAGTCGCCTTGTCTGCGGGCATGTCCACCAGCGTGGAAATCAAGACCGGTACGCGGCGCGTCATCGAGTACGTTCTGTCCCCTTTGATCCGGCACAGTCGGGAGAGCCTGAATGAGCGCTAGCTTTCGGCTGCTGCAAGCGGCCGCAATCGCCTGCGCACTGAATGCGCCTGTGCCCGTTTTGGCTTGGCACGCACAGGGCCTGCCGAGCGATCCGCTGGACACCCGCCCTCCGGTCCTGGACATCGGCGCGATTCTCCCCGGCGATTCCGAGGCCGTCGGCTGCAGGGCCTCCGATGCGTCGCAGATTGCACAGCCATTGGCCCTGGCCGATGCAGTCGACTGGGCCTTGTGCCACAACCCGCGCGCCCAGTCGTCCTGGGCGGCCATCAAGATGCAGGCTGCCGCGCTTGGCGAGGCCCGCGCGGCCTACTGGCCCACCCTGACGGCATCGTTGAGCCGCTTGCGCAACAAGACCACCTATCCCGACGCCTCCCTGCCGGGAAGCACCAGCGACGGACGCACGAGCTATGTCGGTGCCGGTTGGCGGCTGTTCGACTTCGGCGCCCGGGAGGCCAACCGCGAAGCCGCCGTTCAACTGCTGGATGCAGCGATCGCCGGACACGATGCAACCCTGCAAAGAACGCTGGAGACCACTGTCGGGGCCTACTTCGACGCAATCACGGCGGAGGCGACCCTGGAAGCGAAGAACACGGCGAGGCAACTTGCTCAAAGCAGCCTGCTCGCCACGCAGCGCCGCGAAGCCAGGGGAGTCTCGGCACAAAGCGACCTGCTGCAAGCCCAGTCGGCGCTGTCCCGGGCCGAGCTGGAAAGCAAACGGGCCGAGGGCGACCTGCGCAAGGCGATGGCACTATTGACACGCGCCATGGCGCTGCCAGCAGGTCTTCCGATGACACTTCCGCCATCGACCGAGTTCCAGGGGCCGGCGAATGAAAGGACGGCCTCCTACGACTTGAGAGAGTTGGAGCAATGGCTGGCCGAAGCGCAGGCACGGCATCCTGCCCTGGCTTCGGCACGGGCGCAGTGGCTCGCGGCGAAAGCCAAGACCGAGGCCGTGCGGGCGGAGGGGCTCCCGACCGTGGAACTGAACGCCAACTTCTATCAGAACGGCTATCCGAACCAAGGCCTGCAGGCTGTACGGAGCAACATCACGACCGTCGGGATCACGCTGACGGTTCCACTTTTCGAGGGATTCGCACGGACTTACAAGATGCGGCGTGCGCAGGCCCAGGTCGAGCAAAGCGAAGCCGAATGGCGGGACACCGAACAGCAGGTGCTCACCGAAGTCGTGAAGGCGCATGCCGACGCCTCGTCGTCGCTGGACAACCTCCAGGCTTCCGAAAACCTGTTCGACGCCGCCCGGGCATCGGCGAAATCGTCAGAAAGGCGCTATGCCGCCGGGGCGGCCGACATCCTGGAACTGCTCAGCACCCAGCGCCTGCTGGCCGAAGCGGAGCAGGAACGCGTTCGCTGCCAGGCCGATTGGCGGTCGGCCCGGCTGAGATTGCTGGCCACTGCGGGCCAGTTGGGCCGCATGCAGTTGAGCCTGGCGAAACGCAAGCTTCGCTGAACGTGCTTGACTCAGCCAGACACTGGGATAAGCTGCAGACCACCCGCCGGCCCACCATGCCCCGCCGCCCCGAAAACCTCTACCCCCAGTACCACGCCCACCTCTACTTCGGCCCTGAGACGGTCGCCCAGGCGCGCCGGATCGCCGAGCAGGCGGGGCGCGAGTTGCTGGTGGTGGTCGGCCGCGTGCACGAAAAACTCGTCGGCCCGCATCCGCACTGGAGCTGCCAGATCGCCTTCGACGCCGCCGAGTTCGATGAAGTGATTGCCTGGCTGGAGGCCCACCGCGAGGGACTCGACGTCTTCTTGCACGGCCTCACCGGCGACGACTACCAGGACCACACGGCGCATGCGATGTGGCTCGGCAACGAGTCGCCACTCGATCTGCGCATGTTCAGCCGGCCGGCCGCCTGAGCTGCGCCGACCAGCAATTCGCCACAGTCATCAAGGAAACTTCTTCGCCTGAAACGGAAGGCGCTCGCAGACGCGACAGCATGCACTTCTGAAGATCGCAGACCGGCCACCGCCGGCGAAAGCGATCCTCATGCCCAAGAAGCCTCGATCCCTGCGCGACATCATCGAGTGCGTCGCGGCCGTTCTCCTGCCGTGGCTGCTGTGTGCCGCTGCGTACCTGTTCTTCGCGGGCCTGGAATTCGACTAGGCCTCAGAACTCCGCATCCAGCTCGTCGATTTCCTCCGGCTCCTGCTTCGCCGCCTTGATCCATTCCTGCATCGCCGGCAGTTCGATGATCCGCTTGCAGTAGCCGGCGCAAACCGTGTCCAGGGTCACGTCGTAGGTCAAGAAGCGCGTCACCACGGGCGCATACATCGCGTCGGCGATGCAGGGTTGCTTGCCGAACAGGTACGGGCCGCCGTAGGCCTTCAGGCACTCGCGCCAGATCGCGACCACGCGGTCGATGTCGGCCTGCGCGCGCGACCAGATCTTGAAGTTCGGGAACCTGGCCTTGACGTTCATCGGCAGCGAGCTGCGCATCGCGCTGAAGCCCGAATGCATCTCGCCGCAGATCGCCCGGCAATGGGCCCGGGCCTTGGCATCGGCCGGCAACAGGCCGGCCTTGGGCTTGATCTCGTTGAGGTATTCGCCGATCGCCAGCGTGTCCCAGACCTTGATGCCGGCATGCTCGAGCGACGGCACCAGCATCGACGACGACAGCAGCAGCATCTCGGCCTTCATCGCCGGGTCGTCGGGCGGAATCACCTTCTCGCTGAAATCCAGGCCCGCGAGCCGGCACATCAACCAGCCGCGCAACGACCACGCGCCGTAGTTCTTGCTGCTGATGGTGAGGACGGGTTTGGCCATGGAGACTCCTGGGCTGCCGGATCGGCTCTGCACCAGTGCAAGCCCTGTGCCAGAACAGTGCACCGCCTCGCCTTGGCCCGCAACTTGCCTGCAGCCCCCCCATGCTGTACCGGGCCTACCAAACTCACACCGACCTGCTCTCGCCGTCCCGGCTCGCAGCCCAGTACTTCGGCAGCAGCGTGTGGAAGTCCCGGCCGGACCGCAGCGCCGCCCGCCGCATCGCCGCGGCGATGGACGTCTACGCCCACCTGCGGCTGACCCACACGCGGCCCGACTACGGCATCAAGAGCGTTTTGTCCGAAGGGGAGGAAACCGCGGTCACCGAAGAGGTCGCGCTGGTCGCGCCCTTCGGCACCCTGCTGCACTTCCGCAAGGACACCAAGGCGGTGCAGCCGAAGGTGCTGCTGGCCGCACCACTGTCGGGCCATTTCGCGACCTTGCTGCGCGAAACGGTGCGCACCCTGCTGCGCGACCACGACGTCTACCTGACCGACTGGCACAACGCCCGCGACGTGCCGCTGTGGAACGGCGGCTTCGGCCTCGACGACTACACGCTGCAGATCGTGAGCTTCCTCGAGGCCATCGGCCCCGGCGCCCACATGATGGCGGTCTGCCAGCCCTGCGTCGCGGCGCTGGCGGCGACCGCGCTGATGGCCGAGGACGACCATCCCGCCGCGCCGCTGAGCCTGACCCTGATGGCCGGCCCGGTCGACTGCCGCATCAATCCGACCATGGTGAACAAGCTGGCGACCGATCGCCCGATCGGCTGGTTCGAGCGCAACCTGATCAGCCGGGTGCCCTGGCCGCACGCGGGGATGATGCGGCGCGTGTACCCGGGCTTCCTGCAGCTCAGCGCCTTCATGAGCATGAATCCCGACCGGCACAAGGAACAGTTCAAGAAGCTCTATCACCACCTGGTCGAAGGCGAACTCGAGCAGGCCGCCACGATCCGGAACTTCTACGACGAATACCTGGCGGTCAACGACCTGCCGGCCGAGTTCTATCTCGAGACGGTCGAGCGGGTGTTCCAGACCTACGACCTGCCGCGCGGCGAGCTCACCGTCGGCGAGCGCAGGGTGGACCCCGCGGCCATCCGCCGGACCGCACTGATGACAGTCGAAGGCGAGCGCGACGACATCTGCGCGGTCGGCCAGACCGTGGCGGCGCAGGACCTGTGCCCCAGCATCCGCCCCTACCTCAAGACCCATCACCTGCAGGCCGGCGTCGGCCACTACGGCGTCTTCAGCGGCAGCAAATGGAACACGCAGATCTATCCGCGGGTGCGGGAGATGATCCACACGGCGCAGGAACTGCACTAGGACACGGTCGTCGCTACCAGGGCCTGCCGCAGGTGCGCGATCAGCGCCTGCGACGCAACGTTGCGCATCGGGCCAGGCAGGTAGACGAGCACGATGCGGCGCTCGATGTCAGGCCGGCTCAGCGGCAGCACCACCAGTTCATCGTCGCGCAGCGAGGACGTGTAGAGCCTTGGCATCAACCCGAGCGCAAGCCCGCCGCGCACCAGGGCGTAGAGCGTCTCCGAATAGCCCACCCGGTAGGGCTCCGAGCCCTGCGCGAACTGGGCCCGGGCCGGATCGCCGAGGGCCGGCATGCTGCCGCTCTCGAACAGCACCAGGCGCTCGCCGCCGATCGCCTCCCAGTCGGCGCCGCCGGCAGCGGCCAGCGGGTGATCGCGCCGCACCACCAGCACCAGCGGATCGCGGAACAGGTCGATGCAGACCAGCCCGCCCGGCGGTTCGGTGATGGCGGCCACCGCGAGGTCGAGCTGGCCGCTGCGCACTTCGGCCAGCAGCGCATTCGACGGCGCGTCGCGCCAGGCGAACTCGACGCCGTGCGGCGCGTCGCCGCCGACGAATGCCGCCACCGCCGCCGCGACCCGGGCGCTCGCCGAAGGGATCACGCCGATGCGCACGAAGGCGCGGCCGCGCCGCACCGTGCTCTCGATGTCGCGCAGCGCGACCTCGAAGGTGTTGACCAGGTAGTCGGTGCGCGCCAGCACCTCGGCGCCGACCGGCGTCAGCGCCAGCCGATGGGTCGAGCGGGTCAGCAGTTCGGCGCCGAGCAGCTTCTCCATCTGCTTGATCGCATTGCTCAGCGCCGGCTGGGTGATCGATAGGCGGCGCGCGGCGCGGCCGAACTGGCCCTCTTCCACCAGCACCGAGAAGCACTGGAGCTGGCGCAAGGTGAGCGCACGCAATGGCAAGGTGGAAGCCATGGACCTCGGTTATGGATTCAGTGAATGAAATTATAGGAATTCAAAATTTTCCTTATTTCAGCGCCCTGCCTAGACTGGGCGGCATGCGCACTGACACGGCCCTCCCCGACCCCCTCGATGCCTTCCTGCGGGCGATCCCGAAGGTCGAACTGCACTGCCACCTGTTCGGGACGGTCCGCCATGACACCTTCGCGGACCTCAACCGCCGCGCCGGTGCGCCGCTGGCCGACGACGAGATCGAGGGCTTCTACACCCGGGGCGAGAAGCCGGTCGGCGTGCTGCGGGTGCTGCGGGCGCTCGATGCCCAGCTGGTGCGCAGCGCCGACGACCTGCACCGGCTCACTTTCGAATACCTGCAGGACGCGGCGGCGCACCAGGTGCGCTACAGCGAATTCTTCTGGAACCCGACCGGCACCGTGCATGCCTCCGGCATCGGCTACCGCCAGGCCCAGGATGCGATCGTCCGCGCGATCCACGATGCCGAGCGGTCGTTCGGCATCGTCGGCCGGCTGATCGCGGCGATCGACCGCGAGGCCAGCCCCGAGGCGGCGGTCGAGATGGTGCAGTGGGTCACCGCCAACCGATGCGACGAAGTGATCGGCATCGGCATCGACTACCGCGAGAACGACCGGCCGCCCGAGCTGTTCGCCGAGGCCTACCGCGACGCCCGGCGCGCCGGCCTCAAGACCACCGCGCACGCCGGCGAGTTCGGCATGCCCTGGACCAACGTGCGCACGGCGCTCGACCTGCTGCAGGTGGACCGCATCGACCATGGCTACACGGTGGTCGACCGGCCGGAATTCGCACGCGAATGCGCCGAGCGCGGCGTGCTGTTCACGGTCGTGCCGACCAACTCCTACTACCTGCGCACGCTGCCGCCGGAGCGCTGGGCGCTCGACCATCCGATCCGCCGCATGCCGGGCCTGGGCCTGCGCATCCACCCGAACACCGACGATCCGACCCTGCACAAGGTCACGCCCACCGGGGCCTGGCGGATGATGGTGCGCGACTTCGGCTTCGGGGTCGACGAGCTGCGCGGCTTCATGCACAACGGCCTGGACGGCGCCTGGATCGACGATGCGCAGCGTCGCCGGTGGCGTGCCGACTGGAGCGCCGAATTCGACCAGCTCCGTGCCAGCCTCTCCCCGGACTCCTTCCTGCCGACCCCATGAAAAAACCCATCGCCAAACCCCTGCTCCTCGCCGCCGCCCTGCTGGGCACCCTGGCCGGCGTGGCCTCGGCCCAGCCGTCGTGGCCCGGTGCCAGGCCGATCACGCTGATCGTCCCCTACTCGGCCGGCGGCAGCGTCGATTTCACGGCCCGCCTGGTCGCGACCAAGCTCGGCGAACGGCTCAAGCAATCGGTGGTGATCGAGAACGTGACCGGCGCCGGCGGCGCCATCGGCGTGGCCAAGGCGGTCAACGCGGCGCCCGACGGCTACACGCTGGTGGCCGGGCCGGACAGCGCGATCGCGATCGGCCGCCTGATCAACCCGGCCGCCTTCAAGTTCGATCCCCTGAAGGACCTGGCGCCGGTCGGCATGCTGAACACGGCGCCGATGGTGCTGGTCGCCCGTCCCGGTTTGCCGGTGAAGGATTTCGCCGATTTCGTGAAGCTCGCCAAGGCCTCGCCCGGCAAGTTCAACTACGCCACCTCGGGCGTCGGCACCGTGCTCCAGCTGGCGATGGAACTGCTGAAGGAGCGCACCGGGATCTTCGTCACCCACGTGCCGTACCGCGGCGGCGCCCAGATCGCAACCGACGTGATCGGCAACCAGGTCGACCTGGCGATGCTGGTCAGCACCAGCGCGATCCCGCACGTGACGGGCAACCGGCTGAAGGCGCTCGGCGTCACCGGCAGCCAGCGGCTGGAGGCCCTGCCCCAAGTGCCGGCCTTCGGCGAGATGCCGGGCCTGAAGGGCTTCGACATGGTGAGCTGGACCGGCATCTTCGCGCCGGCCAACACGCCGGCGCCGATCGTGAGCCGCCTGAACCAGGAGCTCAACGCGGTGCTGAAGGACCCCGAAGTGCGCGCCAAGCTGCAGGAGCAGGGCGCGCTGCCCGGCACCGGCTCGCCGGAGGACCTGGGTCGGTTCGTGAAATCGGAATACGCCCGCAACCAGAAGATCGTGCAGGCGGCCAACATCAAGGAGTGAGCCGCGGGCTCAGGACGACTCGTCCTCCGCCGGCCAGTCGCGGATGTACGCCTTCAGCATCTTGTTCTCGAAGTTCTGGCTGTCGACCACCGCCTTGGCGACGTCGTAGAAGCTGATCACGCCCATCAGCATGCGCTTGTCCATCACCGGCATGTAGCGGGCGTGGCGCTCCAGCATGATGCGGCGGATCTCGTCGAGGTCGGTTTCGAGGGTGCAAGTGACGGGATGGTCGTCCATCGCCTTGCGCACCAGGGTGCCGCCGACCTGGCCGCCGTTGGCGACGATGGCGACGATCACTTCGCGGAAGGTCAGCATGCCGACCAGGTCGCCGTGCTCCATGACCACCAGGGAGCCGATGTCCTTGTCGGCCATGACGTTGACCGCGCTGGCCAGGGGTTCGTCGGGCGTGACCGTGAAGAGCGTGTTGCCCTTGACGCGCAGGATATCGCTGACTTTCATGTAATTTGCTCCTCGCTTGCTCGGCGGCGTGCCGATTTGAATATAGCCCACAATGGCCGCCCGTCCACCGACCCGTGATCGACGCGCCGACGCGCGCGTAACCGGGCATTGCAGAAACGATTCTCGAAAGGCGCTCATGTCCGGCTACTCAGACCCCGGCTTCGACACGCTGGCATTGCATGCCGGCGCCGCACCCGACCCCGCCACCGGCGCGCGGGCGGTGCCGATCCACCTCACGACCTCCTTCGTCTTCGAATCCAGCGACCATGCCGCGGCGCTGTTCAATCTGGAGCGCGCGGGCCATGTCTACTCGCGCATCAGCAACCCGACCAACGCGGTGCTCGAGCAGCGCGTGGCGGCTCTCGAAGGCGGCATCGGGGCGATCGCCACCGCCAGCGGCCAGGCGGCGCTGCACCTGTCGATCGCGACCCTCATGGGCGCCGGCTCGCACATCGTCGCCAGCACCGCGCTGTACGGCGGCTCGCAGAACCTGCTGCACTACACGATGCGCCGCTTCGGCATCGAGACCACCTTCGTCAAGCCCGGCGACCTCGACGGCTGGCGCGCCGCGATCCGGCCCGAGACCAAGCTGCTGTTCGGCGAGACCGTGGGCAACCCGGGCCTCGACGTGCTCGACATCCCGGCCGTCAGCGAGATCGCGCACGCCGCCCGCGTGCCGCTGCTGGTCGACTCCACCCTGACCTCGCCCTACCTGATCAAGCCCTTCGACTGGGGCGCCGACCTGGTCTACCACTCGGCCACCAAGTTCCTGTCCGGTCACGGCACCGTGATCGGCGGCGTGGTGGTCGACGGCGGCAGCTTCGACTGGGAGCGATCGGGCAAGTTCGCCGAGCTCACGCAAGCCTACGACGGCTTCCACAACATGGTCTTCAGCGAGGAGAGCACGGTCGGCGCCTTCCTGCTGCGGGCCCGCCGCGAAGGCCTGCGCGACTTCGGCGCCTCGATGAGCCCGCACACCGCCTGGCTGATCCTGCAGGGGATCGAGACCCTGCCGCTGCGCATGGCGCGCCACATCGACAACACGCAGAAGGTGGTCGAGTTCCTGGCCGCGCATCCGTTCGTGGCGCGGGTGGGCCATCCGCTGCTCGAATCGCATCCCAGCCACGCGCTGGCCAACAAGCTGCTGCGCCACGGCGCCAAGGGCGCGGGCGCGGTGTTCAGCTTCGACCTCAAGGGCAACCGCGAGCAGGGCAAGAAGTTCATCGAGGCGCTCAAGCTCTTCAGCCACCTGGCGAACGTGGGCGACTGCCGCAGCCTGGTGATCCATCCGGCGAGCACCACGCACTTCCGCATGACCGACGAGGCACTGGCCGGCGCCGGGATCTCGCAGGGCACGATTCGCCTGTCGATCGGGCTGGAAGACCCGGCCGACCTGATCGACGACCTCAAGCGCGCCCTGAAGGCGGCGGAAAAGGCGGGTGCGTGATGGAGCTGATCGTCAACGGCCACGCCACCTACTGCTACACCGGCGGCAAGCCGCTCGACCCCGCCAAGCCGACGGTGGTCTTCATCCATGGCGTGCTCAACGACCACAGCGTCTGGATCCTGCAGAGCCGCTGGTTCGCCAACCACGGCTGGAACGTGCTCGCGGTCGACCTGCCGGGACACTGCAGGAGCGCGGGCCCGCCGCCCGCCAGCGTCGAAGACGCCGCCGCCTTCATCGTCGCGCTGCTCGATGCCGCGGGTGTCGCCAAGGCCGCGCTGGTCGGCCACAGCTTCGGCTCGCTGATCGCACTGGAGACCGCCTCACGCGCGCCGGAGCGGGTCACGCACCTGGCGCTGGTCGGCACGGCCTACCCGATGACCGTGTCGCCGGCGCTGCTCGATGGCGCGCTCGACGACCCGCAGCGCACGATCGCGATGGTCAGCACCTTCTCGCATTCGATGCTGGCGCCGCCGCTCGGTCCGGGGGTCTGGCTCGCCGGCAGTTCGCGGGCGCTGATGCGCCGCGTGCTCGCGAGCAACACCGACGCCAACGTCTTCCACATCGGCTTCAAGGCCTGCAACGACTACGCCAACGGCGAACAGGCGTTGGCCAAGGTGCGATGCCCGGTGCTGTTCCTGCTCGGCGAGGCCGACCAGATGACGCCGCCGCGGGCCGCCCGCTCGCTGGCGCAGAAGGCGCCGGGCGCCAAGGTCGTCACCGTCAAGGCCGGCCACGCGCTCATGAGCGAGGCACCCGACGCGGTGCTGTTCGCGCTGCGCGACTTCCTGGAATGAGCGGCCTCAACGCAACGCGTTGATGTCCGCCATCTCGACCAGCGGATTCGGCGCGCCGCGCTTGGCGACGACCAGCATGGCGCGCCCGACCTGCTCGCTGGTCGTGACCGCGTCGGGCCGCCAGCGGCGCACCAGCCCGAAGACCGGGTTCGCGACCACGTAGGCCCACCGGTACAGCGCCGTCTTCGAGCGCACGCCATGCATCGGCTGGATCATGCCGGGGCGGAACATGTAGGCGGCCTTGAAGGGCAGCCGCATCAGCGCGTTCTCGGTCGCACCCTTGACGCGCGCCCACATGCGGGGGCCGCGCTCGGTGCTGTCGGTGCCGGCGCCCGTCACGTAGACGAAGGTCATCTGCGGGTTGAGCCGCACCAGCGTGCGCGCCACCCCCAGCGTGAGGTCGAAGGTCACGCGCTTGTATTCCTCCTCGCTCATGCCGACCGAGGAGACGCCGAGGCAGAAGAAGCAGGCGTCGAAGCCGGCGAGCTCGGCCTCGACCGCCGCGAGCTGTCCCGGGTCGGGCACGACCAGGTCGCGCAGCTTCGGATGCGTCTCGCCGCTCGGCCGGCGGCCGACGCAGAGCACCGCGGTCACGTCGGCATCGTGCAGGCATTCGCGCAGCACGCCCTGCCCCACCATGCCGGTGGCGCCGAAGAGGAGAATCTTCATCGGCCGCCGACCGAAAACGCCCCAGGCTCGCGCTGGAGCGCGCCGAGCAGCGTCGACACCTCGGGCGCCAGGGCCTGGGCCGGCTGGAGCGCGCCCAGCAGCCGCGCCAGCGTTTCGGCATGGGGCAGCAGCGGACCGAGGAAGCGGGTACCGGCCTCGCTGCCGATCAGGAGCGTCGGAAAGGTCTCGACGTCGAAGTCGTCCGCGATGTCCGCGTGGTCTTCGATGTCGACCCACGCGAAACGGAACTGCGGATGGTCGCGCGCCACCGACTCGAACAGGGGCCGGTACTCGCGACAGGCGCCACACCATTCGGCGCACAGGCAGACGACCCAGAGGCGATCGTCGGCGGCGGTGGTTGAGAAATCGGTCAAGGCAGTGTCGAAGGAACGAAGGGCTGGAGAGGAGTTCGGCGCCATTATCGATTCGCCAGCAAATCCTGCAGCCGCAGGCTCTCCAGAGGGCCTTGGCACCAGAGGCTGCGCAACGGCGGTGTGTGCGGCATCAGCAGCTCCCGCAGCAGCGGCTCCAGCGGCGTCGCGGGGCCGGCCAGCAGCACGAAGCGGGGATCGTCGTTGTCGCGCTCCTCGGCCAGCGGCGCGATCCAGTCGAGCGCGACCAGCGTTTCGAGCACCGGTGCGAGCTGCAGCGCGTCGACTCTCATGCGTCCCACCAGCTCGGCCGCGCCCAGGCCGCTGGCCGGTGTCGACCTGGCGGCATGCAGGTCCTGGAGCACCTCGACCGCCAGCTGCAGCGGCCAGCCGGCCGCGCCGCCGCGCCGCGCCACCCCGGCCAGCAGGCTGGGCAGGTAGGCCGCGATCACGGCGCCCAGCAGGACGATCACCCAGGCCACGTAGATCCAGACCAGCAGGATCGGCACGGTCGCGAAGGCGCCATAGAGCACCGAGTAGGTCGGGACCAGGCTCATGTAGTAGCCCAGCACGCGCTTGGCGAGCTCGATCGACGTGGCGACGAAAAGGCCGCCCGCCCAGGCGTGCGACCACTTCACGTGGGTGTTCGGCACGTAGCGGTAGAGGGCCGTCATGCCGCCGGCCAGCAGCACGAATTCGAAGGTGTCGAACAGCAGCTTGACGATCGCGCCGCCCACCACCTCGCGCGAGGCCGAGAAGAAGGACGCCGTGGTGCTGAGGCTCAGTGCCAGCACCAGCGGGCCGAGCGTGATCGCGGCCCAGTAGATCAGCACCCGCTGCGCCAGCGGCCGGGGCTTGCGCACCCGCCAGATGTTGTTGAGCGTCTTGTCCATGGTGAGGATCAGCGCCACCGCGGTCACCAGCAGCACCACCAGGCCAGCTACGCCGAGCCCGCTGGCCTTGCTGGCGAACTGGTTCAGGTAGCCCAGCACCTGGCGCGCGATGTTGTCCGGGATCAGGCTGTCGATCAGCCAGCGCTGGACCCGCCCCTGCATCGTGCTGAACATCGGGAAGACGGTGAACAGGGCCGCCGCCACGGTGAAGAACGGCACCATCGCGATGGTGGTGGTGAAGGTCAGGCTGCTCGCGGTCAGGCCGAGCCGGTCCTCGCGGAAACGCTCGCCCAGCACCGCCGCCGTGTTCCCCCAGGGAAAGTGCGAAAGATCCCTCCAGAACTGCCAGCGATTCATGCCCGGTATCATGCCGCATGGGCTCACCCCCGAGGCTTCGCGCACTGCGACACCTCTTTTTTCTCGTGATCAATTCCACCTTGCCCCCCGCCTCCGTTTCCGCCACCCGATGGCTTGCCGTCGGCAGCCTGGTCGGGCTGATCGTGCTCGGGCTCGCCTGGGAGCTGTGGCTGGCCCCCTTGCGGCCGGGCGGTTCGTGGCTGGCGCTCAAGGTGCTGCCGCTGGTGGTGCCGCTGGCCGGCCTGCTGAAGAACCGCATGTACACCTATCGCTGGGTCAGCCTGATGGTCTGGCTCTATTTCACCGAAGGCGTGGTGCGCGCCTGGAGCGACACCAACGGCGTCGGCCAGGTGCTGGCGCTGGTCCAGGTCGTGCTGTGCCTGGCGCTTTTCACGGCCTGTGCCTGGCATGTGCGGCTGCGGCTGCGCAACGCGGCCCAGGCCCGCAAACTCGAAGTCGAAAGGGCGACGCCATGAGCGTTCTGTTGGAGAAGCTGCGCGCGATCGTCGGCGCGGCGAACGTGCTCACCGAAGGCGACCTCGGCGCCTGGGAGCAGGACTGGCGCAAGCGCTCGCGCGGCAAGGCGCTGGCGGTCGTGCGGCCGGGCGACACGCGCCAGGTCGCCGAGGTGGTCCGGGCCTGCGCCGAAGCCGGCACCTCGATCGTGCCGCAAGGCGGCAACACCGGGCTGGCGGTCGGCTCGACGCCCGACGAGAGCGGCACCCAGGTGCTGCTGAGCATGCAGCGGCTGAACGCGATCCGGGGCATCGACGCCGCCAATCTCACGATGACGGTCGAGGCCGGCTGCGTGCTGCAGACCCTGCAGGAGGCGGCGCGCAACGCCGGCTTCCTGTTCCCGCTGAGCCTGGCGGCCGAAGGCAGCTGCACCATCGGCGGCAACCTGGCGACCAACGCCGGCGGCACGCAGGTGGTGCGCTACGGCAATACGCGCGACCTGTGCCTCGGGCTCGAGGTCGTGACGCCGCAGGGCGGGGTCTGGGAAGGCACCAGCGGCCTGCGCAAGGACAACACGGGCTATGACCTGCGCGACCTGATGATCGGCAGCGAAGGCACGCTCGGCGTCATCACGGCCGCCACCATGAAGCTCTACCCGCTGCCGGCGGCCCAGCTCACGGCATGGGCGGCAGTGCCGTCGCTCGACCACGCGGTCACCCTGCTCGGCCTGGCGCACCAGCGCCTGGGGGCCGGCCTGACCGGTTTCGAGGTGATGGGCAAGTTCGCGCTGAGCCTGGTCGACAAGCACTTCCCGGCCCTGCGCGTGCCTTTCATCGACGACGCGTCCGTTCCCTGGTGCGTGCTGCTCGAGAACTCCGACAGCGAATCGGAAGACCATGCCCGCAGCCGCTTCGAATCCTTGCTCGAAACCGCCTTCGAAGTCGGCTGCGTGACCGACGCGGTGGTCGCCGAGAGCCTCACGCAGGCGCACCAGCTCTGGCACATCCGCGAAAGCATCCCGCTGGCGCAGGCCGAGGAAGGCCTCAACATCAAGCACGACATCTCGATCGCGGTGTCGCGCATCCCGGCCTTCGTGGCCGAGACCGATGCGCTGCTCGCTCGCGAGATCCCGGGCGTGCGACTGGTGAATTTCGGCCACCTCGGCGACGGCAACCTGCACTACAACGTGCAGGCGCCCGAGGGCGGCGACAGCAAGGCCTTTCTGCGCGACCACGAGGATCGGATCAACACCCTGGTCTACGACGCGGTCGAGAAGTTCGACGGCTCGTTCTCGGCCGAGCACGGCGTCGGCTCGCTCAAGGTCGACAAGCTCGAGAAGCACAAATCGCCGGTGGCGCTCGAGATGATGCGCGCGATCAAGCGCGGGCTGGACCCGCAGAACATCCTGAATCCGGGGCGGGTGATCCGACTGGCCTGAGGTTCGGATGCGCGTAAACTATGCGCATAGTTCATGCCCGGAGAATGCCACATGCTTCGCTTCGACAAAGCCCCGAAGAAGGCGACCAACCTGTCGCTGAACAGCAAGGTGCTGGAGGTGGCGCGCGAGCTCGGCATGAACCTGTCCCAGACAGTGGACGAGCTGCTCGCAGAAGAGGTCAAGCGCCGCTACTGGGCGAAATGGGCGGAAGAAAACAAGGACGGCATCGCCGCCTACAACACCAGGATCGCGAAGGAAGGATTGCCGCTGGCCAAGTACCGCACTTTTGCGCGCAGCCTTGGCGACGGCAAGAAAGGTTGACATGGCGCGCTTCGACGTCTATTCGAATCCGGATGCGGCCGATCGCGCGGCCATTCCTTTCATGCTCGACGTCCAGAGCGACTATCTCGAAGGTCTGGACACGCGCGTGGTCATCCCGCTCTTCGCCACCGCGCGCTTCAAGACCAGGGTGCGCACGCTGAATGCGGAACTTCGGGTCGCCGGAAAGGAGGTCGTCATGGACACCGCCTCGATCGGCGCCGTTCCCGCGACGGAGCTGCGCCGACCTGTTGCCAATCTTTCCGACCAGCAGCTCGATATTCAGGACGCGCTCGACGCATTGTTCGCAGGCTATTGACGACATGACCCCCCACCCCATCCGCTCCCAATACGAAGACTTCATGCGCCACGTCGACAGCACCGGCGTACAAAAGGGCGACCGCACCGGCACCGGCACCAAGAGCGTGTTCGGCTACCAGATGCGCTTCGACCTCAACGAGGGCTTCCCGCTGGTCACCACCAAGAAGGTGCACCTGCGCTCCATCATCCAGGAACTGCTCTGGTTCCTGACCGGCTCGAGCGACAACAACTGGCTCAAGGAGCGCGGCGTCACGATCTGGGACGAATGGGCCCGCGAGGACGGCGACCTGGGCCCGGTCTACGGCGTGCAATGGCGCAGCTGGCCGACGCCCGACGGCGGCCACATCGACCAGATCCAGCAGGTGATCGACACCCTCAAGAGCAACCCCGACTCGCGCCGCATCATCGTCAGCGCCTGGAACGTGGCCGAGCTCTCGAAGATGGCGCTGATGCCCTGCCACGCCTTCTTCCAGTTCTACGTGGCGCCGCCGCAAGCCCCTGGCGAGCGCGGCAAGCTGAGCTGCCAGCTCTACCAGCGCAGCGCCGACATCTTCCTCGGCGTGCCGTTCAATATCGCCAGCTACGCGCTGCTGACGCACATGGTGGCGCAGCAGTGCGAGCTGGATGTCGGCGATTTCATCTGGACCGGCGGCGACTGCCATATCTACAGCAACCACGCCGAGCAGGTCGCACTGCAGCTGAGCCGTGCACCGCGCGCCTATCCGACGCTGGTCATCCGTCGCAAGCCGGCCTCGATCTTCGACTACCAGTACGAGGATTTCGCGGTCGAGGGCTACGACCCGCATCCCGCGATCAAGGCGCCCGTGGCGGTCTGACAGATGCGCGTCAACCTGCTCCTCGCGCGCGCCGCCAACGGCGCGATCGGACTCGGCGGCACGATGCCCTGGCACCTGCCCGAGGACATGGCCCACTTCAAGCGCCAGACCGCGGGTGCGCCCGTGATCATGGGCCGCAAGACCTGGGACTCGATCCCGCCGCGCTTCCGTCCGCTGGCCGGCCGGCGCAACATCGTGGTCACGCGCAATGCCGATTGGCAGGCCGAAGGCGCCGAGCGGGCCGGAAGCTTGCCGGAAGCCATCGCCCTGTGCGAACACGCCCGCAGCGACGAAGCCTGGGTGATCGGCGGCGCCCAGATCTACGCCGAGGCGGAGCCGCTGGCCCAGCGCGTGGTGCTGACCGAGATCGCGCGCGACTTCGAGGGCGACGCCTGGGCACCCGCCTTCGATTGCGGCTGGCACGAGACCGCGCGCGAATCGCACATCGCGGCCAACGGCCTGCCGTTCAGCTTCGTCACGCTGGAGCGGCGCTGAGCCGAGTTCTCAGCCGCAGGCCTCGATCTTGAATTCGACCCGGCGGTCGAGCGCATCGACGGCGTCGTCGGTGCCGCTGCCGATGATGTTCTCGCGAAAGCCCTTGCCGCTGGTCGTGGTGCGCGGGCCCAGTGCGGTCGAGTCGTTCACCAGCCGCTGTCGGATGTAGGCCGCGCGCTGCAGCGACAGCGCCTCGTTGTACGCCACCGGACCGGTGTGGCTGGTGTGGCCGATGATGTCCATGCAGATCCCGGCGTCGGTGCTGGCCTTGGCGATCTGATGCAGCCACATCGGATAGGGGCCGCTGATCCGGCCATCGGACCAGAACACGGTGGTGTTCGGATTGAAGAGGAACTTGACGCCGAGTTGCCGGTTGGCGATGCCGTAGGCGACGATCTTGCCGAACGCCTGCTCGGCCTCGGCCGTGCGGCCCAACTTGGCCGACGACAGATAGATGCCGTTGAGCACGCGCAGCTGCTCGCCGTCCGACGTCGCGGCCGCGGCGCTGTACTGCGCCAGCGCCTCCGGATAGCGTCCCGCGTTGTAGTGCGCGGTGGCCGCCTTGATCGTCGGCGCCGCCGAGAGCCGCGCCAGGTAGGCCGGGTCGGCACGCTGGCCGGCCGCCGCGGCGGTGGTGCGCACGTAGCCTTCGACCAGCGGGTCCCGCGTCGGCACCGGCGTGTCGCGGTCATAGGGCAGCGGTGTGTGGTCCAGGCCCTCATCACGCACCAGCGATGACGCGTGCGCGACCACCGTGCCGCTCTTCAGTTCGGTCAGGGCGAGGTCGATCCGCAACGGGCCCTGCGGCTGGCTGGGCGCGACCCGCGTCATGGTGCCGGTGAGCAGGTAGCGGGCCTTGCCGAGGTTTTCGCTGTCGAAGGGCAGGACCTCGATCGCGTCGTACTTGGTGCCCATGCGCTCGATCACGCGGTCCTGCAGCTGCAGCGTCGCGATCGTCTGCTGGCCGCTGGCGGCATCGAGCATCGGATCGAGCACCACGCTGCGCCGGCCGCCGATCCGGTCGAGAAACAGCGGCTGCGTCTGGGTCTGGACGACCAGCGCATCGCTGGCTTGCACCACGGCTTCGGCAAAGGGCAGCGGGGCCCCGGACGCGGTGACCGGCGGCGCCGCGCAGCCGCCGAGGCCCGTCGCCAACCACGCGGCAAGCGACAGGAACACGATGTGCAGCCAGCCGTTCCATTTCATGGTGCGCAGTCCTTCCTGAGCATTGCGGCCTCGGCCGCCGTGAGGGGACCGAGAGAGGCCCGTTGCAAGGACTCGACGCATTGCGTCCGGCCCGGCCCCGCTTGAGCGGTGGCCAGCGGTGCTTGCGTCTCGCGCGCGCGCTCGCGGGCGGGCTCGCGGGCGGCCTCGCGGGCGGCCTCGCGGGCAGGCTCGGCGCGCGGCCGTTGTTGCGCTGTTCTTCGGGCCGGTTCAGGCGCGATTGGCTCCGAGGCGATCACGCGGGGCAGCGACTCGGTCAGCGCCAGGGCCGTTTCGGGCAGCGCCTGCTCAGGCACCTGCGCCTGCGCGGGCACAGGTTCAGCGACGGGCGCGGGCGCCGCCGGCAGCGACACCATCCGTTGCGGCTCGGGCAGCGGCGGCGGCAGGCCCGGATCGCCGAGCCGGATGGCGGCGGCTGCGCCAACGCCCACCAGCAACCCCAGCGCCAGCCGCGTGACGGCCTGGGTGCGGCTGCGGCGCGGCGCCAGCTCACGGCCCGGGAGCGCGGGCGCCTCGCTGTCGAAGGCGGTCTCGAAGACGACATCGGGCCGGTCGGTCGCACTCAGCAGGTCGAGGTCCTGGTCCCGGCGATCGTGGGCGCCGCTCAGCCGGTTCCAGAGTTCAGCCGCGCTCGTGCAACCGCCCTGGGGAATCGGCGACAGCGCCGCGTCGACCGCATCCATGAAATGGCCGCTGTAGCGACGCCGCGCCACTTCGGCGAGCGGCCGGACCCGATCGTTCCGGCGCGACGGGGGCTGGCCGGCAATGGCCGCGTACACCACGCCCGCCAGCGCACGCAGATCGGACAGCGGGGCGTCGAGGTCGTCGCCCACGTCCCGGATGCCGCCGAACGCCGTCAGCACCGGGCCGTCGTCGGTGAGCAGGATGCGGTGCGTCGCGATCCCGCCGTGCACGCACTGCGACGCGTGCAACGTGCCGAGCGCATCGAGCAGGGGACGCAGCCAGCTGCACAGCTGGGCCTCGTCGGGCGGCCGGCCGAGTTCCACCAGCACGCGCGCCAGCGTCGCGCCCTCGTAGTACGGCATCGCCATGTAGGCCGTGCCGTTGCCTTCCCAGAAATGCAGCACCCTGGGCAGCGAGGGGTGATCGAATCGCCCCAGCATCCGGGCCTGGTTGATGAAGCTGCACAGCCCAACCTGGAACGCCGTCACCCGGCCCTTCGACTTCGCGACCACCGTCGCCGACACGGGGTCCCTCGACGCCAGTGCGCCGGGCAGGTATTCCCGCACCGCCACGTGCTGCTCGAGCACATGGTCCCAGGCCAGGTAGACGATGCCCTTCTCGTTCTCGCCGATGGTGCCGACGATCTCGTAGTCGAACAACCTGAAGCCTTCGGGCAGCGCATGGATGTCGCGCGCCGGCGCCTCGTCGGAAGCCTCCGGGGCGGTCTGCGCGCGTCTCCCCGACGTCGGGCGGTGCCCGGTACGGAGGTCGAGCGCAAGGGCGCTGTTCATGGCGTCGACTCTACGTCGCCCGGCCGTCGTCGACATTCACCGGACGCACTAGCCGAATGGACGCCAGGTCACCTGGCATGCTCCAAAACCCTGATTGATTTATTTATTGATGTTAATACGATGATGCCCTCAAACCGCATTTCAGCCATGTCCAGCGCCCCCACGATCGCCGACATCGCCCGCACCGCCGGCGTCGGCACCGCCACGGTCGACCGGGTGCTCAACCGGCGCGCCGGCGTCAACGCCGAGACCGTGCAGCGCGTGCTGCAGGTGGTCGAGGAACTGGGCGCGCCGCAGCAGCCGGGCCGCCCGCGGCGCGGCGCCAACGCCCGCTTCGCCTATGTGCTGCCGGCGGACGACTCCCCCTTCCTGGAACTGGTCGAAAGACAGATTGCGCAGGCCGCCGGCGACTTCCGGCATGCCCACATCACCGAGGTCACGCACCGCATCGACAGCACCGACCCCGGGCGCTTCGCCGAAGAACTCGCGCAGGTCGGCGACTGCGAGGGCATCGCCCTGCTGGCGCCCGACCTGCCTCCGATCAAGCGCGCCATCAACGAGCTGGTGCGCGCCGGCGTGCACGTGGTGACCTTGTTCTCCGACGTCGCGGGCTCGATGCGCGAGACCTGCATCGGCGCCGACAACCGGGCCGCCGGCCGCACCGCCGGCCTGCTGCTGGCGCGAATGGCCAACGACAGCCGGCGCGACACCTTGCTGCTGTCGTCGCAGGCGACCCGGCTGTCGGCCGAGATCGAGCGGCGCATCGGCTTCGCCCACGTCATCGAGGAGCGATTCCCCCGGCTGCACATGGTGCGCACGCCCGACCTGCCGGCCGACGACGACGGCGCCTGTCGCGCGTTGCTGCAGGCCCTGCGCGACGACATCGACCCGGCGCGCGTCGCCGGCATCTACAACGTCGGCTCGGGCAGCGCCGGCGTGGCGCGCGCACTGGCCGAGGCCGGCCTGGCGGCCCATGCCGGCGTGGCGGCGCACGACTTCACCGACGAAAACGCCTCGCTTCTGAGCGCCAACGCCCTGTCCTACGTCCTGCACCAGGACATCCATTACTGCGTATTGACGGCGGCGCGTGTGCTGCGCGCGCTGTGCGAGAACGTCCGCGGCGCACTCAACGTGGTGCAGCCGCGCATCGAGATCCTGACGGCCGAGAACCTTCACTGAGCGGACGCCCGGTACGTGCCCCTGAACCCAAACCTTTTTTGGAGACAGCTCATGAAATCGATGTCGAAGATGCTCCCGGGCGTGATCGCCCTCGCCGCTGCCACCGTGCTCAGCCTGACCGGCGCCGACGTGCGCGCGCAGGACAAGACCATCACCCTGTGCTGGGCCGCCTGGGACCCGGCCAACGCGCTGGTCGAACTCTCGAAGGACTTCACCACCAAGACCGGCATCAAGATGAAGTTCGAGTTCGTGCCGTGGACCAGCTTCGCCGACCGCATGCTCAACGAGCTCAACTCCAAGGGCAAGCTGTGCGACCTGATCATCGGCGACAGCCAGTGGATCGGCGGCGCCGCCGAGCAGGGCCAGTACGTCAAGCTCAACGAGTTCTTCGACAAGGAAGGCATCAAGATGACCGACTTCGCGCCCGCCACCGTGGTGGGCTATGCAGAGTGGCCCAAGAACACGCCCAACTACTGGGCGCTGCCGGCCATGGCCGACGCGGTCGGCTGGACCTACCGCAAGGACTGGTTCGCCAAGCCCGAGCTGCAGGCCGAGTTCAAGAAGAAGTACAACCGCGACCTCGCACCGCCCAAGACCTGGACCGAGTTCAAGGAGGTGGCCGAGTTCTTCCAGGGCCGCATGATCGACGGCAAGAAGGTCTACGGCGCCTACCTCTTCACCGAGCGCGGCTCCGAAGGCATCACGATGGGCGTGACCAACGTGCTCTACCCGATGGGCTTCAAGTACGAGGACCCCAAGAAGCCCTATGCCATGGACGGCTTCGTCAACTCGCCGGATGCGGTGCGCGGCCTCGAGTTCTACAAGGCGCTCTACAAGGGCAGCACCCCGCCCGGCCTCACCAACGCCTACATGACCGAAGGCCTCGACGCCTTCAAGTCGGGCCAGGTGGCGATGATGATGAACTGGTTCGCCTTCTTCCCCGGCCTCTACAAGGACCCGAACGTCGGCGGCGACAAGATCGGCTTCTTCGTCAACCCGTCGGACAAGGCCAAGGGCGTGCAGCTCGGCGGCCAGGGCATCTCGGTGGTGTCGTACTCGCCGAACCGCAACGAGGCGCTGCAGTACATCAAGTGGTTCGCCAACCCCGACGTGCAGAAGAAGTGGCAGGCCATCGGCGGCTCGTCGGCCGCCAAGGCGGTGCTCAACGACCCGGCCTACCCGAAGAGCTCGCCCTTCGCCCAGCCCTTCCTCGACTCGATGGACATGGTGGTCGACTTCTGGGCCGAGCCCTCGTACGCGCAATTGCTGTTGTCGATGCAGAAGCGCGTGCATGATTACGTGGTGGCCGACAAGGGCACCGCCAAGGAGGCGCTCGATGCACTGGTGGTCGACTGGAAGAAGGTCTTCAAGGACGACGGCAAGGCGAAGTGACGGCCAGGCCCAGGCGAAACACGGCATGAGCACTCCCGCCGCCCTCGTCGCCCGCGCCGCCCAGGCCACGCCGGCCGGGGTGGCGTCGCGGATGCGCGGTCTCTCCGACCGCGCGATCGCCTGGCTGTTCGTGGCRCCGACGATGCTGCTGCTGCTGGCGATCAACATCTTCCCGCTGATCTGGACCATCAAGCTGTCGTTCACCAACTACCGGGCCAACCGGCCCAACGCGGCGGTGGTCGACGTCGGCATCGACAACTACGTCTCGGTGCTGACCGACCCGGACATCTGGCTGGCGATGCAGGCCACCGCCCACTTCCTGTTCTGGACCATCCTGCTGCAGGTGCTGATCGGCTTCGCACTGGCCTACCTGATCGACCGCAAGTTCCGCGGCCACGGCTTCTGGACCACGATGATCCTGATCCCGATGATGCTGTCGCCCGCGGTGGTCGGCAATTTCTGGGCCTTCCTGTACCAGCCGCAGACGGGCCTGTTCAACTACGCGGTGTCGTTCCTGTCGGGCATCCCGGCCTCGTCGTTCGAGATGATCGGCTCGGTCAAGCTCGCGCCCTGGGCAATCATCATCGTCGACACCTGGATGTGGACGCCCTACGTGATGCTGATCTGCCTGGCCGGCCTGCGCTCGATCCCCGACTACATCTACGAGGCGGCCGAGGTCGACCGGGCCTCGAAGTGGCGCCAGTTCTGGTCGATCACGCTGCCGATGGTGCTGCCCTTCATCATGCTGGCGGTGCTGTTCCGCGGCATCGAGAACTTCAAGATGTTCGACATGGTCAACCTGCTGACCTCGGGCGGCCCGGGCTCGGCGACCGAGCTGGCGTCGATCACGCTCAAGCGCGAGGCCTTCGAGAAATGGCGCACCGGCTATTCGTCGGCGTTCGCGATCATCCTTTTCGTGGCGGTGTTCGGCCTGGCCAACATCTACGTCAAGGCGCTCAACCACGTGAAGAACCGCTGAGGCAACCCATGCGCACCGGCATCAGCACCGCCCACTCCGTCGTCGAGCCGAGCGCGCGCACCCGCTTCGCGGCCGGCGCGGTCGTGGTCGCGTATGCGCTCCTGACGATGATCCCGCTGGTCTGGATCATCCTGACCGGCTTCAAGACGCCGCCCGACTCGATCAGCTACCCGCCGAAGGTGCTGTTCACGCCCTCCCCCCAGGGCTACTGCAACCTGTTCACAACGCGCTCGCGCCAGACGCCCGAATACATCGCCGCGCTGCCGCCCGCGACCGAGATCTGCGACAAGGTGGCACGCGACGACAACATGGTGGTCGCGGGACGGTCGAACTACATCCCGCGCTTCGTCAACTCGCTGATCATCGCCTTCGGCTCGACMGTGCTGTCGGTCGGCTTCGGCGTGATGGCCGCCTACGCCTTCTCGCGCTTCAACGTGCCGCTGAAGGACGACATGCTGTTCTTCATTTTGTCGACGCGGATGATGCCGCCGATCGCGGTGGCGATCCCGATCTACCTGATGTACCGCGAGCTCGGCCTGTCGGACACGCGCCTCGGCATGATCCTGCTGTACAGCGCGGTCAACGTGTCACTCGCGGTGTGGCTGCTCAAGGGTTTCATCGACGAGATTCCGCGCGAGTACGAGGAAGCCGCGATGGTCGACGGCTACACCCGGCTGCAGGCCTTCCGCAAGGTGGTGCTGCCGCAGGCGACCACCGGCATCGTCGCCACCTCGATCTTCTGCCTGATCTTCGCCTGGAACGAATACGCCTTCGCGGTGCTGCTGACCTCGGGCACTGCGCAAACGGCGCCGCCTTTCATTCCGATCATCATCGGCGAGGGCGGACAGGACTGGCCGGCCGTGGCCGCCGGCACCACCTTGTTCCTGATCCCGATCCTGGTCTTCACGGTGTTGCTGCGCAAGCACCTGCTGCGCGGCATCACCTTCGGCGCAGTGCGCAAGTAGGAGCTCCGGCCATGTCGACCCCTTCCCTGCCCGTCCACCGCCGCTGGCCGCGCTGGCTGCGCCGCGGTCCGATGGAGATCGTGGCCTGCGTCGTGATCACGGCCGGGCTCGTGATGATGCTGCAGCCGCTGGCGATGAGCCTGTTCACCTGGTCGTTCCTGACCACCCTGTTCGGCACCGCGCTGTTCATGATCGTGTCCAAGTTTCCCGCCTGAACGCCATGGCCGAGATCCGCGTCCACGAACTGCACAAGGCGTTCACCGACTTCACCGCGGTGAAGAGCTCGAGCTTCGCCGTGCGCAACGGCGAGTTCTTCTGCCTGCTCGGCCCCTCGGGCTGCGGCAAGACCACCACCCTGCGCATGATCGCCGGGCTCGAGCTGCCGACCTCCGGCCAGATCTTCCTCGGCGACGAGGACGTGAGCTTCAAGCGGGCGTCGGCGCGCGACATCGCCTTCGTGTTCCAGATGTTCGCGCTCTACCCGCACATGAACGTGCGCCGGAACATCGCCTTCCCGCTGGTCTCCCAGGGCATGGCGCGCGACGAGATCGGCCGCCAGGTCGAGCAGGCGGCGCGCACGCTGCGCATCACGCACCTGCTCGACAAGCCGGTGTCGCAGCTGTCGAGCGGCGACCGCCAGCGCGTGGCGCTGGGCCGCGCGATCGTGCGCCAGCCGCTGGCCTTCCTGATGGACGAGCCGCTCGGCGCCCTCGACGCCGAGTTCCGCGAAGTGATGTGCCACGAACTGCGCGCCCTGCACGACCGGCTGCAGGCCACCACCGTGTACGTGACGCACGACCAGATGGAGGCGATGGCCATGGCCGACGTCATCGCGATCATGAACGAGGGCGTGATCGAGCAGCTCGGGGCTCCGCTCGAGGTCTACGAGCGGCCCGCCAGCGTCTTCGTGGCCGACTTCATCGGCGCGCCGTCGATGAACTTCCTGCCCTTCGAGGCCGGCCTGGCGAGCGGCGACGATGCGATCCTGATCGGCCCGGCACGGATCGCCGTGCCGCCCCTGCGCGAAGACCTGTCGCCGCGAGCGCTGCTGTGCGGCGTGCGCCCCGAGCACGTGCGCTTCGACGACGCGTCCGGGCTGCGCGCCGAGGTGCTCGCGACCGAATACCTCGGTACCCGCACCGTCGTGACGCTGGCCACCGCGCAAGGCACCACGGTGCGCGCCAAGGTCGACGTCGACATCCCGGTGGCGCGCGGCGACCATGTCGGACTGGCCTTCGATGCCGCGAAGATCTCGCTGTTCGATGCCGCATCGGGCCGGGCGCTGCGCAGCGCGCGCGATGAGACGCCGCTGCGGGCCGGACGGAGGGCGCGCCATGGCTGAGCTTCGACTCTCGGGCGTCGTCAAGCGCTTCGGCGGCGTGACCGCGGTCGACGGCGTCGGCCTCGACATTCCGAGCGGCGAGTTCTTCGTCCTGCTGGGCCCGAGCGGCGCCGGCAAGACGACCACGCTGCGCCTGGTGGCGGGCCTCGAGCGGCCGGACGCCGGCCGCGTCTCGATCGGTGGGCGCGACGTCACGGCGCTCGCGCCGGCGCTGCGCGACGTGGCCTTCGTGTTCCAGCAGTATTCGCTCTATCCGCACCTGAGCGTCTTCGACAACCTGGCGTTCCCGCTGCGCTCGCCGCTGCGCCCCTCGCCGGAAACCGAGGTGCGCCGCAAGGTCGAGGAGGTCGCCCGCATGCTGCGCATCCACGACAAGCTGCAGAACCCCGCCACCCGGCTGTCGGGGGGCCAGATGCAGCGGGTGGCGATCGGCCGCGCCCTGGTGCGCAGCCCCGCGCTCTACCTGATGGACGAACCGCTGTCCTCGCTGGATGCCAAGCTGCGCAACGACCTGCGGCTGGAGCTCAAGCGCATCCAGCAGGATCTGGGCGCCACCATGCTCTACGTGACGCACGACCAGATCGAGGCCATGACCCTGGCCACCCGCATCGGCGTGCTCGACGCCGGCCGGCTGGTACAGGTCGGCACGCCGCAGCAGATCTACGAGAACCCGGGCAGCGCGCACGTCGCCTCGCGGCTCGGCTCGCCGCGCATCAACCTGGTCGCCCGCGGGCTGTTCCCGCAGCTCGACGGGCCCGAGCGCGCGGTGACGGTCGGCATCCGCGCCGAGCACCTGCGGCTGCACCGCCGGCCGGCGGCGAGCGGCCCCGGCCTGGCGCACCGGGGCGCCAGCGTCAGGCGCATCGAGCGCCTGAGCGACCTGCACCTGGTGCATGTCGGCCTCGACGACAGCGGCCAGGAGCTGATCGTCTCGGCGCCCGCCAACGAGAGCTTCGAGCCGAACGACGCGGTGCAGGTCGAACTGCTGCGCCCGCTCTGGTTCGATGCCGAGGGCCAGCGCATCCATGCCTGAACACGGCACATCCACACGGGAGACCCCATGGCCGACATCGACCTGATACGCAACGCGACCCAGACCCTGATCGACCATGTCGACGAACTGACGGCCCTCGACCAGGCGATCGGCGACGGCGACCACGGGCTCAACATGCGCCGCGGCGCGCTCGCCATCCAGGCCCGGCTCGACGAGCTCGCCAGCCAATCGCTCAACGAGGCGCTGCGCACCATGGGCATGGCCTGCATGTCGACCATCGGGGGCTCGTCGGGCCCGGTGTTCGGCACCTTGCTGGTCACCCTCGGCAAGGAACTGCCCGACCCGCCTACCGCCGCCGCGCTGGCCGGCGCACTCGATGCCGGCATCAAGGCGCTGACGCGGCTGGGCAAGGCCGAGGTCGGCCAGAAGACCCTGCTCGACGTGCTCGACCCGGTGCAGAAAGTGCTCGCCGAAGGCGGCGGGCAACTGGCCGGCCGCGTGCGCGACTGCGCCTTCGCGAGCGCCGACGCCACGGCGGCGATGGATGCCATCAAGGGCCGCGCCTCGTTCCTCGGCGAACGCGCGCTGGGCCATGTCGACCCGGGCTCGCGCTCGGTCGCCCTGATCATCGGCGCGATCTGCGACGGCCTGCAATCGCGCGCGCAACCGACCTCCCAATCCGCCTGAAAGCGCACCATGAAAAAGCTCATCAACGACGTCGAGTCCCTGTTGTCCGAATCGCTGGACGGCTTCGCGGCCGCGCACGCCGACATCGTGACGCTCGGCGAGGGCGGCCAGTTCGTCCGCCGGCGCACGCCCAAGCCCGGCAAGGTCGCGCTGATCTCGGGCGGAGGCTCGGGCCACGAGCCGCTGCACACCGGCTTCGTCGGCCACGGCATGCTCGACGCGGCCTGCCCGGGCCAGGTGTTCACTTCGCCGACGCCCGACCAGATGCTGGCGGCGGCGCAGGCGGTGGACACCGGCGCGGGCGTGCTGTTCATCGTCAAGAACTACTCCGGCGACATGATGAACTTCCAGATGGCCGCCGAGATGATCGACTGCGACAACGCCACGGTCATCGTCAACGACGACGTGGCGGTCGAGAACTCGACCTACACGACCGGCCGGCGCGGCGTTGCCGGCACCTTGATCGTCGAGAAGATCGTCGGCGCCGCCGCCGAGCGCGGCGATGGACTGGCGGCGCTGAAGGCGCTTGGCGATTCGGTCAACAAGGCGACGGCCTCGATGGGCGTGGCGCTGACCTCGTGCACCGTGCCGGCCGCCGGCAAGCCGACCTTCCAGATCGGTGCCGACGAGATGGAGATGGGCGTCGGCATCCACGGCGAGCCGGGCCGGCGCCGGGTCCGGCTGGCATCGGCCGACGACATCGCGGCCGAGCTGAGCGGCGCGATCCTCAAGGACCTGTCGCTCAAGCAGGGCCAGGAGGTGCTGCTGCTGGTCAACGGCTTCGGCGGCACGCCGCTGATGGAGCTGTACCTGATGGTGAACGCGGTGCGCAAGATACTGGATGGGCATCGGCTGAAGATCGCTCGCTGCCTCACCGGGTCGTATGTGACTTCGCTGGAGATGGCGGGGTGCTCGGTGACAGTGAGCGCGATGGATGCGGCGACGCTGGCGCTGTGGGATGCGCCGGTGCACACGGCGGCGCTGCGTTGGGGGATGTGAGCGGAATCCAACGAAAAAGAAGCGTCTGACGCCATCGAAAGAAGCATCCATGGAATAAGCAGGGGCCGCAGCAACGGCACTCGGAATTCGCCCCCATCCGGCCGGCAAGCGCCAAATAAAATTTCTGCTTCGCCACGGGGCCCGCCTCGGCCCCCTGTCGGCGCCCACCAGCCGGGCGCCTGACTCTCGGATCAGTGAATGTCCTGCCCATGTTCCCGGCGCCATGCGAGCGCCCTCGAAGGCGCCCTTTGACGCCGTCCTCCCTCCCCCGCCCACCTTCCGCCTCGCCCCGCAGCGCGCTGCAGGTGAGCCTGTCGGTCTGGCGCGCGCTCTTCATGCGCGAGGCGCTGTCGCGCGTGTCGTCGCAGCGTTACGGCTGGGTCTGGTTGCTGCTGCAGCCGGTGGTGCACATCGCCTTGTTGATGTTGTTGTTCTCGACGCTGCGCCAACGCACGTTGGCCGGTGCCGATTTCGCGCTGTTCCTCGCGCTCGGTTTGCTCGGCTACCAGCTCTTCACCAACACAGCGCAGCGCAGCGCGTCGGCGCTCGCAGCCAATCGCGGGCTGCTGGCGTACCGCCAGGTGCTGCCGGTCGATACCGTGCTGGTGCGCGCGGTGGTCGAGGGCAGCCTTCAACTGCTGGTCGGGCTGGCGTTGTTGTCCGGCGCGGCGCTGTTCCGGTTCGACGTGCTGCCACACGATCCTTTGCTGGCGCTGGAGGCCTACCTTCTGCTGTGGCTCTTCGGCTCGGGCCTGGGCCTGGCACTGTCGGTCGGCTACGCGCTGGTGCCGGAGATCGAGAAGATCATGGGCTTTGTCTTCATGCCGCTCTACTTCGCATCGGGCGTGCTCTTCTCCCCGGCCGCCATGCCGGCGCGTCTTCAGGAATGGCTGCTCTACAACCCCATCGTGCATGGGCTTGAACTGGGGCGGGCCGCGTTCTTCCCGGGCTATCACCTGGTGCAGGGGCTCAGCGCCGGCTACCTCGCATCGTTCGGCCTGGCTTTCTGGCTCCTGGGCCTGGCGCTGCATCGCCGCTTCGCGATACAGGTGGCCGCGCAATGATCGAACTGCGCGACGTTCACAAGCGCTATCGCACGACGCACGGTGCGGGGCGATGGGTGCTCAAGGGCATTACGCTCGACATTCCCGCGCAGCGCAGCGTCGGACTTCTCGGGGCGAACGGCGAAGGCAAATCGACATTGCTCAGGCTGATCGGCGGCATCGACACGCCGACCAAGGGAAAAGTGGTGCGCCATTGCCGCACCTCCTGGCCGCTGGGCCTGGCCGGCGGCCTGCAAAGCGCATTGACGGGCCGGCAGAACGCCACTTTCGTGTGTCGCATCCACGGCCAGGAAGCCGACATCCCTGAAAAGCTCGCCTTCATCGCGGACTTCGCTGAAATCGGCGCTGCCTTCGACGAGCCGATCAAGACCTATTCGAGCGGCATGCAGGCCAGGCTCAAGTTCGCGATGAGCATGGCCTTCGACTTCGAGGTCTACCTCGTGGACGAGCTGACTTCCGTCGGCGACGCGGCCTTTCGCAAGAAGGCCCGCGCCGCATTCAACCAACTGGCCGACCGCAGCAGCGTGATCATGGTCTCGCACGGCGAATCGACGCTGCGGGAATTCTGCGAAAGCGGCATCTGGCTCCGTGACGGCCATGCGCATTGGTTCGACAAGCTCGACGACGCACTGGCCCACTACAAGGAAAGCATCCACACATGACCGACATCCTACCGGTCGCCGTCGGCGCGGCGGCGACAGCGCCCTCCCTCGCAGCCCCCCGCCCCCCGTCCGAACGAGGACGCCTCCACGCCGTCCTGGCCTGGATTCGAAGCCATCCGACGATGAGCGCCGCCGGCCTGCTGATCCTGCTGGCGGCGATCTACTGGTGCCTGGTGGCCTCGGACCGCTACGTGTCGGAAGCGCGCGTGGTGGTCGACCGCACCGACTTCAGCGTGGGCCAGAACGTCGACCTGAGCAGCCTGATCACCGGCGGCGGCGCTCGCAACCAGGCCGACATGCTGCTGCTGCGCGACCATCTGCGCTCGACCGACATGCTGGCCAGGCTGCAGGCACGGCTCGACCTGCGCGCGCACTACAGCGACCGAAGCCGCGACCCGCTGTCGCGCATGTGGTCGGCCACGGTGCCGCAGGAATTCTTCCTGCGCCACTACCTGAGCCGGGTCAGCATCGAGATGGACGAGGCGGCCGGGGTGCTTCGCATCCGTGCACAGGCCTACGACGAGCGGACCGCGCAGGCGATCGCCAAGGTCCTGCTCGAAGAAGGCGAGGCCTTCATGAACGAGATGGGCCATCGCCTCGCGCGCGAGCAAGTGGGGTTTCTGGAGAAGCAGGTCGCCGAGAGTGGTGAGCGCGCGCTGAAGGCGCGCACCGCCCTGCTGAACTTCCAGAACAAGACCGGCCTGATCTCTCCGCAGGCCAAGGCCGAAAGCCTGGTCGCCATCACGGCCCGGCTGGAAGGCCAGCTCTCGGAACTGAAGGCGCGGCGTGCGGCGATGATCGGCTATCTCAGCCCGCAGGCGCCTGACGTCGCGCAGATCGACCTTCAGGTCGGCGCCTTGGAGCGACAGCTCGCCGAAGAGCAGAAACGCCTCGCCGCGCCGCAGGGCAGCACGCTGAACAGCCGGGTCGAGGAGTATCAGAGGCTCGAGATGGAGGCGAACTTTGCGCAGGATGTGTACCGCACATCTTTGGTGGGGCTGGAGAAAGGGCGACTCGAAGCGGGCCGCACGCTCAAGAAGCTGTCGGTGCTGCAGAGTGCGACGCTGCCGGAGTATCCGGAGCAGCCGGAGAGGCTTTACAACTTGCTGGTGTTTGCGTTGGTCGTGCTGACCCTGGGTGGTATTGCGCAGTTGTTGTTGGCGATTGTGCGCGACCACAAGGACTGAGCGCCGCGGCCCGGGCGGCGCGACGCATCACCCTCGCCAGTTCCGCAGGAGCACCTTCAGCTTGCGCCACTGTCGGCGCAGATGGCCGACCTGCATGTGGCCACCCTTGGCTTCCAGTCGGGCGCGTGTCTCGACGATGCGATGCAGCACCGCCTCGCATGTTGTGTAGCCCTTGAGTTCCCAGTCCCAATACAGCGGGTAGTGAAGCAGAGCGCCGGCCACCAGTTCGTCGATGCTCAACGTGCGCTCGCGGCGTGGCATCGGCAGCCGGTCTTCCGTCAAGCCCCAGCCCGCGTAGAACGGCCGGCCGTACACGACCACCTGCTTGCCGCGCAACAGGGCGTCGAAGCCCGTCAGCGAGGTCATCGTGTGGACCGCGTCGCATGCCTCGATGCAACTCACCACTGACACCTCCGTCTCCACGTGATCGGCGAAACGCCGGGCAGCCGTCAACGCCACGGCGCCCACGCGATTGCGGGCCAACACATCGGGATGCGGCTTGTAGACGATGAAGCCCTCAGGATGCGCCACGCGGGCGGCCTCCAGCAATGCGAGGTTGGTGTCGACGTCTTCGCAGCCGAAACGAATGGAAGCGTCGTCCTCGACCTGCCCGGGCACCAGCACCACCGTCCGCCCCGCCGCTTGGCTCGCCCAGGTCGCGGAGCGGCGCGGCTCGGTGTTGTATTTGGTGATGCCGTGCGCCACGATCACTTGCGTCACAGCGCGGGCTCGGGCACGGTCTTCGACCGTGAAGCGCCGCGTGTTGAGCAGGTGCTCGAGCCCGGACGCACGAAGGGGATCGAAGTAGATCCCACGATCGTCGAGCACCAGCGAGAGCGGCGGGACCAGATCGGCGCCGAGACCTACCGAGCGCACGAAGCCGTCTTCCATGCGCAGCAGGCGCGCCCCGCTCCTTGCCGCAAGGGCCTCGACACCTGGCGGTGCAGTGCGGCCCCAATGCACCAAGTAGTCGTCTGGCCCAGGCGTGAGCCGATCCGCAGTTCCGGCGTCGCGAACGAAATGCACGCGATCAGAATGCAGTGACAGCATCGGGCGTACGTTGGCCGCCTTCCAGCGACGGAAACCCACGCACAGCATGCGACCAGGACCGCCTGTTGCGTCGAAGCGAGAGGCCATGGAACGCTGACGCGCCAGCCAATCGATCACGTCGAAGATCGTTCCCCGCTCACCGGTGGTCGGGTCCAGATAGCGCGAGTAGTGGAAATAACCCGCGGCAAAGAGCTCGTCGACGGTACGCGTACGGCTGCGACGCGGACATCGTTGCCGATCGTCTGTCGCACCCCAACCTGCATACCAAGGCATGCCGAACACGGTCACTGGCTTGCCAACTAGCAGCGCTTCGAAGCCCATGGTCGAGGTGACGACGTACACGCGGTCCATGCGTTCAATGAGGCTGAGGGGACTGATGCCCTGCCGTAGAACCACCGTGCGAGCGTCGTCCTGCACTGCAGTCAGGTAGCCGCGCTTGCGGCCGGAACTGACTTCGGGATGGGTCTTGATATAGATCGTCGCGTCGGGATTCTCGGCCCGCGCGGCATCGAGCATGGTGGTGAACGTCACCGCGTCGGCAGCGCCCAGCTTGACGCTCAAGTCGCCGAACGTCTGATCCACAAGCAGCACCCGTTGCACGTCGCCAACGCGCAGCACCGACTCGTCCAGATCCGCTGCCTCGTTGTACTTGCTCAGACGCAGGCGGAGCAGTCGCTCTCGAGCCATCTCGACGTCTGCGCCGATACCTGCCAGCAAGTCCTCACGCGAATTGAGCAGCGTTTCAAGCCCACTCGGCCGAGTACCGTCGTAGTGAATGCCCTGATTGTCCGCGACCAACGACAGCAACGGGAACCGGTCCCCTGTTCCGAACGAGCGAAGAAACCCGTCTTCAAGACGCCATAGTTCCAGACCATGACGCCTCGCGTAGGCCTCAGCGCAGCGGACATTGGCCTTACGTCCCCATCCAGCTACGGCGCTCACGCGCCGACCCACGGACAGACGGCTGACCTTGCAGATCTCTTCACCCAATAGGGCGCTCAATTGGGGATGGCGCAGAACTCCAGCAGAAAACGTCCCGATCATCTAGGCCTCGAGGCAGCGCCATGGCAGGAAGATCGCCCCCGGACCGCTCTCCACGGCAATGAGAGTGACCTTCGTGCGGGCCCACTGTCCAGATCGTAGATCTGCAAGACACCGGCCACCTTGCCGTCATCGTCTTTCACGACGAGCGAATTGATCTTGGCTTCGCGCATTCGCTCTTCAGCGACGGAGAAGCGCTCGCCGACATCCACGGTCATCGGCCGCGCAGTCATGATCTGGCTGGCGACAAGCGCCAAGGGATTCTCGGATTGATCGAAGGCGCGTCGAATGTCGCCGTCCGTCACCAGGCCCAGCAAGTTCGCGCCCTCCATCACGAGCGCCAACCCCAAGCGACCGCTGGTGATGGTCTGCACGACATCGCGCAATGTCGAAGTGGCCTGGCAGATCGGCAGGTTGCCGCTGCGCATGACATCACCGACGCGCGTCAGCAACCGGCGACCCAGGCTGCCGCCGGGATGGAAACGAGCGAAGTCCTCAGGCTGGAATCCCTTCAACGTCGACAACGCGACCGCCAGTGCGTCGCCCATGACCAGCGTGGCGGTGGTCGAACTGGTGGGCGCAAGATTGTTGCTGCACGCTTCCTTCTGCACCGAGACATTGAGGACCGCGTCGGCGTGTCGAGCCAAGGTCGAATCCAGGCCGCCGGTCATCGCGATGACGCGGATCTGCTGATGCTCCATGAAGGGCAGCAGCCGGATCAACTCCTCCGTCTCGCCGCTGTTCGAGATCATCAACGCGACATCGATCGCTCGAAGCATGCCCAGATCGCCGTGGAAGGCTTCACCTGGATGAACAAAAAAAGACGCAGTGCCCGTGGAGGCCATCGTCGCAGCGATCTTCCTGCCGATGATGCCCGACTTGCCCATGCCGAGCACGACCACGCGGCCACGCGCTTCCTGGATGATGGCCACCGCATTGGCGAAGCTGTCGTCCAGCCGATTCGACATGCTTTCCAAGGCCTGGATCTCCATCGAGACCACGTTCCTTGCTACATCTACTGCAATCATTCTTTCCTCGTATTCAACTCAAGGGTCTTCTTTCTCGACCCTACTGCGCCATCGAATCGCGGACTGACGCATACCCAACTGCAGTCGCCAGCACGTGATGCTTGTCTTGGGCCTGGAGAATCTCGTCGGCGACTGCGCGGAAGGCACCTTGTCCACCTGCAAGCGACAAAGTCCGCGATGCTGCCTGTTGCACATACAGCGGGGCATCGGCCACCGCGAATGAGATGCCGCACACGGCAAACGCCGGCAAATCAATGCTGTCGTCGCCGATGCAAGCCGTCTGCTCGGCCACTGCCCCTGCCTGCTTCATCAGCGCAAGACAGGCCTCGGCCTTGTCCTTCACTCCGAACATCGCGAACGAGACGCCCAGATCGCTGACGCGCCTGCGAAGGGCGTTGGAGTCCCGGCCCGAGAGGACCGCCACCTTGACGCCGCAGGATTCCAGCATGCGCATTCCCAAGCCATCGCGGACGTGGAAGCGTTTGAAGGATTCACCCGACGCGTCGTAGTAGATGCCGCCATCTGTCAGCACGCCATCCACGTCGGTGATCACAAGTCGAACGCCTGCGAGCGAGTTCGGGCATGTGCTCGCCGGTTTGCACGCCCCGCTGCCAGCCATCAAAGCGCGGACTTCTTCGAGACCTTCCGGCGTATCCACACCCGGCCCCGTCGGCTCGACTTGAAAGGCGCGAATGCGCAATCCCGCGGCCAGCAGTCGCAGTTGCTCCAACTTCTCGGCTTGCTCGAGCATCGGCGGTGACAACTTGGAATAGGCTGCCAGCACTTCTCGCCGATAGGCGTAGACGCCCACGTGTTTGAAGTGTTCGTAGTCGGCGCTGCTGTCGTCGCGTACGTAGGGGATCGGTGCGCGGCTGAAATACAAGGCATCGCCGTTGTCTGCCAGCACCACCTTGACTTGATTGGGGTCCTTTGCTTCTTCCGCCAGCATACGGTGGCACAACGTGCCAACCACTACGGACGTGTCGCGCCACATGCCGCGGGCAAGCGCATGAAGGTCCGCTGGACGAACCAATGGCTCATCACCTTGCAGATTGATGTAGAGATCCGCTTCCACCGAGGCCATGACTTCGACGAGCCTGTCCGTACCTGAAGCATGGTAAGGAGAGGTCATGACACTGCGTCCTCCGAATGCCGCGACAGCATCGACGATGCGTTGGTCATCCGTTGCAACCACGACCGCATCGACATCAGGCACCTCCAGCGCACGTTCGTAGACGTGCTGAACCATCGGTTTTCCCAGGATGTCGACCAGCGGCTTTCCCGGCAGCCGAGTCGAACCGTAGCGCGCCGGGATCACGATCGCCAAGCGCCCCTTCGCCTGCTCATGCGCGGCCATCGTGCTCATGAAATGTGCAGCTTCGGAAACGACTTGACCAAATCGTCGAGCGATTTGATTTGAGACAGGAAGGGTTCCAGCAGATCGAGCGGCAATGCGCTCGGTCCATCGCATTTCGCGGCACTTGGATCCGGATGCGCTTCCAAGAACAACCCCGCCAGGCCGACAGCCATCCCGGCACGGGCCAGATCGACGACCTGCTCGCGCCGCCCACCTGAGGCCGCGCCCATCGCGTCCCGTTGCTGAAGCGAGTGAGTGACGTCGAAGATGATCGGCAGGTCGCTGCAAGTCTTCTTCATGACACCGAAGCCCAACATGTCGACGACGAGGTTGTCATAGCCGAAGCAGGTTCCGCGGTCGCACAGAATCAATCGATCATTGCCGGCCTCCCTGAACTTCTCCACGATATTCAGAACCTGTGTAGGGCTGAGGAACTGAGGCTTCTTGATATTGATCGCTCGCCCTGTTTTTGCCATCGCGACGACCAAGTCTGTCTGGCGAGCCAAAAACGCCGGCAACTGAAGGACATCGACGACTTCAGCCACCAGGGTCGCCTGCCAAGGACGTGCACATCTGTGACGACCGGCACTCCGAACTCATCCTTGACGGCTTCGAAAATGCGCAGCCCTTTCTCCAGGCCAGGTCCACGATAAGAATGGATAGAGGATCGATTCGCCTTGTCAAAACTCGCCTTGAAAATGTAGGGAATTTTCAGCTTTTCCGTAACGCGCACGTACTCAGCACAAACTCGCTTGGCAAGATCGGCAGATTCGAGCACATTGACGCCGCCAAACAAGGCAAAGGAACGGTCATTTCCAACTGAAAAGCCACCAAGATTAATAGATTGAGAATTCATAAATTATCATCCAAGCAGCTTTCTTTCCCATCTGACCCCTTTTCGAACAACCCGAGCCGGAACGCCAGCATAAACACAGTTTTCCAGCTCTCCTCCATTCGAAACAAGCGATCCCATCCCGACAACGCAGCCATTGCCTATTCGAGCGCCCTTGACGATCATGGCGCGCGCCCCAACCCAGACATCGTCGCCGACGTCAATGTTCTCGGCAGGATTTACTCGGCAATTCGACTCAACATCGTAGATCGCATGACTGTCGGTGGACCGAATTTCCAGCCCCCAACTCAACATGCAGTCGCTACCGATCTTTATCGCAGTCGACTCTCCGCAAATGATGTTGACCCCACCAATCGTGGTTCTGGAACCGATCTTCAGAGAATTTCCCGACGATATTTTCATTATTATCTTTCCTGAAAATCTGACATTTTCAGATAAATGAATCGAATTTCCATCACTCTCGATCAGGATCGACATTTTTGAGAGAACACATCCGCGACCAATCTTTATAGAATTCCCCACCCCTCGGATCACGACTTCCAAGTCACTGACGTCGACTGCATCATCAATTGAGAGAAAATTTCCACCTGAGAGCTCAAGAACTCGAAACTTATTATTCACACGACCAGCCGATCTTTTCGAAAACACCGCCAACCTCCAAGGTGAAATTTTCTATCTCAATTCAACTTGATTGAGTTTCCAACGTTTCTCACGGAGAAGAATTTGGAATCCCTCAGGAACATAATTGGATTCTGCCTTAGCTTCTTGAATTTTCTCGACCAACTTGACCGTCGCAGCACGTCCTGAGGCGGGTTCGCCTTTTCTAGATTTTCGTGTGCAACAGTGAGCTGCAAACGCCCCTTATTTTCAACCTGTCGCTCTAGCAACCGATTTGATGCCAAATCGTCTTTTCTTATCTCGGGTTTCTTCGGCATCGGAGCGCCAGCAATCCCCCCATCGGGACGGCGATATCGATCAAATAAAACGGAATCATGTCCGACCTGAACGGATTTGCGCAACTCTAAGTTCAGTTCTTCGCAACCCGGAATTCTTATGGTTTTGTAATTAATTTCTGTCGTTGCCGTCATGAAAGAGCCATCTTTCCACGGCACCTTTCTTGTCTTGAACTCCGCAAAAGAATAGAACTCGAAGATCAAATAGTGAAGAAACTTTATGATCATCTCCTTGTTCGGTCGAAAAACGGCCAATGCATTGAAAACTTCATGGCTGCTACAAACTTGGCGGGCGATTTCTTCGTGGCCATAGAAGGCCGTTCCTGCATACAGGACGGGTTTTTCGTACATCAACCCAACCAGGCCTACCCCTGAATTGATCAACAAAATAGCGCTGGAAGACTCGACCAAGTCGTTGATATTTCCATCGTTTATAAGAACGACGGATGGCAAATCAGGCGATACGACTTCTAATGGATGCCGCTTTGCTACAACCACCCAGTCGGGAGGTAGATTTTCGGCGACGTCCCGAACGAGATTGAGAAAATTTTCATAGCTTTCTATAGGGCCTGACAGATGACTGATCACGGTATCAGACGGCCTCTGAAGCGGGACGAAAAGTATTTTTACTCCTGCTCGGAGGCCGAGCTTTTTCCTGAGAGCCGCGGATCCGATCCTTTCTGGTTGATCTTCTAGATCATCTCCCTCTTCTTTGAAAATTTTGACGTATTCACTGGTCTTTGCAATCGCCTCATCATCGATCAACCCAAGCCATCGAGAGGTCGCATAGCTGGAGCTTTCGCCATTGAATCCATTTTCATCAAAAAATACGGATCCAGGCAATGCGCCACGCTCGCAGACGATGAAGGGTTTTTTTCTCAGCTTCACCGCCTCGTAGATAGCCAGCATACTGTCATTGGCGTAGGGATTATGAAACACGACTCGATCTATATTTCTTTGGTCGAGAAATTCAAAGAATGCATCAGGAGTGAATGCACCTTCATCGACATGAATCAATTCCCCAAATGCAGGAGCAACCCAGCGGTTGTACACCCAGGGATTATTTCGAAAAATCACTGATCGCCCCCGCTCAGCCTGCGGGAGCGGCAATGGCTCTTCTCGCCTGCTTCCGAATGCACGCATCTTGCTCTCGAATATTTTTCTATTTCTTTCCTTTGCCTTGATATACCGGCCGCTTTCGTCGACAGGATGCCAGGCGTGAAACATGATCATGCCCTTTTGAAAAGTCAGATCGCCATAAAGTCTGTATATTGACTTCCACCCTCGATATTCGGATACTTTTTGGAAATTCTTGTAGTCCAACATGAATTCATCCGGCAGCGGAAATTTTCTGCCACGCCGTATCGATCGACATGTAAACTCAAGATCCTCATAACCCCATCCCTCGAACTCCGGATCATTGCCCCCACAAGAAAGATAGTAGCGACGATCCCAAACAGTTACAGAAGTGCCAGTCGAGAATTTTTCGACTCTGGAGCGATCGTTATCCAAAAGAGCTTGAATATATTTGCTCTTCCTCAATTCAGCCGGAGTTTCAAAATATTCAGTCGTAGCCTCCTTGGTCAGATAGATCACTCCGAACATAAGAAAGCGTTCAGCGGCCTGATTCAACCCCTGAATTTCGATCTCATTCAACGCGTCACGATAAAAACCAGGATAGGGCAAGAGATCAAGGTCCTGGAATAAAACATACTTGCTCATCGCGTGCTGCACGGCAAAATTCCTCGCACGGCCAGCCGAGAATATTTGCAACTCGCTTTCGATTCTCAAATATTCAAATCCGAGTCGCTCGCATTCCCCCATGATTGCCAAGGCCTCGTTCAAATGCGAGCCATCGTCAACGACCAGAAATTTCACCGATTTTGGAATCATCATGTCCTGCATGACGAACGAAAGTCGATGAATCGCATCCTTTCTGTCAGAAGATGCACGGATCGGAATAATCACTGTCAGCATGGATGTATTATTTTTCGAAATAGTTTCTTTTTTCATTTCAATTTTTTGCACTCGGCTTTTTTTTCAATCAAAGCCCAACCACCACCCGCGCACTCACCGCAATCTGATAAACGATCTGGAACATCTCCTTCCAGAACTGCCTCTTCTTGTCATCCACCTTCGGCAGCACCATCACCTGGTCACCGGGCCGAACAGGCAGGCTGCTGCCCGTTTCCGTCTGGTCAAAACTGCCATCGCGGCGTGCGATCACCAGACGCGTGACATCAGCGCTCTGCGTATAGCCACCAGCACGGTCGATGTAGTCCTTGAGCGTCAGCGTGTTCTGATAGACCACGGCATTCGGGAACAGCACCTCGCCGCTCACCAGCACCAGTCCGTCGCGGGTCGGGACGCGCAACACGTCGCCGTTCTCCAGCAGCAGGTCGTCGCGCTCTTTCGCCTGAGAAATGACGACCTGGCCCAGGGGCTCGATCTTCTTGGCGCGATCGATCCATTGCAGCGTCAATTCGGCCTCGGTCTTGCGCAGCAGCGCCTCCCCCTCGGACCCACTGCGCGCAGTCAGCAACGCGCTCTCCAGGCTGTGCAGCGACGTCGCCAGCATCTCCTTCTGACGCTGCTTCACGCTCTGGCGGAACAGCTGCACGCTCTGGCCTTCCGAGCGCTCGTTCAACTCGACCTGCTGCATCAAGGTGCCCAGGCGCGTGCCGTAAGGCAGGACGTATTCCTGTGCGCTCATGTGCTCGCCTTCGACGCGCACGCTGATCGTCCCGGGCTTCTTGTCGGCCGTGAATTCGAGCTCGTCGCCGCCCTGCAGCCGGACGTCGCGCGCCTGGTCGAGCGGAAAGTACTCAGTGTTGCGCGTGGTGCCGGTGTTGCGAACCACGCGCACGTGGGTTGCCTGCGGGTTGGGCTTGGCCATGTGCGCCAGGTCGTCCACGGTCGGCTTCACGGCATTGGCGAATTCGAAGCGCTTGGCGCTTTCCACCAATCCCGTCACCTTCACCATGCTCTGGCGCGGTCCGACAAAAATGACGTCGCCGGTCCCCAACTGGTTCAGCGGCATGCTGCCGCTCAAGAGAAAGTCGTACAGGTTGACCGTCGCCCGCACCTGCGCCCCGCGCTTGACCTGAACGTTCAAGAAGGAACCACGCTCGGGATCGATGCCGCCGGCCTGATCGAGGAAGTGCAGCAGGCTGTCCATGCTGGTGCCGCTGTACAGGCCCGGGCGATACACATAACCGCCGACGAACACGCGCACCGGCTGCGCCGCCGCCAGGCTCGCATAGCTGTTGACGTTGGCGCGGAACACGCGCCGCACCGCGGCCGCCACCACCCCCTGCAACTCCTGGTTGCGAACACCGCGCACGCTGACCGGGCCCACGTGCGGCAGGAAGACGTTGCCCTGGGGATCCACCGTGAGCGGCGCGTCGAACTCGAACGCACCCCACAGCCGCACCTGCAGGCTGTCGCCGCTGGCAATGAGGTAGTCGGGGTTGAACTGGGTCGCGCCCGCATTGGCAAAAGCGCCGGTGAAGAGCTGGGCACCGAACACGTCGCTCTGCAGGTTGGCGCGGTAGTCCAAGCCTTGCGGCGCGGTGGGTACCACCTGGGGGATCGGGGCCGACGGGCCGCCCAACCCCGTGGCCGGCGGGGCCTGGCGCAAGGGGGCGAGCGCGCCCTGCCCGCTCGCCGGGTCAGCGGCATTCCGGATGGCCGCGTCATAGGGCGACGCGTTGGCATCCAGGCCCTGAGCCGAAGCCACACCCAGGGACGAGCACGAAATCGCCACAGCCGAAGCCAGACAACAGAACTTGCGCAGGAGAGTCATGAAACTGGGGATCCGCGGATGTCGCCGGGATTCATCGTCGAAAGAAGGCGAGCGACTCCGGCAACGGATGCGAGTGCACCGGAAGCCGCTCAAACAAAATGAAAGTGGACGGATGCCGCGCGCTGACCTGATTCGAGTGAACGGGTCGCCGAGCAGCCGCTGGATGTCGCGGGATCGCACCCCCCGCGTCAATGCTCAATGAAGCTGCGATGGACCACTGATGATGGCTTGCGCCATTGGCCAGCAACCTTGGCAGTGGCAGACCGGAAAGAGGTCGGCGTTCATGCAAATTCCGGCGCTTTTGTTCTCACTCATAAGGGGCTAAATTATGTTTATTCATGAGCACCCGTATATCGGCCGTGCGCCATTGGCGAGCGCGCAATGTCTTCAATTAGCACGGAAATTTCCCACTTTCTTCGCTTGAAAATGTAGGCCCCCGCCGAAAGGCACATGAGAATATTCTCAGAAGGCCCTGGGGTGCCAGGCGCTCAAAGCGCGCGATCGGCGATCGCCGGCGATCCGCGTGCCCAGGGTCGCAGCAGCCGCCAACCAGGCGGGTATAGTCATCCGACCCCCCGACACGATCCCCATAGATTCAACGACTTGCAATGAAGCTGGCCACCTGGAACGTCAACTCCCTCACCGCCCGCCTGCAGCACGTCCTCGACTGGCTGGCCGCCAATCCGGTCGATGTCCTGTGCCTGCAAGAACTCAAGATGAGCGACGACAAGTTTCCGCTTGAGGTGCTCAAGGACGCTGGCTACGATTCGGCCGTGTTCGGCCAGAAAACCTACAACGGGGTCGCGATCCTGAGCCGCGCGCCGGTTCGCGACGTCCTGAAGAACATCGGCGGTTTCGCCGACGATCATTCACGCGTCATCAGCGGCACGCTCGACACGCCGGCCGGCGCGCTGCGCATCGTCAATGGCTACTTCGTCAACGGCCAGGCGCCCGACAGCGAGAAGTTCKTCTACAAGATGAAGTGGCTCGACGGCCTGCACGACTGGCTGCGCCAGGAACTGGTGGCCCATCCGAACCTGGTCCTGCTCGGCGATTTCAACGTCGCCCCCGAAGACCGCGACAGCTACGACCCGGTCGGCCTCGCCGGGACGATCCACCACACGCCCCAGGAGCGCGCGCATTTCAACGCGCTGCTGCAACTTGGCCTGGCGGACAGCTTCCGGCTCTTCGAGCAGCCGCCCAAGAGCTACTCCTGGTGGGACTACCGCATGCTCGGCTACCAGAAGAACCGCGGACTGCGCATCGACCATGTCCTGGTCAGCCAGCCGCTGGTGCCACGCGTCAAGAGCTGCGTGATCGATCGCGTGCCGCGCAAATGGGAAAAGCCCAGCGACCACGCGCCGGTGATCATGGAGCTGGCCCCATGAAGAACCCGCTTGCGCTCACCACGCTCGCGCTGCTGCTCGGACTTTCGGGCTGCAGCGTGTTGAAGCCGGAAGCGACGACAGCCGCCGCGCCGGCCGCAGCGCCCGATACCGCAGCATCCTCGACCGAGGCCTCCCCCTCGCGACTGATCACGGCCCAGACACCGGCCGTGAAGGCCTACCGCAAGGTCGGCGCGGCGGCCATCTACAAGAAGTACCCGCAGCGCATCTACAAGGGCAAGATTCCGCCGCTGGTCTATGCCGTGGTGGTGACCGAGACCGACGTCGATGCCGACGGCCGAGTCAAAGGCGTTTACTTCTCCCGCACGCCCAGCCACGCGCCCGAGGTGAGCGGCATGATCGCCGAGCTGATCAAGGGCGCGTCGCCGTTGCCCAGCCCGGGCAAGATCGGCGCTCACACCTATGTCGACACCTGGCTGTGGGACAAGAGCGGCCAGTTCCAGCTAGACACGCTGACCCTGGGCCAGCGCAATCGCTAGCAACGGCTCACCCCCGAAGCGCCTGCGGCGCCTCCCCCTCCGGGGGCGATACCTGCGGCCCGGCAAAGCCGGCTCCGCGGTATCCCTGGCATTGGCTGCATCCGCATCAACGCCCTGAGGCGAAGCTCGGCTGCATTCTTACTCCAGCCCCAATTCCTGGATCTTGCGGGTGATGGTGTTGCGGCCGATGCCGAGCTTCTGGGCCGCCTCGATGCGGCGGCCCCTCGTGCTGGCCAGCGCCGTCAGGATCAGCCGCGACTCGAAGCGGCGCGACAGCGCGTCCCAGACATCCGTGCGGCCCGCCGCCAGCATGCTCTGGGCTTCAAGCTCCAGGCCGCTCTCCCACGCCAGCGAGGCGCCTGCCGCCGCCGGCACACCCGCGGCGGCAGGCGCCGCAACGGCCGTCGACGCGGGCATCCCCAGCGGCTCGCGCTCGGCCGCCACCGGCGCGGCCACCGCATGCGGCTCAGCGGCCGGGGCGATCGCCATCACTTCGGGCGGCAGGTCCTTGGCCTCGATCAACTGCGCCGGCGCCATCACGGTCAGCCAGTGGCAGATGTTCTCGAGCTGGCGAACGTTGCCCGGAAAACCGAAGGTCGCCAGCTGCGCCAGCGCCGCATCGGAGATGCGCTTCGGCTCGACGCCGAGCTGCTTGGCGCTCTGCTGCAGGAAATGCCGCGTCAGCGCCGGCACGTCCTCGCCGCGCTCGCGCAGCGCCGGCAGCCGCAGCCGGATCACGTTGAGCCGGTGGAACAGGTCTTCGCGGAAGCCGCCGAGCTTCACGCGCTGTTCGAGGTCCTGGTGGGTCGCCGCGATCACCCGCACGTTGGCCTTGACCGAGTTGTGGCCGCCGACGCGATAGAAATGCCCATCGCTCAGGACGCGCAGCAGGCGCGTCTGCAGGTCGAAGGGCATGTCGCCGATCTCGTCGAGAAACAGCGTGCCGCCTTCGGCCTGTTCGAAACGGCCGCGGCGCATGGTCTGGGCGCCGGTGAAGGCGCCGCGCTCGTGGCCGAACAGCTCGCTCTCGAGCAGGTCCTTCGGGATCGCGGCCGTGTTGATGGCGACGAACGGGCCGCTCGCGCGCGGCGAATGCTTGTGCAGCGCCCGCGCCACCAGTTCCTTGCCCGAGCCCGATTCGCCGGTGATCAACACCGTGACATTGCTTTGCGACAGCCGGCCGATGGCACGGAACACGTCCTGCATCGCCGGCGCCTGCCCGAGCATCTCGGGCGCGGCCGCCATGCGCTCCTCGGCCACTTCCTCGCGCTGGCTTTCGTCGACCGCGCGGCGGATCAGTTCGACCGCGCGCGGCAGATCGAAAGGCTTCGGCAGGTATTCGAAGGCGCCGCCCTGGAAGGCCGAGACGGCGCTATCGAGGTCGGAGAAGGCCGTCATGATGATCACCGGCAGGCCAGGATGCTTGGCCTTGATCTTGTCGAGCAGGTCGAGCCCCGAGCCACCGGGCATGCGGATGTCGCTGACCAGGACCTGCGGGCCCTGGGTCTCGTCGTCGGCGGCCGCGTCGAGGGCGGCAAGAACCTCGCGCGGATTGGTGAAGCTACGGGTCGGCAGGTCTTCGCGCAGCAGCGCTTTTTCCAGCACGAAGCGGATTGATTGATCATCATCCACTATCCAGATCGGCTTCATGCAGCTCCTTGTTGCTTGGCTGCTAGGGCAGCGGTATCAGTATCTTGAAATCGGTCCGTCCCGGGACGCTGTCGCACTCGATCACGCCGTGATGCTGTTGCACAAAAGTTTGCGCAAGCGTCAATCCCAAGCCTGTCCCGCCATCCCTGCCCGACACCAGCGGGTAAAAAATGCGGTCCTTGATCGCGTCCGGCACGCCCGGTCCGTTGTCGATGACATGCAATTCCAGTGCCAGTCGATACCACTGCTTATTGAAGATAACCTGACGCGCGATGCGGGTCTTGAAAGTGATCTGCGCATCGCCCGCGGCACGCCGCTCGGCCAGGGCCTGGGCGGCGTTGTGGACAATGTTGAGCGTGGCCTGGATCAGCTGCTCGCGATCGCCGCGAAACTCGGGAATCGAGACGTCGAAGTCGCGCTCGATGTGGAGGTCGCGCGGAAACTCCGCCAGGATCACCGAACGCACCCGCTCGCAGACCTCGTGGATGTTGACGTCGCCCACCACGTGCGGCCGGCGGTGTGGCGCCAGCAGCCGGTCGACCAGCGTCTGCAGCCGGTCGGCCTCGTGGATGATGACCTGCGTGTACTCGATCAGGTCGCGCGACTCGACCTCCATCTGCAGCAGTTGCGCGGCGCCGCGAATGCCGCCGAGCGGATTCTTGATCTCGTGCGCGAGATTGCGGATCAGCTCCTTGTTGGCCTGCGCCTGGTCGAGCAGCCGCTCCTCGCGGTCCTGCCGCGCCTGCTGCTCGAGCGGCGACATCTCGATGATCAGCTCGCCCGCCTTGTCGCTCTGGGCCAGCGTCACCAGCACCGGCATCAGTTCGTGGTTGACGCGGCGCAGCAAGGCCTCGTAGCGCAGCGTCGCGAAGTCGTTGCTGCGGGCGCCGTCGATGGCGGTGCGCAGCACCTGAGGCTCCTGGAAGCAGGCCCCGAACTGCGAGCCCTCGAGCGTGCGGCGCGAGGTGCCGAGCGCGTCCTCGAGGCCCGCGTTCGCGAACAGCACCGAGCCGTCGACCCGCACCACCGCGATCAGCGTCGACAGCAGGTCGAAGGCCTGGAAACGCTTGCCCGGTCCAGCCGATTTACCAAAGGCCATCCGGTCAGCGATTGACCGCGGGCAGGCGGCCGATCTCGCGTTGAAGGCCGGCGATGTCGCTCTCGTTGCGGGCGATCTCGGCCTTCATCTCGGCCACGCGGTCGAGATACTTCTGGTAGTTCTTGCTTTCGCTGCCCTGCTTCTCGGGCTCGCCGTTGTTGTAGTCCCTGAGCAGCTGGGTTTGCCGCTCCTGGGCCTTGCGCAGTTCGGCCTCCAGCACCGAGCGGGCCTCGCCGTCGCGCGCACGCTGGTCGGCGCCTTCGACCCGCGGGCTGCCGGCCGGCGCGCGCACCGCGGTCCCGCCGGCGGCCGGCGCGGCCGAGGCGACCGGCCGGGTGCCCTGAACGATGGTCAGGTTGCCGCCTTCCATGATCTTGCAGCCGCGCTGCTGGGCGACGGTCGCGTTGTTGGTGTATTCGTTGCCGCAGCGCCAGACGCGCTCTTGCTGCGCCTGGGCCTGCAAAGGCACGCCGGCCGCCGCCACGGTGGTCAGCAGGAGAACGGAGAGAGTCTTCATGGTCTTGGGTGTAGTGCGCCGCAAGTCGGCATTTTCATGCAATTCGAAACAGATCCGACCCGGATGTTCCCGCCCAAACAAAAAGGACGGCCGCAGCCGTCCTTTTTTAACGCTCCGGCGCAAGCCCGAGCTGATCACGAATCACAAAGAATAATACATGTCGAACTCGACCGGATGCGTCGCCATGCGGAAGCGCGTCACTTCCTGCATCTTGAGGTCGATGTAGGCATCGATGTACGAATCGGTGAACACGCCGCCCTTGGTCAGGAAGGCACGGTCCTTGTCGAGGTACTCGAGCGCCTGGTCGAGGCTGTGGCAGACGGTCGGGATCAGCGCGTCTTCTTCCGGCGGCAGGTGGTACAGGTCCTTGCTGGCGGCTTCGCCCGGATGGATCTTGTTCTCGACGCCGTCGAGGCCGGCCATCAGCAGCGCCGCGAAGCCCAGGTACGGGTTCATCAGCGGGTCCGGGAAGCGGGCTTCGACGCGGCGGCCCTTCGGGTTCGCCACGAACGGGATGCGGATCGAGGCCGAGCGGTTCTTGGCCGAATAGGCCAGCTTGACCGGGGCTTCGAAGCCGGGCACCAGGCGCTTGTAGCTGTTGGTGCCGGGGTTCGTGATGGCGTTCAGCGCGCGGGCGTGCTTGATGATGCCGCCGATGTAGTGCAGCGCGAAGTCGCTCAGGCCGGCGTAGCCGTCGCCTGCGAACAGGTTCTTGCCGTCCTTCCAGACCGACTGGTGCACGTGCATGCCCGAGCCGTTGTCGCCGACGATCGGCTTCGGCATGAAGGTGGCGGTCTTGCCGTAGGCGTGGGCCACGTTGTGGATCACGTACTTCTGCAGCTGGACCCAGTCGGCGCGCTGGATCAGCGTGCTGAACTTGGTGCCGAGCTCCATCTGGCCGGCGTTGGCCACTTCATGGTGATGCACTTCGACCGGGATGCCCAGCGATTCGAGCACCAGGCACATCTCGGAGCGCATGTCCTGGAAGCTGTCGACCGGGGGCACCGGGAAGTAGCCGCCCTTGACCGCGGGACGGTGGCCGGTGTTGCCGTGCTCGAATTCCTTGCCGGTGTTCCAGGCGGCTTCTTCGGACTCGATCTTCACGAAGCAGCCGGACATGTCGTTCGACCAGCGCACGCCGTCGAAGACGAAGAATTCGGGTTCCGGTCCGAAGAAGGCGGTGTCGCCGAGGCCCGAGGCCTTCATGTAGGCTTCGGCGCGCTTGGCCAGCGAGCGCGGGTCGCGTTCGTAGGGCTTGCCATCCGACGGGTCGACCACGTCGCAGGTCAGGATCATCGTCGTTTCTTCGAAGAACGGATCGATGTTGGCCGTGTTCGGATCGGGCATGAGCTGCATGTCCGACGCTTCGATGCCCTTCCAACCGGCGATCGAGGAGCCATCGAATGCGTGGCCCGAAGTGAACTTGTCTTCATCGAACGCGGAAACGGGCACGGTCACGTGCTGCTCTTTGCCGCGGGTGTCGGTGAAGCGGAAATCGACGAACTTGACCTCGTTTTCCTTCACGAGTTTGAGTACGTCGGCGACGGTCTTGGCCATCAGGTTCTCCTTGGTATAGACAGGGGGTTGGAAGTACGGGAATTCAGGATGCAGTTTCTATGCCATTGTCACAGGGGCCGGGAGCGCCTCGGCGCCCCGGGGAACCCCCAAAACAAGGCAAGTTGTAACCAATATGGTGCGTCGTTTGTCAACGCACCATTTCGGGGCCAAGCCGTGCATCAAAGCCGTGCAGACCGGCCAGCAGCTGGCTGTAGGCGGCTTCGACCCGGCTCGCATCGCCCTTGACGCCGAGCTCGATGTGGCGTCCGTGCTGCGGGTGGTCGACGCTCGGCAGGCTGAACACCTTGATGCCGGGATGGTCGCGCTCGACCGCCTGCATGAGCGGCGTCAGGGTCGCCTCCATGGCGCCGTAGACGATCACCGATTTTTCGCCGGCGCGGCCGCGCGCGAACAGGCCGGCGTAGCGGCCGTCGAGCACCGATTCGATCATCGGCCAGGCCATCACCGGGAAGCCGGGCACGAAGTGGACGTCGCCGACGCTGAAGCCGGGGATCTTGTTGTAGGTGTTCGGAATGATCTTGGCGCCGAGCGGGAACACGCCCATGTTCAGGCGGTGGACGTTGTCCGGGCGGTCGGGCTCGTAGACCGTGCCCTGCTCGCGCGCCGTGTCCTGCATGCGCTCGCGGATCAGTGCCTCGGCTTCGGGATGCAGCGCCAGCGGCACGCCCAGAGCGGCCGCCGCGCACTGGCGCGTGTGGTCGTCGGGCGTGGCGCCGATGCCGCCGGTCGAGAACACGATGTCGCCCGACGCGAAGGCGCGGCCCAGCGCCGCCGTGATGCGCACCGGCACGTCGCCCACGTACTCCGCCCAGCCGAGCTCGAGCCCGCGCGCGGCGAGCAACTCGATCACCTTGGGCATGTGCTTGTCGACGCGCTTGCCCGACAGGATTTCGTCGCCGACGACGATCAGACCGAAAGAACGGCTCATGGGGCACTCCATTGGCTCGCGGCCGCGCTGGCATCCAGCACTTCGACCGCGGAAGAGGAAACGGCGGCCGCGGCACGCTGCGCCCGCAACTGGGCCAGCGCATCGAGGCAATAGTGGGCAAACCACAGCGCCGAGAAGGCGAACACCAGGGTATAGATCCAGATGGCCAGCGGCGCCAGCACGAAGAAGGCGGCGGCGAACAAGAGGCCTGAAGCCCAGACGATGCTGGGTGCCGCACCGAGGTAGCCGCACAGCACGCCGATGCCCAGCAGCGGCAGGCGGTGGGTGCGCAGCAGCGTGTCGCGCTCCTCGGGGCTGGCGTGCTCGGCCAGCGCGTCGAAGCTCATCACGCGGTAGGTCAGCCAGCCCCAGATCAACGGCGGAAGGATCAGCACCAGCGGCGGGATCAGCCACAGCGGCATCGACACCACCAGCGCCAGCAGCGCCAGCACCGTGAGGCCGATCGAACGGGCCATGCTGCCGAAGAAAGAGGCGCCCTTCTTCTGCTCCAGGCTGGCGAAGCGCCGCTCGGCCACCAGCCGGGTGAGCGCCGGCGCCATGATGCCGGCCACGATCAGCAGCGACACCACGACGATCAGCGGCGTGGCGGCGAAGACCACCACCAGCGGCGCCAGCGCGGCCGTGACGTCGCCGGAGAAGAAGCGGCCGATCCAGCCCCAGAAGCCGGCCAGCAGGGGCCAGGCATCGAGCGCCGAGCGGGTCCAGGCCACCGCGGCGTCCCAGTAGAAATAGCCGAGCACCGTCGCCAGCGCGATCATCAGGCCGAGCGGCAGCAGCGACAGCACGATCACCCGCGGGTGCAGGCAGTAGGCGACCGCGCGCCAGAAGGAATCGAGGAGAAGACGCATCGGGTGCCGAGGATAACGCCAGCGGTGACCGCGGCGCCTCAATCCCTGCCGACCAGGCGCCGCAGCCCGAGCCATTGCTGGGCCCAGAAGCCGCGCCCGTAGTCGCGCACCCGGCCACTCGCATCGGGCTCGACCTGGTCGCGGATGCCGGTGGCGTCGTAGCGGTCTTCGAAGTTGACGCTCCGAAAGAGCATGTCCCACCAGGGCAGCAGCACGCCGAAATTGTGGCCTCCCAAGGTCTTCGGTTCCTGGGACTCGTGCCCGATGCCGATCGCGTGGTGCACCCGATGGAAGCGCGGGCTGATCCACAGGCGCTCGCCGATGGCGCCGAAGCCGAGGCGCAGGTTGGCATGCTGCAGGCTCTCGCTGAGCTGGGTGAAAGCGACGATCGCGATGAACTGCCCCGGCGCGACGCCGATCAGCTGCGCCACGAGGACGATGATCGCGTCGTGGATCAGGTCGTCGAGCAGGTGGTTGCGGTTGTCGCTCCACATCGTCATCTGGCGCTGCGAGTGGTGCAGCGAATGCAGCGCCCACCACCAGCGGAAGCGATGCTGGCCGCGGTGGATCAGGTACTCGACGAAGTCCAGCACGACCAGGTAGATCGCGAACGCGATCCAGGGCACGTCGGTCACGCCGGGCCAGAGTTCGTCCAGGTGCATGCTGCCCCAGCCGGCCGCGCGCGCCGCCCCCAGCAGGTCGTCGAACAGCGGTTGCACGGCGAAGAACATGGCCAGCCGGAACAGCCCGAGCCGGTGGATCAGCGTGTAGAGGATGTCGGTGCGGATCGCGCGCCGGTCGACCACCGGCTCGGCTGGCCGCCAGCGCTGCAGCGGGCCGATGACCGCGACCAGCACCGCGATCTGGATCAGGCCGACCAGCAGCCAGCCGGTGGCGTCGAAGGCATCCTCGACCCAGCCGCCCAGGCCGATGGCATAGACCAGCGGCTGGACGGCGGCCTCGAACAGCCATTGCTGCAAGGACGAGAAGAGGTCGGTGAGCCAATCCATCTGCGTGCGATCCGCGGGAACGACCGAAGGTTCAGGAATGGGCCGCGATCCAGGCGCGGTAGGCCGGATGCTGGCGCAGCGTCTCGAAGCAGAAGCCGCGGGCCTTGAGGCCGACGATCAGCGGCTCGAGGTCGGCCGGCGCCCACGGGTCCTTGCGCGACCAGATGCCCAGGTGCGCAAGCAGGATGTCGCCGGGCTGGATCTTGTCGAGCGCCTGGGCCAGCAGCTGCGCGTTGCTGTAGGTCTCGCTCGGCAGTTCGTCGCCCAGGAAGCCGGCCGGCGCCCAGGCCACGTGCTCGAAGCCGCAGGCCTTGGCGGCCGCCAGCAGCTTGGGCGAGGTCTTGCCGCCCGGCGCGCGGAACAGCGGCAGCGGCTTCTTGCCCGTGATGAGCTGCAGCCGCTCGGAGGACTTGGCGACATTGGCGCAGTATTCGGCGGCGCTCCAGGTGAACTCGCGGCCGGCGAAGGCGCCGGCCGTCGGGCGGATCCGGAAGCGCGGCTCGACGCCCTTGATGTCGCCGCGCCAGTAGGCATGGTCGTAGGTGTGGGAGGCGAACTCGTGGCCCTCGGCCGCCCTCGCCTTCCACCACGGCGCCCAATGGTTGTCGAGGCTGTCGCCGTCGGTCTGGGTGCGCTCGGCGGCGGCGAAGAAGGTCACGCGGACGTCCTGCCGCTTGAGCACCTCGGCCACCAGCGGCGCAATGCCCATGTGGCCGGTATCGAAGGTCAGGTAGACCGGCTTGGCGCAGGCCTGGGCCAGCGCCTGGCCCGAGACGGCCGCGCAGGCCGCCAGCAGCAATGCGCCGGCGGCAAGCCTAGGCCGGCGCCGGGCCGCCAGCGCGGCGAAGTCCGCGCTTCGCGCAGACTGGCGGCCTGCTGACTCCCCCTCGGGGGGCAGCGACCCACACGCAGTGGGGGAGCGTGGGGGCCATTCAGGACTTGGCATGGTCGAGCGTCCACACCCCGTGCGGCGACCGGCCGACGTTCACCTGCCGCACCACCTTGCGGCTGGCCAGGTCGACCACGCTGAGCTTCTTGGCCCAGCGCGAGGTCACGTAGAGGGTCTTGCCGTCGGCCGAGACGTCCATGCAGTCGGGTCCGCCGGGCACCGGGTAGGTGTCGGTCACCTGCAGCGTCGCGAGGTCGATGCGGCTGATGGTGTTGGCCACCCGGTTGCTGACGAACACGCTGCGGCCGCCGTCGCCGGCGGCGCGGAAGGCATGGGCGCCCTTGCCGGTCGGGATCTTGCCGACCAGCTTGGGCTGGGCGCCCGCGACGTCGAACACCTGCACGCCATCGCTGCCGGTCAGGCCCACCAGCAGCGTCTTGCCGTCGTGGATGCCGAAGATGTCTGCCGGCATCGGGCCGGTCGCGGTGCGCCAGCGGATGGTCTGCGTCGCCAGGTCGACCGCGATCAGTTCGTCGCTGTCCTGCATCGAGACATAGGCCGTGGTGCTCTTGCCGTCGATCCAGATGTGGCTGGGCGTCTTGCCGGTCGGGATGCGCTTGACCAGCTTGGGCTCCTTGCCGTCCCAGCGGTAGACGTCGACGTGGTTCAGGCGGTTGCCCGCGGTGACGAACCACTTCATGTCGGGCGAGAAGCGCAGGTGGTAGGGGTCGATGATCCCGTAGACCACGCGCTGCACCTCGGCCGTGCGCGGATCGAGGAAGGTCAGCGAGTCACCGGCCGAGTTGGCGACGATCAGCGAATGCTCATCGGGCGCCAGGTAGAGATGGTGCGGCTCCTTGCCGGTCGGGATGCGCGTCTTCTCGGTCCAGCCGGTGGGCTCGATCACGCTGACGGTGGCGTCGAGGGAGTTGAGCACGAAGACTGGCGGGGGTTCGGCGGCCTGGGAAGCCACCGACGCGCAGACAAACAAAAAGGCCGCGAAACGGCCCGTCAGGGAGGAAATGGAGCGCAAGGGAGGAGTTCCGGACGAAGACTGGCTATCTTAACGACCCACACCCACCGTTGGCTGACCGCCGCGCGCGCTGCGCAGGCCTTCGACTTGATCCGCGTCAAGCCAGCGCCACTGGCCGGGCGCCAGGTCGTCCGGCAGCGCCAGTTGCCCGATGCGCGAGCGATGCAGCGCCTCGACCCGGTTGCCGACCGCCGCCAGCATGCGCTTGACCTGGTGGTACTTGCCTTCGGTCAAGGTCAGGCTCAGCTGCAGCGGGCCGGTGGCCTCGCAGGCGGCGGCCCGGACCGGCTTCGGGTCGTCGTCGAGCACCACGCCGGCCAGCAGCCGGTCGATCTGGCCCGGGTCGACCGGATGCTTGGTCGTGACCTCGTAGACCTTCGGCACATGGTGCTTCGGAGACCCCATCCGATGGATGAACTGGCCGTCGTCGGTCAGCAGCAGCAGGCCCGTGGTGTCCTGGTCGAGGCGACCGATCGCCTGCACGCCCTGCACGGCCCCCTTGTTCGGCCGCAGCCGCAGCGGCGAAGGCAGCAGCGTGTAGATGCTCGGGTAGGTCGACGGCTTCTGCGAGCATTCGGTGCCGGCCGGCTTGTGCAGCATCAGGTAGGCCTTCTCGTGGTACGCCCAGGCAGTGCCCTGGACCGTGAAGTGCAGGCCGTCGGTCGCCACGTCAGCGCCGGGATCGGTGACCGGGGCGCCGTCGATCGTGACGAAGCCCTGCTGGACCAGTCCGGCGCACACGCGCCGGGTACCGAAGCCCTGGGTGTAGAGAATTTCTTCGATATGCATTCAGTAGCCGAGCGCGAGGCCCGTGTTGCGGCGCGGATCGTTGGCGCCATAGAAGCGGTTGGCGCCCACCGGCCGGCCCCCCAGCGTGGGCGCGCCGACCAGGATCGCCGCCAGGTGGTTGGCGGGCTGGGCCTCGCCGAATTCGTGGCCCATGTCGAGCAGGATCTTGCGGGTGTCCGGCGACAGCGCGAACGGCTCGACGTTGGTCACGTCCGGCATCCACTGCTGGTGGAAGCGCGGCGCGTCCACGGCTTCCTGCACGTCCATGCCGTAGTCGACCAGGTTCAGGATGCTGTGGAGCACCGTCGTGATGATGCGGCTGCCGCCCGGCGTGCCGACCACCAGCACCGGCCGTCCGTCCCGCGAGACGATGGTCGGGCTCATCGAGCTCAGGGGCCGTTTTCCCGGCGCGATCGCGTTGGCTTCGCCCTGGATCAGCCCGTACATGTTGGGTTCGCCCGCCTTCGAGGTGAAGTCGTCCATCTCGTTGTTGAGCAGCACGCCGGTGCCTGCCGCCATGACCTTGGCGCCGAACCAGTCGTTGAGGGTGTAGGTCACCGACACCGCATTGCCCCACTGGTCGAGGATCGAATAGTGCGTGGTGTTGCTGCCTTCGTGCGGCGCGACCCCGTTGCGCAGGTCCTTGGACACGCCGGCGCGCGCCGGATCGATGGTGCTGCGGATCTTGTCGGCATAGCGCTTGTCGATCAGGCGCTCGACCGGGTTCTTCACGAAGTCCGGGTCGCCCAGCTGGCTGTTGCGGTCGACGTAGGCATGGCGCATGGCCTCGATCTGGTAGTGCACGCCCTGGGCCGACCGGAAGCCCAGCGACTTGAGCGGGTAGCCCTCGAGGATGTTCAGCATCTCGCAGAGCACCACGCCGCCCGAACTCGGCGGCGGCGCCGAAATGACGCGATAGCCGCGGTAGCTGCACTCGATCGGAAGCAGTTCGCGCGCCTTGTACTGGTCGAGGTCGGCCTGCGTGATCAGCCCGCCCCCGGCCTGGTTCGAGGCCACGATCGCGCTGCCCACGGGCCCCTTGTAGAAGCCGTCGACCCCGTGGCGGCTGATCGCCTTCAAGGTCTTCGCCAGGTCTTTCTGGACCAGCTTCTGCCCCACGGCGAAGGCTTCGCCCTTGTTCAGGAACACCGCCGCCGACGCCGGATCGCTGCTGAAATCGGTGGTGGCGGTCGCCAGCATGTCGATGTCGCCCTGCTGCAGCACGAAGCCGCGTTCGGCCAGCGCGATCGCCGGCGCGACCAGCGCGCTGCGCTTCATGGTGCCGTACTGTTCGCGGGCCCGCTCGAGGCCGGCGACCGTGCCGGGCACACCGACCGCGAGGTGGCCCCGGGTGCTGAGGCCCGGAATCAGGTTGCCGGTCTTGTCGAGGTACATGTCGGGCGTTGCCGCCAGCGGCGCCTTCTCGCGGAAATCCAGGAAGGTCTTGCGGCCGTCGGCCAGCTGCGCCGTCATGAATCCGCCGCCGCCGAGATTTCCGGCCGCCGGATAGACCACCGCCAGCGCGTAGCCCACCGCCACCGCGGCGTCGAACGCGTTGCCGCCGCGCTTGAGCACATTGACGCCCACCTGGGTCGCCAGGGTTTGGGCGCTCACGACCATGCCGTTCTCGGCGGTGACCGGTGCCTGCGAGGCCGCCTGCGCAAAGGCGCCGGCCCACGTGAATGCCGCTGCCACGCCCAAGCGCAGCGCCTTCGTCCAGCAGTGGCGCCGCGCATGCACGTCGCTGTGGGTCGTCAATGTCGTCTTCGATGAATCCATGGGCCTCTTTGCACGGGACAGGGGGTGCCGTGGAGGGATTGGATCGCAGATGCGCCGCCGATGCAAAATGCATCGGCGGCGCGTTCTTGAGTGGTGGAGCTGGGGGGATTTGAACCCCCGTCCGCAAGCCTTCGTCGCGCAGATCTACATGTTTAGCGATCTGATTTGAGTCTCGCCACCGGTGTCGCGCAGTCGCACGCTACACCGGCCGCCAGCACCCTATTTTCTCGTCCCGACCCAAGGTACCCGGATCAGGACCAGCCCATGTAGATTATCTTTGCAGCCGGGAGGCGTCAGATTGCTCTAGCGCCCCCTTGCCCAGCCCATCGGCCTGCTGTTGCAAAGCTCACCGGCAATTAAGCGGCGAGTGCGAAACGTTCGTCGTTTGCAGTTAGTTTGTTTGAATCTGTTTTACGAGCGCATTCAGCTCGACATGCCCCGCTGCGATTCCGAACCCACGTCGAAACCAGTGCAGCCCCAAGCCTCGCATTTTAGGCCTGTTTCAGCCATTGCAAGAGCTCCATCGGCGAAGCGATGGCGGCGTCGGCCTCCCAGCGCGCGACTTCCGCCTGCTCGCCCATGTAGCCGTAGGTCGCAGCCACGGTCCGCATGCCGGCGGCCCGGCCGGCCATCATGTCGCGTTCGTCGTCGCCCACGTAGACACAGTGCTCCGGCGCGACGCCCAGCCGGCGCGCCGCCTCGAACAGCGGCTCCGGATGCGGCTTCGCATGCGGCGTGGTGTCGCCGCTGACGATCGCGCGCGCACTCTCGAACAGCGCCATCGCGCGTGTCAACGGCACCGTGAAGCGCTCGGACTTGTTGGTGACGACGCCCCACTGCAGGCCCGATGCCCTCAGCGCCTCGACCAGCTCGGCCACGCCTTCGAAGACCTGCGTGTTGAGCAGCATCCGCGATTCGTACTTGACGAAGAACTCTTCCCGCAGTACCGGGAAATCGGGCGCCTCGGGCGTGATGCCGAACGCCACGCCCAGCATGCCCCGCGCGCCGGCGCCCGCCATCGGGCGATAGCGCGCGAGCGGCAGCGAAGGCAGGCCGCGCTCGGTCCGCATCTGGTCGGCCGCGGCGCCCAGGTCGGGGGCGCTGTCGATCAGGGTGCCGTCGAGGTCGAACAGGACGGCTTCGGTGCGGCGCGTGCTCACAGGGGAGCCGCCGGCTTGCGGGTCGCGAACATGTAGTTGACGCTGGTGTCGCCGCTCAGCCAGTAGCGCCGGGTCAGCGGGTTGTGCTCCAGGCCGCGGGTGTGGCGCAGATCGAGTCCGGCCGCACGGCAATGGGCGGCCAGCTCGCTCGGCCGGATCAGCTTCTGGTATTCGTGGGTGCCGCGCGGCAGCATGCCCAGCAGGTACTCGGCCCCCACGATCGCCAGCATGAAGGACTTGAGGTTGCGGTTGATGGTCGAAAAGAAGACCCAGCCGCCGGGCTTGGCGAGGTCGGCGCAGGCCTTGACGACGGAGGCCGGATCGGGCACGTGTTCGAGCATCTCCATGCAGGTCACGACGTCGAAAGTGGCTGGCTGCTCGGCCGCCAGCGCCTCGGCACTGACCGAACGGTACTTGACGCCGCGCGTGCCGGCCTCAAGGGCATGCAACTGCGCCACCTTGAGCGCCTTGTCGGCCAGGTCGACACCCAGCACCTCGGCGCCCTTGCGCGCCATCGAGTCGGCCAGGATTCCGCCGCCGCAGCCCACGTCGAGCACCTTGCGCCCGGCAATCGGTGCGATGCCGTCGATCCAGTCGAGCCGCAGCGGATTGATTTCGTGCAGTGGCCGGAATTCACTTTCGAGATCCCACCAGCGGTGCGCGAGTTCGGAAAATTTGGCGAGTTCCGCCGGATCGGCATTCACGGTATCTGTCATGCAGCGATTATGAAACGTCGCGAATTGAAATGCCGGCGCGCGGCCGGCCATAAAAAAACCCCGCCGAGGCGGGGTTTTCATCAGCGATTCTGGCGAATCACTTGTTGGGGCGGGTGCCGACCACTTCGATTTCCACGCGGCGGTTCTTGGCGCGGCCTTCGGCGGTGCGGTTGTCAGCGATCGGCTGGCTCTTGCCCTTGCCTTCGGTGTACACGCGGTTCTTTTCGACGCCTTGCGAGACCAGGAAGGCCTTGACGGCTTCAGCGCGGCGGACCGACAGCTTCTGGTTGTACGCAACGGTACCGATCCAGTCGGTGTGACCCACGGCGATGATGACTTCCAGGTTCACGTCCTTGATCTTGGAGACCAGGTCGGTGAGCTTGGCGCGGCCTTCAGGCTTCAGGACGTACTTGTCGAAGTCGAAGAATGCGTCAGCGGCGAAGGTGACCTTCGAAGCAGCGACTGCCGGGGGAACCGGAGCCGGTGCCGGAGCAGGTGCAGCAGCCACAGGAGGTGCCGGAACCAGAGCGCCGTCGCAACCAGCGGCAGCCGTTGCGGGCGTCCAGTTGGCATCGCGCCAGCACAGTTCGTTCGTGCCGTTCTTCCAGACCAGTTCGCCCGTGCCGTTTTGCCAGTTATCGATGACCGGTCCGCCATTCGCAGCGGTGACACGGGTCTGCGCGCCGGCGGCAGTGGCGAGCGCAGCGACTGCAAACATCATCGCCACTTTATTCAGTTTCTTCATGGTTCTCCTCTTGGGGAAAAAGCCGCAGCCGCGCTGCGAATCAAGGACGCTTTAAGTGACCACCACCCAAAACGTTGAGGCGATTGTGCCATAGGGTCTTTGGCAAACCCCCCCGCAGACGCCCCGGAAACGTAGGACGGAGGCGGAATACCGGCCTTGTGTTGCGGCGGTGCGACACCGTCCACAGCGTAAAATTCCGCCTCCCTTGCCGTCAGCGTGCCGCCCATGACCTCGTTCGCCAAAGAAACACTGCCCATCAGCCTCGAAGAGGAAATGCGTCGCAGCTACCTGGATTACGCCATGAGCGTGATCGTCGGGCGCGCCCTTCCGGACGCCCGGGACGGCCTCAAACCGGTGCATCGGCGCGTGCTTTTCGCCATGCACGAGCTCAACAACGACTGGAACCGGCCCTACAAGAAGTCGGCCCGTATCGTCGGCGACGTCATCGGCAAGTACCACCCGCACGGCGACCAGTCGGTCTACGACACCATCGTTCGGATGGCGCAGAACTTCTCGATGCGCCACATGCTGGTTGACGGTCAGGGCAATTTCGGCTCGGTCGACGGCGATATGGCGGCCGCCATGCGCTATACCGAGATCCGGCTGGCCAAAATTGCCCACGAAATGCTGGGAGATATCGACAAGGAAACAGTCGATTTCGGCCCCAATTACGACGGCTCCGAAAAAGAGCCGCTGGTATTGCCGAGCAAACTGCCAAATCTACTGGTCAATGGCGCCGGCGGCATCGCGGTCGGCATGGCGACCAACATCCCGCCGCACAACCTGAACGAGGTGGTCGACGCCTGCCTGCACCTGCTGCGCCACCCCGACGCCAGCATCGACGACCTGATGGAGATCGTGCCGGCGCCCGACTTCCCCACCGCCGGCATCATCTACGGCATCAATGGGATCAAGGACGGCTACCGCACCGGCCGCGGCAAGGTCGTGATGCGCGCCAAGTGCCACTTCGAGGACATCGACCGTGGCCAGAGGCAGGCGATCATCGTCGACGAGCTGCCCTACCAGGTCAACAAGAAGACGCTTCAGGAGCGCATGGCCGAGCTGGTGCACGAGAAGAAGATAGAAGGCATCAGCCACATCCAGGACGAATCCGACAAGTCCGGCATGCGGCTGGTGATCGAGCTCAAGCGCGGCGAAGTGCCCGAGGTGGTGCTCAACAACCTCTACAAGCAGACCCAGCTGCAGGACACCTTCGGCATCAACATGGTGGCGCTGGTCGACGGCCAGCCGAAGCTCTGCAACCTCAAGGACCTGATCGAGGTCTTCCTGCAGCACCGCCGCGAAGTGGTCACTCGCCGCACCGTGTTCACCCTGCGCAAGGCGCGCGAGCGCGGCCATGTGCTCGAAGGCCTGGCGGTGGCGCTGGCCAACATCGACGAATTCATCGCGATCATCCGCAACGCGCCGACGCCTCCGGTCGCCAAGGCCGAGCTGATGAGCCGCGCCTGGGACAGCAAGCTGGTGCGCGAGATGCTGACCCGCACCCGCGCCGATGGCGGCGTGATCAACGCCGACGACTACCGGCCGGACGGCCTCGAGCGCGAATACGGCATGCACGCCGACGGCCTCTACAAGCTGTCGGACACCCAGGCCCAGGAAATCCTGCAGATGCGCCTGCAGCGCCTGACCGGCCTCGAACAGGACAAGATCGTCGCCGAATACAAGGACGTGATGGCCGAGATCGACGACCTGCTCGACATCCTGGCCAAGCCGGAGCGGGTCTCGGTGATCATCGGCGACGAGCTCGGCGCGATCAAGCAGGAGTTCGGCCAGAGCAAGCTGGGCGCCCGCCGCAGCCTGGTCGAACACAGCGCCTTCGACCTCTCGACCGAGGACCTGATCACGCCCACCGACATGGTCGTGACCCTGTCGCACAGCGGCTACATCAAGAGCCAGCCGCTCAGCGAGTACCGGGCCCAGAAGCGCGGCGGCCGCGGCAAGCAGGCGACGGCGACCAAGGAAGACGACTGGATCGACCAGCTGTTCATCGCCAACACGCACGACTACATCCTGTGCTTCTCGAACCGCGGCCGGCTCTACTGGCTCAAGGTCTGGGAGGTGCCGGCGGGCTCGCGCGGCTCGCGCGGACGGCCGATCGTCAACATGTTCCCGCTGCAGGAAGGCGAGAAGATCAACGTCGTGCTGGCGCTCACCGGCGAGAAACGCACCTTCCCGGCCAACCAGTACGTCTTCATGGCGACCTCGATGGGCACGGTCAAGAAGACCGCGCTCGACGAATTCAGCAACCCGCGCAAGGCCGGCATCATCGCGGTCGACCTCGACCCGGGCGACTACCTGATCGGTGCCGCCCTGACCGACGGCGCCCATGACGTGATGCTGTTCTCCGATGGCGGCAAGGCGGTGCGCTTCGACGAGAACGACGTCCGCCCGATGGGCCGCAACGCCCGCGGCGTGCGCGGCATGACGCTGGAAGACGGCCAGGGCGTGATCGCCATGCTGGTGGCCGAGGACGAAGAGCAGAGCGTGCTCACCGCGACCGAAAACGGTTACGGAAAACGTACAAGCATTACCGAGTACACGCGTCACGGCCGGGGAACCAAGGGCATGATCGCGATTCAACAAAGTGAACGTAACGGCAAAGTGGTGGCGGCGACTCTCGTGCATGCCGATGACGAGATCATGCTCATCACCGACAAGGGTGTCCTCGTGCGCACCCGAGTCTCCGAAATCCGCGAACTGGGGCGAGCGACGCAAGGCGTCACCCTGATCGGACTCGACGAAGGCGCCAAGCTCAGCGGGCTGCAGCGCATCGTCGAGAATGACGCGAATATCGAGAATGAACCCGGCGCCGACGACGACACTTCCACCCCCCCTTCAACGGAGAACCCTCAGTGAAAAAAATCAAACTCGCGCTCCTCACGGCCGCGCTTGCCGGCAGCTCGCTGGCCATGGCCCAGGACAAGGCGACCTTGATCAAGCAGTTCATCGACATGCAGCGCCCCGGCATCGAATCGCTGGCGCGCGGACTGGTCGAACAGTCGAGCGCCCCGATCGCCCAGGCCGGCTCCCAGTACCTGCAGACGCAGGTGCCGGCCGAGAAGCGCGAAGCCGCCGCCAAGGCCGCCGATGCCGAACTCAAGAAGTACTTCGACGAGGCCTACCCGATCGTGCGCGACAAGGCCGTGCAACTGGCACCGGGCGCCCTGACCCCGATCATGGAGCAGAACTTCAGCGAAGACGAACTCAAGCAGCTCATGGCCTGGATCAGCTCGCCGCTGAGCAAGAAGTACCAGGAGGTCAACCCCAAGCTGCAGACCGCCCTGACCGAAAAGCTGGTGGCTGACACCCGCGCCACGATCGAGCCGAAGATGGTCGCGCTCGACGCCAGCGTCGCCAAGGCCCTGGGCGCACCGACCGGCGGAGCCGCTGGTGCCGGCAAGCCCGCAGCGCCCGCCAAGGCGCCTGCCAAGAAGTGACGAAGCCCGCGGGTCCGCGCCCGTACAACTTCTCCGCCGGTCCGGCCGCGATGCCGGAGGCGGTGCTGCAGCGCGCCGCCGCCGAGATGCTCGACTGGCACGGCAGCGGCATGGGCGTGATGGAAATGAGCCATCGCGGCAAGGAGTTCGGCGCGATCTGCACGCAGGCCGAGGCCGACATCCGCGAACTGCTCGCGGTACCGTCGCAGTTCCACATCCTGTTCATGCAGGGCGGTGGGCTGGGCGAGAACGCGATCGTGCCGATGAACCTGTCGCGCGGCACGCGTGCCGACTTCGTCCTCACGGGCAGCTGGAGCATCAAGTCGCACAAGGAAGCCCAGCGCTACTGCGAGGCGAAGGTGGTGGCGAGCAATGCGGCGGACGGCCACACGCGGCTGCCGGATCCGGCCGGCTGGCAGCTCTCGTCCGATGCGTCCTACGTCCACGTCTGCACCAACGAGACCATCAACGGCATCGAATTCCAGCAGCTGCCCGACCTCGCCGCGCTCGGCAGCAAGGCACCGCTGGTGATCGACTTCTCGTCGCACGTGGCGTCGCGCCCGGTCGACTGGTCGCGCGTGGGCCTGGCCTTCGGCGGCGCCCAGAAGAACCTCGGCCCGGCCGGCCTCACGATCGTGATCGTGCGCGACGACCTGCTCGGCCACGCGCTCCAGATCTGCCCGAGCGCCTTCAACTACAAGACGGTGGCGGACAACCAGTCGATGTACAACACGCCCCCGACCTGGGGCATCTACATCGCCGGCCTGACCTTCCAGTGGCTGCGGGAGCAGCAGGAAGGCGAACTGCGCGGCATCGCGGCCATGGAGGCGCGCAACGTCGCCAAGGCGCGGCTGCTGTACGACTTCATCGACGGCTCCGACTTCTACGCCAACAAGGTCGACCCCAGCTGCCGCTCGCGCATGAACGTCCCTTTCTTCCTGGCCGACGAAAGCCGCAACGAGGCCTTCCTGGCCGGCGCCCGCGAGGCCGGGCTGCTGCAGCTCAAGGGCCACAAGTCGGTCGGCGGCATGCGCGCCAGCATCTACAACGCCATGCCGCTGGCCGGCGTGCAGGCGCTGGTGGCCTACATGCGAGAATTCGAACGGTCGCGTGCCTGATCTGACCCCCACGCTCCTCACTGCGTGTGTCGCTGCCCCCCGAGGGGGCCGCAGGCCGCCTTGGGGCGGCCCGGCGCCGGCCTAGGGACCTGCAGACACCGAGCACTTGACCAATGACCGCACCAGCCACACCGCCCTCCACCCCCGAAACCTCCCCCGGCCTGGCCGATCTGCGCGTGCAGATCGACTCGCTCGACCAGCAGCTCCTCGACCTCCTGAACCGGCGCGCCCGCGTGGCCGAACAGGTCGGCGAGGTCAAGAAGCGCGAGGGCACGCCGTTCTTCCGGCCCGACCGCGTGGCCCAGGTGATCGAGAAGATGCAGCAGAGCAACGGCGGCCCGCTGAAGGCGCTGCACGTGGCCGCCATCTGGCGCGAGATCATGTCGGCCTGCCTGGCGCTCGAATCGCCGCAGCGGGTCGCCGTGCTCGGCCCCGAAGGCACTTTCTGCGAGCAGGCCGCGGTCGAGTACTTCGGCGGCGCCGCCGACCTGGTCTATTGCGCCAGCTTCGACGAGGTCTTCCATGCCACCGCCGCCGGCAGCGCCCAGTACGGCGTGGTCGGGGTCGAGAACTCCACCGAGGGCGTGGTCACGCGCTCGCTCGACCTGTTCCTGCACTCGCCGACCCACGTGGTCGGCGAGGTCAGCCTGCTGGTGCGCCACCACCTGCTGCGTTCGAGCAACTCGCTCGAGGGCATCGAGGCGGTGCTGGCCCATCCGCAGGCGCTGGCCCAGTGCCAGACCTGGCTCGCCAAGCACCTGCCGAACGCCGAGCGGCGCGCCGTGTCGAGCAACGCCGAAGGCGCCCGGCTGGCGGCCGGCAACCCGGCCTGGGCAGGCCTGGCCAGCGAACGCGCGGCCACCCGCTTCGGCCTGCACATCGTGGCCCACGCGATCCAGGACGACTCCTACAACCGCACCCGCTTCGCCGTCATCTGCCTGCCGCAGACGCTGGCGATGCCGCCGGCGACCGGGCGCGACTGCACCAGCCTCGTGGTGTCGGTGCCCAACCAGCCCGGCGCGGTGCACGACCTGCTGGTGCCGCTCAAGGCCAACAACGTCTCGATGACCCGCTTCGAGTCGCGGCCGGCCCGCACCGGCCAGTGGGAGTACTACTTCTACATCGACCTCGACGGCCATCCCTCGCAGCCCAACGTGGCCGCCGCGCTCGTCGAACTGCGCAAGCTGTGCGCGTTCTACAAGGTTCTCGGCGCCTACCCCATCACGGCATGAACCCCCACGCTCATCGCTTCGCGTATCGCTGCCCCCCGAGGGCGCGCTCAGTGCCCTTCGGGCGGCCGGGCGGGCACTGACGATGATCGAACAACTGGGCCTGATCGGCTGCGGATTGATGGGCGGCTCGTTCGCGCTGGCGCTCAAGCGCGCGAAACTGGTGAAGCGGGTGGTCGGCTACAGCAAGTCGCCCTCGACCACCGAACGCGCCCGGCAGCTTGGTGTCATCGACGTCGCGGCGCCATCGGCGCTGCTGGCGATGTCGGGCGCCGACCTGGTGCTGATCGCGGTCCCGGTCGGCGCTTCCGAGCAGACTTTCAAGGCGATCCGCCACGGCATCAACGACAAGATGTTCGTGATGGACGTCGGCTCGACCAAGGGCGACGTCATCGAGGCGGCGCGGCGCGGCCTGCAGGACCAGATCGGCGCCTTCGTCCCGGCCCACCCGATCGCCGGCAAGGAGGTTGCCGGGGTCGAGCATGCGGATGCCGACCTGTACGCCGGGCGCCAGGTGGTGCTCACGCCGGTCAAGGCCACGCTGCGCTCGAACGTGCAGCGGGCCTCCAAGGTCTGGACCGCCATCGGTGCCAAGGTGGTGACGATGACGCCCGAGGCCCATGACAGCGCCTTCGCGGCCGTGAGCCACCTGCCGCACCTGCTGGCCTTCGCCTTCATCAACGCCATGACCGCGCACCCCCAGGGGAGCCGCTTCCTCGAACTGGCGGGCCCGGGCTTCCGCGACTTCACGCGCATCGCCGCCAGCGACCCGACCATGTGGCGCGACGTCCTGCTGGCCAACCGCGAGCAGGTGCTGCTGCAGGCCCAGGGCTTCCGCGAGGCCCTGGCCCACCTCGAGGCGCTGGTGCGCACCGGCAACGCCCAGGAGCTGGAAGACGCGATCGCGGCGGCGAGCGGCACTCGCTCCCTGTGGCAGCCCGGCGTGGCCGCCTCGCCGGACTGACCATGTTCACGACCCCCTTCCTCGACATCCCGCCGCTGGACGCGGCCGCCGGCACCGTCCGGCTGCCGGGCTCCAAGAGCATTTCCAACCGCGTGCTGCTGCTGGCGGCACTGGCCAGCGGCACGACGACCGTGCACGACCTGCTCGATTCGGACGACACGCGGGTCATGCTCGATGCGCTGGCCGCGCTCGGCTGCAGCGTCGAGCGCGCCGGCGACACCCTGCGCATCGAAGGGCTCGGCGGCCGGTTGAAGACGCCCTCGGCGTCGCTGTTCCTCGGCAACGCCGGCACCGCGATGCGGCCGCTGACCGCCGCGCTGGCCCTGCTGGGCGGCGAGTTCGAGCTGCGCGGCGTGCCGCGGATGCACGAGCGCCCGATCGGCGACCTGGTCGACGCCCTGACCCAGCTCGGCTGCCGTGTCGACTACCTCGGCAACCCGGGCTATCCGCCGCTGCAGATCCATCCGGTCGCGCTCGACGACCTGCAGCTCGACGCCCCGATCCGCGTCCGCGGCGACGTCTCCAGCCAGTTCCTGACCGCGCTGCTGCTGGCCCTGCCCCTAGCCGCCCGGCGCGACATCGTGATCGACGTGGTCGGCGAACTGATCTCCAAGCCCTACATCGAGATCACGCTCAACCTGCTGGCGCGCTTCGGGATCACCGTGCAGCGCGAGGGCTGGCAGCGCTTCACGATTCCGGCCGGCAGCCAGTACCGCTCGCCGGGCGACATCCACGTCGAGGCCGATGCGTCGTCGGCCAGCTACTTCATCGCGCTCGGCGCCATCGCCGAAGGAACAGGCATCCGGATCGAGGGCGTCGGCGCCGAATCGATCCAGGGCGACATCCGCTTCATCGAGGCCGCGCGCCAGATGGGCGCCAGGGTCGACAGCGGCCCGAACTGGCTGGCGATCTCGCGCGGCGCCTGGCCGCTCCGGGCCATCGACCTCGACGCCAACCACATTCCCGATGCCGCGATGACGCTGGCCGTGATGGCGCTCTACGCCGATGGCCCGAGCACGCTGCGCAACATCGCCAGCTGGCGCGTCAAGGAAACCGACCGCATCGACGCCATGGCCAACGAGCTGCGCAAGCTCGGGGCCACGGTCGAGGACGGCCCCGACTTCATCCGCGTCCACCCGCTGCCGGCCGGCAGCTGGCGGCCGGCCAGCATCAAGACCTACGACGACCACCGGGTGGCGATGTGCTTTTCGCTGGCGGCCTTCAATCCGGACGGCGTCGCGGTGCGCATCCTCGATCCGCACTGCGTCGCCAAGACCTTCCCCGATTATTTCGAGACCCTGTTCTCGGTCGCCCATGCGCCCGAGGTGCCGGTGATCTGCATCGACGGCCCGACCGCCTCGGGCAAGGGCACGCTGACTGTCGAGGTGGCACGGCGGCTCGGCTATCACTACCTGGACTCGGGCACGCTCTACCGCGTGACCGGGCTGGCGATGCGGCGCGCCGGACTCGACGCCGAACCCGCCCACGAGGCCCGCATCGCCGACCTGGCGCGGGCCCTGCCTCTCGTGTTCAACGAGGGCAAGGTGCTGTTGGCAGGCGAGGATGTGAGCGAGGACTTGCGCACCGAGGCCGCCGGCATGGACGCCTCGCGCGTCTCGGTGCTGCCGGCGGTGCGGGCTGCCCTGCTGGCCCTGCAGCGCAGCTTCCGGCGCCTGCCGGGCCTGGTGGCCGACGGCCGCGACATGGGCACCGTGATCTTCCCGGACGCCGGGCTCAAGGTCTACCTCACGGCGAGCGCCGCCCACCGTGCCGAACGGCGCTATAAGCAGTTGATTTCAAAGGGTATTTCGACTACAATCGACAGTCTTCGCGCCGACCTGGAAGCGCGTGACCTTCGGGACTCGTCCCGCAGCGTCGCGCCACTCAAGCCGGCGCCTGATGCCCGCCTCCTGGACAACTCGCACCAGACGATCGAGCAATCGGTCGTGCAGGTGCTTGCCTGGTGGCAGGAAGTACAGCCGTTCGAGTCCGCTTGAACGGTGTTTTCGATCCAGCCGGGTCCCCGCCGCGCGACAGCGCATCGGCCCTGCTGGTTGTTCAACCCTAACCGGGCTTCATGCCCACACAACCGCCGTCGTCAGATCCAAGCCAGCTGCAATAGTGCCGCTGCAAACCCTGCGTGACGGAAGGAAAAACACATGTCTGAATCTTTTGCCGACCTATTCGAAGAATCCCTGAAGCGTTCGGAGATGCGCACCGGTGAGGTCATCACCGCCGAAGTCGTGCGTGTCGAACACAACCACGTCGTCGTCAACGCAGGCCTCAAGTCCGAAGCCTACGTGCCGATCGAAGAGTTCAAGAACGACAAGGGCGAGCTCGAAGTCCAGGCCGGCGATTTCGTTTCCGTGGCCATCGGCAGCGTCGAAAACGGCTACGGCGACACCATCCTCTCGCGCGACACCGCCAAGCGTCTGGCTTCGTGGCTCGCGCTCGAGAAGGCCCTCGAATCCGGCGACTTCGTCACCGGCACCACGAGCGGCAAGGTCAAGGGCGGCCTCACGGTGCTGGTCAACGGCATCCGCGCCTTCCTGCCGGGTTCGCTGATCGACACCCGTCCGATCAAGGACCTGACCCCGTACGAGAACAAGACCCTCGAATTCAAGGTCATCAAGCTCGACCGCAAGCGCAACAACGTCGTGCTGTCGCGCCGTGCCGTGGTCGAAGCCAGCATGGGCGAAGAACGCGCCAAGCTGATGGAAACCCTGAAGGAAGGCGCAGTCGTGCGCGGCGTCGTCAAGAACATCACCGAATACGGTGCGTTCGTCGACCTCGGCGGCATCGACGGTCTGCTGCACATCACCGACATGGCATGGCGCCGTGTCCGCCACCCGAGCGAAGTGGTGCAGGCCGGCCAGGAAATCACCGCCAAGATCCTCAAGTTCGACACCGAGAAGAACCGTGTCTCGCTGGGTCTGAAGCAAATGGGCGACGACCCGTGGATGGGTGTTTCGCGCCGCTACCCGCAATCGACCCGCCTGTTCGGCAAGGTCACGAACATCGCCGACTACGGCGCGTTCGTCGAACTCGAACCCGGCATCGAAGGCCTGGTGCACGTCTCCGAAATGGACTGGACCAACAAGAACATCGCGCCGAACAAGATCGTCTCGCTCGGCGACGAAGTCGAAGTCATGGTCCTCGAGATCGACGAAGACAAGCGCCGCATCAGCCTGGGCATGAAGCAGTGCAAGGCCAACCCGTGGCAAGAGTTCGCGCAGAACACCAAGCGCGGCGACCGCGTCAAGGGCCCGATCAAGTCGATCACCGACTTCGGCGTCTTCGTGGGTCTGGCTGCCGGCATCGACGGCCTGGTCCACCTGTCCGACCTCTCGTGGAACGAAACCGGCGAGACCGCCGTTCGCAACTACAAGAAGGGCCAGGAAGTCGAAGCGATCGTGCTGGCCGTCGACGTCGACCGCGAGCGCATCTCGCTGGGCATCAAGCAGCTCGACAGCGATCCGTTCACCACGTTCACGACCGTGAACGACAAGGGCCAGGTCGTGACCGGCAAGGTCAAGACCGTGGACGCCCGCGGCGCTGAAATCGACCTCGGCGAAGACATCATCGGCTACCTGCGCGCCAGCGAAATCTCCCGCGACCGCGTGGAAGATGCACGCAACGTGCTCAAGGAAGGCGACGAAGTCACGGCCGTGGTGGTCAATGTGGATCGCAAGACCCGCAACATCCAGCTGTCGATCAAGCAGAAGGACATGGTCGACGAGCAAGGCGCCATGGCCAGCCTGAGCCAGCAGTCGGCACGCGAGAACGCGGGCACGACCAGCCTGGGCGCCCTGCTGCGCGCCAAGCTGGACAACTCGGACAAGTAATCCGGGTCCCGGGGACAGGGTCGGCGCCGGGCGCCACCCTGTCTTTTTTTTCGCCTACATTTCTTGCCATGACCCGCTCCGATCTCGTCGAAGAACTCGCAGCCCGCTTTGCGCAACTCACGCACCGCGATGCCGAATACGCCGTCAAGACCATTCTTGACGCCATGGGCGACGCGCTGGTGCGCGGGCACCGCATCGAGATCCGCGGCTTCGGCAGCTTCACGGTCAACCGGCGCCCGCCGCGCATCGGACGCAACCCGCGGTCCGGCGAGAGCGTCCAGATCCCCGAGAAGCGGGTGCCCCACTTCAAGCCGGGCAAGGCCCTGCGCGAGGCGGTCGACGCCCAGACCGCGATCCTCGACGCCGAGAAGAACAAGGCCCGCTGAGGCATAGAATTCCCCGGCCATCGGGGACCCGCATGAAATACCTCCTGTGGCTGCTCAAGGCAGCCATTTTTTTTACCCTCTTCGCCTTCGCGCTGAACAACCAGCACGACGCCACCGTCTACTTCTTCTTCGGCACCTCGTGGCGCGCGCCGCTGGTGCTGGTGGTGCTGGCCGCCTTTGCCGGCGGCCTGGTGGTCGGCGCGCTCGGCATGCTGCCGGGCTGGTGGAAACACCGCAGCGCCGCCGCCCAGCGACCGGCCGCCCCGGTCGCCCCGACGACGGCCTCGCCCGCGGCGCCGCCCGCGCCTGCCACCACCGACCTGCCCGCCGTTCGCCAACATGGACTTTGATTTCAGCTGGCTGCTGCTCGGCCTGCCGATCGCCTTCGTGCTCGGCTGGCTCGCTTCGCGCTTCGACCTGCGGCAGCTCAGGATCGAGAACCGCCAGGCGCCCAAGGCCTATTTCCGCGGCCTGAACTTCCTGCTCAACGAGCAGCAGGACCAGGCCATCGACGCCTTCATCGAGGCGGTGCAGAACGACCCCGACACGCAGGAGCTGCATTTCGCGCTGGGCAACCTGTTCCGGCGCCGGGGCGAATACCAGCGCGCAGTCCGCGTGCACGAGCACCTGCTGGGCCGGGGCGATCTGAGCCGCGCCGATCGCGACCGCGCGCAGCACGCGCTGGCGCAGGATTTCCTGCGCGCCGGGCTGCTCGACCGCGCCGAGGCCGCGCTGCAGAAGCTCGAAGGCACGCGCTACGAGAACGAGGCCCGGCTCTCGCTGCTCGCCATCTACGAACGTTCGCGCGAATGGGCGCAGGCCGAGGACGTGGCACAGAAGCTCGATGAATCCGACCAAGCCAGCTACGGCACCCGCCGGGCCCACCATCTGTGCGAACAGGCGGCCGAACGCGTGGCCGCCGGCGACCTCGGGGGCGCGGGCCGGCTGCTGCAGCAGGCCGTCGCGCTGGCGCCCGAGGCGCCGCGGCCGGCCATCGACAGCGCCACGCTGCAACTGCGCAAGGGCGATGCGGCGGCAGCCTTCGACACGCTGGCGGCACTGAGCGAGACCGCGCCGCTGGCGCTGCCCCTGTACGCGGCGGCGATGCAGCAGGCCGCCGTGGCTTCGCAGCGCTCCGGCGAGGCGCTCGCCCTGCTGCAGCGGCGCTACGTGGCGTCGCCATCGATCGATGTGCTCGAGGCGATCATCGCGCTGGGCGGCACGCCGGCATTGCCCGACGATGCGCCCTCGGATGCGGCGATCTCGGCGCAGCCGCGCGACGGCTACATCGCCCATCTGGCGCACCATCCCTCGCTGGTGGCGGCCTCGCGCTGGCTGGCCGGCGAGCGTTTCGAACACGAGCAATTCCACCCGCAGGTGCAGCGCTCGCTCGACCAGGCCACCCGGCCGCTGATGCGCTACCGCTGCGCGGCCTGCGGGTTCGAGGCCCACCAGTACTTCTGGCACTGCCCGGGCTGCCAGGCCTGGGACAGCTACCCCCCACGGCGCGTCGAGGAACTCTGACCGCCCCTGCCGAGGCGCTTCGCCGATATCATGGTCCGCGCCGGGCGCACTCGGCGCGCGGCGGGGTGCTTCGGCACCTCCCACACCATGTCAGGGAGAGAAAAAAGATGATGAAGAAGATAGTGGCCATCGCGGCCATGCTGTTTGCTGTCGGCTCCTGGGCCGCAGTCGATGCCAACAAGGCCACCGAGGCGGAGCTGCTCGGGATCAAGGGCGTGGGCCCGGCCATGTCCAAGCGCATCACGGACGCCCGCAAGGAGGCGCCGTTCAAGGACTGGGCCGACTTCATGAGCCGGGTCAAAGGCGTGAAGGACAAGGCGGCGACCCAGCTGTCGGCCGAAGGGCTGACGATCGATGGCCAGGGCTTCGGCGCGCCGGCGGCGCCCGCCGTCACGGCGGCGAAGGTCGAGCCGAAGGCGGCGGGCAAGGCCGCAGCGGCGCCGGCGCCGGTCAAGGCCGCAGCCAAGCCCTGAACCGTTCCGGCCACGCCGGACAACAACACGAGGCCGCCTCCGGGCGGCTTTTTCGTGGCCCGAGCCAGTCGCCCATCGGGACTGCCGTGGCAGGGAAAGGCCCGAGCAGTGGCCCGATATTTGCACGTATGCTGCCGATCGCCTTTCTACTTCCGCACCTTCTGGAGAGTCCATGCATCACAAGTTCGGCATTGCCCTCGCTGGCCTGACCCTCGGCGCCGCCGCCTTCGCGCAGACCAAGTGGGACCTGCCCACGGCCTACCCCGCAACCAACTTCCACACGGAGAACATCACTCAGTTCGCGAGCGACGTGGACAAGGCGAGCGCCGGCAAGCTCAAGATCACGGTGCATTCGAATGCGGCCTTGTTCAAGGCACCGGAGATCAAGCGTGCGGTGCAGGGCGGCCAGGCGCAGATGGGCGAGATCCTGCTGGTCAACTACCAGAACGAATGGCAGATGTTCGGTGCCGACGGCATCCCGTTCCTGGCCGACAGCTACGACGCGGCCTGGAAGCTCTATCAGGCCCAGAAGCCGGTGCTCGAGAAGAAGCTGGCCGAGCAGGGCATCATGCTGCTGTACGCGGTCGCATGGCCGCCGCAGGGCATCTTCGTCAAGAAGGAGATTGCCTCGGCCGCCGACCTGAAGGGCGTCAAGTGGCGCGCCTACAGCCCCGCGACCGCACGCATCGGCGAACTGGTCGGCGCCCAGCCCGTCACGGTGCAGCAGGCCGAGCTGTCGCAGGCCATGGCCACCGGCGTGATCGAGTCCTACATGTCCTCCGGATCGACCGGCTACGACACCAAGACCTACGAATACATCAAGAACTTCTACGACACGCAGGCCTGGCTGCCGAAGAACGCGGTGCTGGTCAACAAGAAGGCCTTCGACGCGCTGGACAAGCCATCGCAGGAGGCCTTGCTGAAGGCCGGCGCCGAGGCGGAGAAGCGCGGCTGGGAACTGTCGAAGAAGAAGAACCTCGAGTACCTCGACCTGCTGAAGAAGAACGGCATGACCGTTCACGTTCCCTCCGCCCAGCTCAAGTCGGACATGAAGAAAGTGGGCGACACGATGATCAAGGAATGGCTCGAGAAAGCCGGCCCCGAGGGTCAGAGCGTGGTCGACGCCTACAAGAAGATGTAAGGGCGAACGCCTGGCCCCCAATGCGCAAGACACTCGACTTTCTCTATGACAGCGCCGCCGCCCTGGCGGCGCTTTTCATGGTCGGACTGCTGGCCATGGTGCTGCTGTCGATCATCGGACGGCAGCTGTACTTCAACATCCCGGGCATCGACGCCTATGCCGGCTACCTGATGGCGGGCACCGGCTTCCTGGCGCTGGCCCACACGCTGAAGCGCGGCGAGCATATCCGCGTCACGCTGATCGTCTCGCGGCTGGGGCCGGCCGGGCGCCGCTGGCTGGAACGCTGGGCCTGCGGCGTCGGGGCGCTGCTGGCGGCGCTGTTCGCCTTCTACAGCGTGCGCCTGGCCTGGCAATCGCACGGCTACAACGACATCTCCACCGGCAACGACGCCACGCCGCTGTGGCTGCCGCAGCTGGGCATGGCCGTCGGTGCCGTGGTGTTCGCGATCGCCGCGGTCGACGAGTTCTTCGTCGAGTGGAACGGGCGCCCGCTGCAAGCCAACGCCGAGGCGCTGCGCCATGAGTGACATCGCCACCGCAGGCCTGCTGATCCTCACCTTGTTCCTGATCCTCGGCAGCGGCGTCTGGATCGGCCTGACGCTCTCGGGCGTCGCCTGGATCGGCATGCAGCTGTTTTCCGCCCGGCCCGCCGGTGACGCGATGGCGGTGACCATCTGGGGCTCGGCCTCGGGCTGGACGCTGACCGCGCTGCCGCTGTTCCTTTGGATGGGCGAGATCCTGTTCCGCACCCGGCTCTCGCAGGACATGTTCAAGGGTCTCGCACCCTGGATGCAGAGCCTGCCCGGGCGCCTGCTGCACACCAACGTCGCGGGCTGCGCCGTGTTCGCCGCGGTGTCGGGATCGAGCGCCGCCACCTGCGCGACGATCGGCAAGATGACGCTGCCCGAGCTCCAGCGGCGCGGCTATCCGGACGACATGGTGATCGGCACGCTGGCGGGCGCCGGCACCCTGGGCCTGTTGATTCCGCCTTCGATCATCATGATCGTCTACGGCGTCAGCGCCGACGTCTCGATCGCGCGGCTCTTCATCGCCGGCGTGGTGCCCGGCATTCTGCTGGCCCTGCTGTTCTCCGGCTACATCGCCATCTGGGCACTGCTTCATCCGGACCGGGTGCCGCCCGCAGATCCGCCGATGCCCTTCGGCGACAAGCTGCGCGCCTCGCTGAGCCTGATCCCGGTCGCGTTGCTGATCCTCTCGGTGCTCGGCTCGATCTACGCCGGCATCGCGACCGCCACCGAAGCCGCCGCGGTGGGCGTGGTCGGCGCGCTGGTCATCTCGGGCCTGCAGCGCTCGCTGACCTGGGGCACCTTCAAGGAATCGCTGCTGGGCGCGACACGGCTCTATTGCATGATGGCGCTGATCCTCGCGGGAGCCGCGTTCCTCACGCTGGCGATGGGCTACATCGGACTGCCGCGGCACCTGGCCGAGTGGATCGGCTCGCTCGGGCTGTCGAAGTTCCAGCTGATCCTGATGCTGGCGGTGTTCTACATCGTGCTCGGCTGCTTCCTGGACGGCATCTCGATGGTGGTGCTGACGATGGGCGTGATCATGCCGACCGTGACCGCAGCGGGCATCGACCCGGTCTGGTTCGGCATCTTCATCGTGCTGGTGGTGGAGATGGCGCAGATCACTCCGCCGGTGGGCTTCAACCTGTTCGTGCTGCAAGGCATGACCGGGCGCGACCTGATCTACATCGCACGCGTGACGCTGCCGATGTTCTTCCTCATGGTGGCGGCGGTGCTCATCATCTACTTCATACCGCAGCTCGTGACCTGGTTGCCGCAGCAGATGGCGCCGTGAGAACATCGCGGCCCGCATGCTCGTTCACGTCCTCTCCATCTCCGCCGGTGCCTCCATCGGCGCACTGAGCCGCTGGGGCCTCGGCCTGTGGTTGTCGCCGCCGGGTTCGCTGCCCTGGGGAACCGTGGCCGCCAACCTGGTCGGCGGCTACCTCATCGGCATTGCCGTCGCGAGCTTCCAGGCGATGCCGCAACTCGACCCGGTCTGGCGCCTCGCGCTGATCACCGGCTTCCTGGGCGGACTGACCACCTTCTCGAGCTTCTCCGCCGAAGTCGTCGCCATGCTCATGCAGGGCCGCCTGGGTCTCGCATTCGGCACCGCGATGCTGCACGTGGCGGGCTCGCTGGCCCTCACCTGGCTCGGCATCCGGACGGTGCAGCATTTCATGGCCTGACCTGGGGAATTGCCGCGGGGCCGGTCGATAGAATCGACCGCAATGCCCCTTGTCTTCCTCGTTGCCCTTCCCTTTGTCGCCAGCGTGCTCGCCGCGCTGCTGCCATCGGATGCGCGCAACCGGGAATCGACGCTGGCCGGGCTGGTCGCGCTGGGCTGCGCGATCCAGGCCGCCTGGTTCTTTCCGAGCCTCGCCAACGGCAACGTGATCCGCCAGCGGGTCGAATGGCTGCCCGTGCTCGGGCTCGACCTCACGTTCCGCATGGACGGCTTCGCCTGGTTGTTCTGCATGCTGGTGCTGGGCATCGGCGCGCTGGTGGTGCTCTACGCACGCTACTACATGTCGGCCTCCGACCCGGTGCCGCGCTTCTTCTCGTTCTTCCTCGCCTTCATGGGCGCCATGATGGGCGTGGTGCTGTCGGGCAACCTGATCCAGATGGTGATGTTCTGGGAGCTCACCAGCCTGTTCTCGTTCCTGCTGATCGGCTACTGGCACCACCGGCGCGATGCCCGGCGCGGCGCCAGCATGGCGCTCACGGTCACCGCCGCCGGCGGGCTCTGCCTGCTGGCCGGGGTGCTGATCCTCGGGCGCATCGTCGGCAGCTATGACCTCGACATGGTGCTGGCCTCGGGCGACCTGATCCGCGCCAACCCGCTCTATCCCGCCGCGCTGGTGCTGGTGCTGCTGGGCGCCTTCACCAAGAGCGCGCAGTTTCCTTTCCACTTCTGGCTGCCGCGCGCGATGGCGGCACCGACGCCGGTCTCGGCCTACCTGCATTCGGCCACGATGGTGAAGCTCGGCGTGTTCCTGATGGCGCGGCTGTGGCCGGTGCTGTCGGGCACCGAGCCCTGGTTCTGGCTGGTCGGCGGCGCCGGCGCGATCACCTTGCTGCTGGGCGGCTACATCGCGATGTTCCAGCGCGACCTGAAGGCGCTGCTGGCCTATTCGACCATCTCGCACCTCGGGCTCATCACGCTGCTGCTCGGGCTCAACAGCCCGCTGGCGGCGGTCGCGGCGGTGTTCCACATCATGAACCACGCGACCTTCAAGGCCTCGCTGTTCATGGCGGCCGGCATCATCGACCACGAGAGCGGCACCCGCGACATCAGCAAGCTCAGCGGCCTCATGAAGCTGATGCCGATCACCGGCACGCTGGCGATCATCGCCAGCGCCTCGATGGCCGGCGTGCCGCTGCTCAACGGCTTCCTGTCGAAAGAGATGTTCTTCGCCGAGACGGTCTTCATCCAGTCGAACGTCTGGGTCGACCGCGGCCTGCCGGTGATCGCCACGATCGCCGGGATCTTCAGCGTCGCCTACTCGGCCCGTTTCGTGTTCGATGTGTTCTTCGGTCCGCCATGCGGGTCCGATGTCCCGAAGACGCCGCACGAGCCGCCGCACTGGATGCGGGTGCCGGCCGAGCTGCTGGTCCTGATCTGCCTGGTGGTCGGCATTGCGCCGGCCTGGTCGGTCGGTGCCTTCTTGGCCGCCGCAGCGGCGCCGGTGGTCGGCGGCGAGCTGCCGGCCTACAGCCTGGCGCTATGGCACGGCTTCAACCTGCCGCTCTTGATGAGCTTCATCGCTCTGGCGGGCGGCGCCCTGCTCTACCTGCTGCAGCGGCACGGCCGCGCTCGCGGCGTGCTCTCGACCACGCCGCTGCTGCACTACTTCGACGGCCAGCGGATCTTCGAGAACCTGATGGCGCGCCTCAGCGAAGCCGGCCGCCGCAGCCGCCGGCTGCTCGGCACCCGCCGGCTGCAGATGCAGTTGCTGCTGCTGGTCGCCGTGGCGCTGGCAGGCGCCGGCGCGGCACTTTGGGTCACGCCGGTCGCGCGCGGCTCGCGCGAACTGCTCACCTTCTCCCCGATGTTCGCGATGACCTGGCTGATCGGCGCCACCTGCGCGGTGAGCGCGGCCTGGCAGGCCAAGTTCCACCGGCTCGCTTCGCTGATGCTGGCCTCGGGCGCGGGCCTGGTGTGCTGCATCACCTACATCTGGTTCTCGGCGCCCGACCTGGCGCTGACGCAACTGGTGGTCGAGGCCGTCACCACGGTGCTGATCCTGCTCGGGCTGCGCTGGCTGCCGATGCGCAGCGCCAAGTCGGAGCCGGTCGGCGCGCCACTGCGCCACTGGAGCCGGCGCGGACGCGACCTCGCCATCGCGATCGCCGCCGGCGCCGGCATGTCGGCCATCGCCTGGAGCGTCATGACGCGGCCGTTCCCGCTCAGCATCTCGCCCTTCTTCCTCGACAACGCGCTGTTCCTGGGCGGCGGCAGCAACGTGGTCAACGTGATGCTGGTCGACTTCCGCGGCTTCGACACCTTCGGCGAGATCACGGTGCTCGGGGTGGTCGCGCTGACGGTGTATGCGCTGCTGCGGCGCTTCCGGCCGGCGATCGAGTCGATGGCGCTGCCGATCCAGCAGCGGCTGCAGCCGGCCGACGGCAGCAGCGACCTGCTGAATCCGCGCCGGGCCAAGGACACGGCCGTCGGCTACCTGATGGTGCCGGCGGTGCTGGTGCGGCTGTTGCTGCCGCTGTCGGTGCTGGTCTCGGTCTATTTCTTCATGCGCGGCCACAACCAGCCGGGCGGCGGCTTCGTCGCCGGTCTGGTGATGTCGGTGGCGCTGCTGCTGCAGTTCATCGTCTCGGGCACCGAGTGGGTCGAGGAGCACCTGCGGATCTATCCGCGCCGCTGGATCGCGGTCGGCCTGCTGCTGGCCCTGGCCACCGGCGGCGGCGCGGTGGTGCTCGGCTATCCGTTCCTCACCACGCACACCGCACACCTGCACCTGCCGTTGCTCGGCGAGGTTCACGTGCCGAGCGCGCTGTTCTTCGACATGGGCGTGTTCTCGCTGGTGCTCGGCGCGACCATGCTGATCCTCACCGCGCTGGCCCACCAGTCGGTGCGCAGCCATCGCTGGTCCGACGAGCAGGCCGAGCGGGAGGCCGCGCGCGTCGCGGCCGAAGCCGGAGCGACCGCCTGATGGAAGTCGTGCTCGCCATCGCCATCGGCATCGTCACCGGGTCGGGCGTGTACCTGCTGCTGCGTCCGCGCACGTTCCAGGTGATCATGGGCCTCACCCTGATCTCCTACGCCGTCAACCTGTTCATCTTCAGCATGGGGCGGCTCAAGGTCGACAGCGAGCCGGTGCTCGAACCGGGCCTGGTCGCGACGCTCGCCAACACCGCCGATCCGATGCCGCAGGCGCTGGTCCTGACCGCGATCGTGATCGGCTTCGCGATGACGGCGCTGTTCCTGGTCGTGCTGCTGGCGTCGCGCGGCCTGACCGGCACCGACCACGTCGACGGCAGGGAACGCACGGAGGCGCAGGAATGAACGAGCTCTTCGCCTTCCTCGACCGGCTGCTCGAGTTCAGCATGCCGCACCTGATCGCGGTGCCGATCCTGGTGCCGATGCTGACCGCCGCCCTGATGCTGCTGCTCGGCGAGGAACACCGCCGCAGCAAGTCGGCGCTCAGCGTGGCCTCGGGCCTGATCGGCCTCTTGACCGCGCTGGCTTTGCTGCGCTGGGTCAACGCGCCAGACACCGGCGGCGGCCCCGGCTCGATCGGCGTCTACCTGCCGGGCAACTGGCGCGCGCCCTTCGGCATCGTGCTGGTGGCCGACCGGCTGTCGACCATGATGGTCGCGCTGACCGGCGTGGTCGCCTTTGCCGCCTCGATCTACTCGACCTCGCGCTGGGACCGCGCGGGCGTCCATTTCCATCCGCTGCTGCAGCTGCAGCTGATGGGGCTCAACGGCGCCTTCCTCACCGGCGACCTGTTCAACCTGTTCGTCTTCTTCGAGGTCATGCTGGCCGCGTCGTACGGGCTGCTGCTGCACGGCTCGGGGCGGCTGCGGGTGCAGGCGGGGCTGCACTACGTGGCCATCAACCTGGCCGCCTCGTCGCTGTTCCTGGTCGGCGCCGCGCTGCTCTACGGCGTGACCGGCACGCTCAACATGGCCGACCTGGGCGTGCGCATCGCGCAGCTGGATCCCGCCGACCGCGGGCTGGTGCACGCGGCCGCGGCCATCCTCGGGACGGCCTTCTTCGCCAAGGCCGGGGCCTGGCCGCTCAATTTCTGGCTGGTGCCGGCCTACAGCGCGGCGGTGGCCCCGGTGGGGGCGGTGTTCTCGCTGCTGACCAAGCTGGGCATCTACACCATCCTGCGGCTCTGGACCGTGCTGTTCGCACCCGACACCGGCGCCTCGGCGCAAGTCGGCCAGGGCGTGCTGACCACGATCGGCATGGCGACGCTGTTCGTTGGCGCCTTCGGTATCGTGGGGACCCAGCGGTTGTCGAACCTGGCCGGCTTCAGCGTGCTGGTCTCGGCCGGCACGCTGCTGGCGGCGATCGGCTTCGGCCAGCCCGCGATATGGGCCGGCGCGCTGTACTACCTGCTGACCTCGACCCTGGCGGTGGCCGCCTTCTTCATGCTCATCGACATGATCGAGCGCTGGCGCAACGAGGGCCGGAGCATCGCGCCGCACGAGGCGGCGGGCGACGCGCCCTTCCTGTCCAAGGACCTGCGCCGGCTCGACGACGTCAACCTCGACGACGATGCACAGGCGCTCTACGGCCGCGCCATCCCGGCCGGCGTCGCCTTCCTCGGGCTCAGCTTCGTCTGCTGCACGCTGCTGCTGGCGGGCATGCCGCCGCTGTCGGGCTTCGTCGGCAAGTTCGCGATGCTGTCGGGCCTGCTCGGCGCCGAGCACGTCACGCCGGCGGGCTGGGTCTTTCTCGGGCTGCTGATGTTCTCGGGCCTTTTCTCGCTGCTGGCGCTGGGCCGTACCGGCATCCGGCATTTCTGGACCCAGGCCCACGCCACCTTGCCGGCCTTGCCAGCCCTCGAGGTGCTTCCGGTCGCGGCGCTGCTGGCCGCCTGCCTGGCGTTGACGATCGAAGCCGGCCCGGTGATGCACCACGCGGCCGCAACCGCCGAGGGCCTGTTCTCGCCCACCGCCTACCGCCGGGCCGTGCTCGGTGCGGCGCAGGTGCCCAATCCGCCCGCCAAGCCGGGAGCTGCGAAATGATCGCGCGCTGGCTGCCGGCGCCGTCGCTGTCGATCGCGCTGTTCGTGGTGTGGCTGCTGCTGAACCAGTCGCTCGATGCCGCCACCCTGCTGCTGGCGGCGATCCTCGCGATCGCGGTGCCGCTGCTGACCCAGTCGCTGCGGCCGGCCCGCGCGCACATGCGCCGCCCGGCGGTGGCGCTGCGGCTCTCGGGTGTGGTGGCCCATGACCTGGTCGAGTCGGCGCTGAGCGTCGCGCGCCTGCTGCTGACCCGCCGCAGCGCACAGATGTCGCCTTGCTTCGTGCGCGTGCCTCTCGAGATGCGCGACCCCAACGCGCTCGCGGTGCTGGCCATGATCATCTGCCTGACGCCCGGCACCGCCTGGGCCGAGATCGCGCTCGACCGCTCGACCCTGCTGATCCACGTGTTCGACCTCGACGACGTGCCGGCCTTCATCGCCATGGTCAAGACCCGCTATGAAGCCCCGCTGATGGAGATCTTCGAATCATGACGCCCGTGCTCTTCTGGGCCCTCAAGCTGGCGCTGATGCTGCTGGCGGTGGCGATGCTGTGCGCGCTGTTCCGCCTGCTCGTCGGGCCGACCGCGCAAGACCGGGTGATGGCGCTCGACTGCCTCTACATCAACGGCATGCTCATGATGCTGGTGCTGGGCATCGTCTACGCGAGCAACGTCTACTTCGAGGCCGCGATGCTGATCGCGCTGTTCGGCTTCGTCGGGTCGACGGCGATCGCCAAGTTCCTGTTGCGCGGGGAGGTGATCGAATGAGCGCCGCGCCGGGCCGCCCCAAGCAAGCTCGCGCCCCCTCGGGGGGCAGCGAGGACACGAAGTGCCGAGCGTGGGGGCTGCAATGAATGAGGCATTGCCACTGTGGGCCGAGGTGCTGACTGCAGTCTTCGCGGTGGTCGGCGCCGCGTTCGCCGCCATCGGCTCCTTCGGCCTGGTGCGCATCCCGACCTTCTTCCGCCGCATCCACGCGCCCACGCTGGGCGCGACGCTCGGCGTCTGGTGCATGACGCTGGCCACCATCATCTACTTCTCGGTGCAGGGGCGCAGCCTGTTCCTGCACGCGGTGCTGATCGCCCTCTTCGTCGCCCTCACCGCGCCGGTCACCACCATCTTCCTGATGCGTGCGGCGCTGTTCCGCGAGCGGCAGAAGAAAAGCGACGTCCCGCCGCCGGGCTGAGGCCACCTTCCGATGCTGTCCGAGCTGCTCCAGCAATACGGCTACATCGTGGTCTTCGTGGCCGGCATCTTCGAGGGTGAGACGATCCTGATGCTGGGCGCCTTCGCGGTGCACCAGGGCTACCTCTCGCTGGGACCGCTGATCGCCTGCGGTGCGGCGGCGGCGTTCCTGACCGACCAGTTCTACTTCCACCTGGGGCGCCGCAAGGGCGCCGCACTGCTGGCGAGCCGGCCCAAGCTGCGGGCCCACATCGAACGGGTCAACGGCTTCGTCGACCGGCATCCGGTGGCGACGATCTTCCTGATGCGCTTCGCCTGGGGCCTGCGCATCGCGCTGCCGGCGACGCTGGGCATGGGCCCGATGCGGGCCCCGCTCTTTGCAGTGCTCGACGCCGTGGCCGCGCTGCTGTGGGCGGCCATCGTGAGCGTGTTCGGGCTCAAGCTGACGGGCTGGCTGCACGCGGCGATCGGCCACCTGAAGCCGTACGAGCATCAACTGATCCTCGGCGCGCTGGTGATCACGCTGGCCCTGGCGCTGTGGCGCCAGTGGCACGCGCGGCGGTAGTGGCGCCGCGCTAGTCCCGGATTTCGAGCGCCTTGTTGACCCGCAGCGCGGCCAGCGTGCACAGCGCGCCCGACAGCAGGTAGACGCTGACATAGCCCAGGCCGAAGTTGGCCGACAGGCCCAGCGCCACCAGCGGCGCGAAGGCGGCGCCGATCAGCCAGGCCAGGTCGGCCGTCAGCGCGGCGCCGGTGTAGCGGTAACGCGACTCGAAATTGGCTGTCACCGCCCCGGCCGCCTGGCCATAGGACAGGCCCAGGATCACGAAGCCGACCAGGATGAAGACGTCCTGGCCGAGCTTGCCGCCGTCGAGCAAGGTCGGGGCGAAACCGCTGAACACGGCGATCGCCACCGCCAGGCTGCCCAGGGTGTTGCGGCGGCCGATGCGGTCGGCGATCACGCCGGAGATCACGATACCGATGGCACCGAGCACCGCGCCGACCATCTGGATGACCAGGAATTCGCTCACCGACTGGGTGGAGTAGAGGGTGATCCACGACAGCGGAAACACCGTGATCAGGTGGAACAGCGCATAGCTGGCCAGGGCGGCGAAGGCGCCGATGACGAGGTTGGAGCCCTGCGAACGGGTGATCTCGACCACGCTGGCCGGCTCCAGCTCGCGCTCTTCGAGCAGGCGGTCGTATTCGTTGGTGGCCACCAGCCGCAGCCGGGCGAACAGCGCCACGACATTGATCGCAAACGCGACGTAAAAGGTGTAACGCCAACCCCAATCGAGGAAGTCCTCGGTCGACAGGCTGGAATACAGGAACGCGAACAGGGCGCTGGCGACGAAAAAGCCAACTGGCGCACCCAATTGGCCCAGCATGGCGTACCAGCCGCGGCGGTTCGGCGGCGCATTGAGCGCCAGCAGCGAGGGCAGGCCGTCCCAGGAGCCGCCGAGCGCGATGCCCTGGCCGACGCGCAGGATCGACAGCGCGATGATCGAGGCGAAGCCCATGCTCGCGTAGCCCGGCAGGAAGGCGATGCCTGCGGTCGAGATGCCGAGCATGAACAGCGCCGCCGTCAGCTTGGCCTCGCGCCCGAAGCGGCGCTGGATCGCCATCGAGGCCACGGTGCCGAAGGGCCGGGCGATGAAGGCGAAGGAGAAGATCACGAAGGCGTAGAGCGTGCCCTCGAGGCGGTTTTCCATCGGGAAGAAGACCGCCGGGAACACCAGCACCGAGGCGATGCCGTAGACGAAGAAGTCGAAATACTCGGAGGCGCGGCCGATGATCACGCCGACCGCGATCTCGCCCGGGGCGATCGGCGAATGGTCCGAGGCGGCGTCGGGGCTGTCGTGCTGAGTGTCGTGCAGCGGCGAGGAGCCGCCGGGACTGATGCTGGACGTCGTCATTTCTGCTTTTGGGTCGTGTTCAACTGGATTCCCCGAGGGTCTCACTGAATCGAGATTGCCGCCATAGGACAAAACGTCCAATATCCCGCAGTCGCCAAACGAAGTAGATTGTGGTCCCTTTGCGCACCAAACGCTCATCCTCCGGCATGCCTCCCCTCAAGAAACTCCGCGGACTGCTCCTGCTCCCGCTCGCCCTGTTGGCGGGCTGCGACATGGTGCTGTTCAATGCGTCCGGCGACATCGCGCGCCAGCAAGGCCAGCTGATCGTGGTCTCCACGGTCCTGATGCTGCTGATCATCGTGCCGGTGATCGGTCTTACCATCTATTTCGCCTGGCGCTACCGGCAGACGAACAAGGAGGCGAACTATTCGCCCGACTGGGACCACTCCACCGAGCTCGAACTGGCGATCTGGGGCGCGCCGCTGCTGATCATCATCGCCCTCGGCGCGATCACCTGGATCAGCACCCACACCCTCGACCCCTACCGCCCGCTGCGCCGCATCGAGCCCGGGCGCCCGGTGCCGTCCGAGGTCAAGCCGCTGACCGTCGAGGTGGTGGCCCTCGACTGGAAGTGGCTGTTCATCTACCCGGAGCAGGGCATCGCCACGGTGAACGAGCTGGCGGCGCCGATCGACCGTCCGATCGTCTTCAAGATCACCGCCTCCTCGGTGATGAACTCCTTCTTCATCCCGGCGCTGGCCGGCCAGATCTACGCCATGCCGGGCATGGAGACCAAGCTCAACGCGGTCATCAACAAGCCCGGTGACTTCGAAGGCTTCTCGGCCAACTACAGCGGCGCCGGCTTCTCCGGCATGCGCTTCCGCTTCCATGGCGTGAGCGAGCCCGACTTCGAGGCCTGGGTCCAGAAGTCGAAGACCGCCGGCGGCGCGCTGACCCGCGCGGCCTACCTCGAACTCGAGCGCCCCAGCGAGCGCGACCCCGTGCGCCGCTTCGCCAGCGTCGAGCCCGACCTCTACCATGCGATCGTCAACCGTTGCGTCGACCGCAACAAGATGTGCATGGAGCAGATGATGGCCATCGACGCCGATGGCGGCCTCGGCAAGGTCGGCGCCTACAACGTCTCGCCGCGCCCCTGGCAGCCCGACGCCGGCATCCCGCCCCGCACCTACGTGACGGCCATGTGCAGCGTCAACGACCCCGCCGGACTTTCGCTTCCGCTTTCCACCGCCCGCATCCGAGAAGAATAAAGATGCTCGACCATCTCGACCTGACGAAGCTCGTCTTCGGCCGCCTCTCCTGGGAGGCCATCCCCTTCCACGAACCGATCCTGCTGTTCACCTTCATCGCCGTCGTTCTCGGCGGCGTGGCGGTGCTCGGCGCGATCACCTATTTCCGTGTCTGGGGCACGTTGTGGCGCGACTGGATCACCAGCATCGACCACAAGAAGATCGGCATCATGTACATCATCCTCGGCCTGGTGATGCTGCTGCGCGGCTTCTCCGACGCCATCATGATGCGGGCCCAGCAGGCCTTCGCCTTCGGCGACAACGCCGGCTTCCTGCCGCCGCACCACTACGACCAGATCTTCACCGCCCACGGCGTGATCATGATCTTCTTCGTCGCGATGCCGCTGGTGACGGGCCTGATGAACTTCGTGGTGCCGCTGCAGATCGGTGCCCGCGACGTCGCCTTCCCGTTCCTGAACAACTTCAGCTTCTGGATGACCACCTTCGGCGCCGGGCTGGTGATGGCCTCGCTGTTCGTGGGCGAGTTCGCGCGCACCGGCTGGCTGGCCTACCCGCCGCTGTCGGGGCTGGAGTTCAGTCCGGACGTCGGGGTCGACTACTACATATGGTCCTTGCAGATCGCGGGGGTCGGCACATTGCTGTCGGGCATCAACCTGATCGCGACCATCGTCAAGATGCGCGCCCCGGGCATGTCGCTGATGAAGATGCCGGTGTTCACCTGGACCGCGCTCTGCACCAACATCCTGATCGTCGCCGCCTTCCCGGTGCTGACCGCCGTGCTGGCCCTGCTGTCGCTCGACCGCTATGTCGGCACCAACTTCTTCACGAACGACTTCGGCGGCAACGCGATGATGTACGTGAACCTGATCTGGATCTGGGGCCACCCCGAGGTCTACATCCTGATCCTGCCGGCCTTCGGCGTGTTCTCTGAAGTCGTCGCCACCTTCTGCGGCAAGCGCCTGTTCGGCTACGCGTCGATGGTCTATGCCACGCTGGTGATCACGATCCTGTCGTACCTCGTGTGGCTGCACCACTTCTTCACGATGGGCTCGGGGGCCAGCGTCAACTCGTTCTTCGGCATCACGACGATGATCATCTCGATCCCGACCGGGGCGAAGATCTTCAACTGGCTGTTCACGATGTACAAGGGCCGCATCCGCTTCGAGCTGCCCATGATGTGGACCATCGCCTTCATGATCACCTTCGTGATCGGCGGCATGACCGGCGTGCTGCTGGCGGTTCCGCCGGCCGACTTCGTGCTGCACAACAGCCTGTTCCTGATCGCCCACTTCCACAACGTGATCATCGGCGGCGTGCTGTTCGGCCTGCTGGCCGGCATCACCTACTGGTATCCGAAGGCCTTCGGCTACAAGCTCGACGAGTTCTGGGGCAAGTGCTCGTTCTGGTTCTGGGTCATCGGCTTCTACTTCGCCTTCATGCCGCTGTACGTGCTGGGCCTGATGGGCGTGACCCGCCGCCTGAGCCACTTCGAGGACCCGTCCTACCAGATCTGGTTCCAGATCGCGGCCTTCGGCGCCGTGCTGATCGCCCTGGGCATCGCCTGCTTCCTGATCCAGCTGGTGGTGAGCTACGTGCGCCGCGATTCGCTGCGCGACCTGACCGGCGACCCGTGGGACGGCCGCACCCTCGAGTGGTCGACCTCCTCGCCGCCGCCGGCCTACAACTTCGCCTTCACGCCCCGCGTGTACGACAACGACGCCTGGACCTACATGAAGAAGCACGGCTACGTTCGGCCGCTCGAAGGCTTCATCCCGATCCACATGCCGAAGAACACCGGCGCCGGCTTCATCATTGCGGCCCTGGCCGCGGCCTGCGGCTTCACCTTGATCTGGCAGATGTGGCTGCTGGCCGGCGTGTCCTTCGTCGCCATGCTGCTCGCCGTGATCATCCATACCTTCAACTACAAGCGCGACTACCACATCCCCACCGAGGAAGTCGTCCGCACCGAAGGCGCCCGTACCCGCCTGCTCGCCGGCCATGTCTGATACCACCGTCCTCTCCTCCCACGGCGCCGTGAGCGCCGGCCAGCACCCGCCCTTCCACCTGCCGGGCGAGCATCACCCGGAGAACGGCACCCTGCTCGGGTTCTGGCTCTACCTGATGAGCGACTGCCTGGTGTTCGCCTGCCTGTTCGCGGTCTTCGCGGTGCTGGGCCGCAGCTTCGCGGCCGGCCCCTCGGGCGCCGACCTGTTCGACCTCCGGCTGGTGGCGCTCAACACCGCCTTCCTGCTGTTCTCGTCGATCACCTACGGTTTCGCGATGATCGAGATGCAGCGCAAGCGCAAGGGCGCAATGATGGCCTGGCTGGCCATCACGGCCCTGTTCGGCGCCGCGTTCATCGGCGTCGAGCTGTACGAGTTCGCGCACCTGATCCGCGAAGGCGCCGTGCCGCAGCGCAGCGCCTTCCTGTCGTCGTTCTTCGCACTGGTCGGCACCCACGGCCTGCACGTCACCTTCGGCCTGGTCTGGCTGGTGGTGCTGATGGTGCAGGTGACCAAGCGCGGCTTCATCCCCGAGAACCGCCGCCGGCTGATGTGCCTGTCGATGTTCTGGCACTTTCTGGACGTGGTCTGGATCGGCGTCTTCACCTTCGTGTACCTGATGGGAGTGTTGCCATGAGCGCGCACAACGAACACGCCGCCCACGGCGGCCATGGCGATCACCACGACGACCATGACGACGGCGCCCCGCACGCCACCGTCAAGGGCTACCTGACCGGCTTCATCCTGTCGGTGATCCTGACCGCGATCCCGTTCTGGATCGTGATGGGCAACGTGTTCGACAAGAGCAGCACGACCGCCTTCGTGATCCTCGCCTTCGCAGCCGTGCAGATGGTCGTCCACATGATCTACTTCCTGCACATGAACGCGAAGTCCGAGCATGGCTGGACCATGCTGGCCCTGATCTTCACTGTGGTGGTGGTCGTGATCACGCTGAGCGGCTCGCTGTGGGTGATGTATCACATGAACCACAACATGATGCCGGGCCTGATGAACGAGACGCACAAGATGCCTTGACCGGCCCAAGGCACGGCGCTTCGGTGAGGAGACTTCTTCCGCGGCTGGCGCTGGCCTTGTGCGCGCTCTCGGCCTTCGCAGGCTTCTTTGCGCTCGGCACCTGGCAGCTCGAGCGCAGGGCCTGGAAGCTGGACCTGATCGAGCGCGTCGACCAGCGGGTCCACGCGCCCGCCGTCGACGCACCGGGACCCGGCCAATGGCCGACAGTCAATCGGGCCGCCGACGAATACCGGCATGTGCGTGCCACCGGCCGCTTCCTCCACGACCGCGAGACCCTGGTCCAGGCCACGACCGAACTGGGCAGCGGCTACTGGGTACTGACGCCCCTGCGCATGGCCGACGGCCGCTCGCTGCTGGTCAACCGCGGCTTCGTGACGCCGGCGCAGCAGAAGCAGCGTGCGGCGCGCCGCGAAAGCGGACCGGCTGAACCGGCTGAGTCGGTCACTGTCACCGGCCTGCTGCGGATGACCGAGCCGCGCGGCGCCCTGCTGCGCGACAACGACCCGGGCGCCGATCGCTGGTATTCGCGCGACGTCCAGGCGATCGCGCTGGCGCGCGGCCTGAGCGACGTCGCGCCCTACTTCGTCGATGCCGATGCAGGGGCGGCGGCGCCGGGTGGCCCGGTCGGCGGGCTGACCGTGATCGCCTTTCCCAACAACCACCTGGTCTACGCACTGACCTGGTATGGCCTGGCCCTGATGATCGCGGGCGCGACCTGGATCGTGGTCCGCCAGGAACGCCGGCGCGCCGAGGAAGGAAGCCCCGATGGCACGCACGACTGACTACGGCGACGCCACCGGCCTCGAGAACATGCAGCAGCTGATCCAGCTGCGCTGGATGGCGGTGGTCGGCCAGGTGGCGACGATCGCGGTGGTGCACTACGGCTTCGGCATCCGCCTGCCGCTCGACCAGATGCTGGCGGTGCTGGCGTTCCTGGCTGCCTTCAATGCCGCCAGCCAGCTGCGCTGGCGCATCCACCGCGACGTCAGCAACGGCGAGCTCTTCGTCGCCCTGCTGGTCGACGTCGCGATGCTGACCGCGCAGCTCTACCTGAGCGGCGGTGCCGCCAACCCTTTCGTCTTCCTGTACCTGCTGCAGGTGATCCTGGGCGCGGTGCTGCTGGAGGCCTGGTCGACCTGGACCATCGTCGGCATCACCAGCGCCTGCTTCGCCGGGCTGGCGATCTTCAGCGGTCCGCTGCAGCTGCCGATCGAGCACGGGCGCGGCCTGCTGAGCCCGTACATCCTGGGCATGCTGATCTGCTTCGGCCTCAACGCGGCGCTGCTGGTGGTGTTCATCAGCCGCATCAGCCGCAACCTGCGGGCCCGCGACGCCCGGCTGGCCGCGCTGCGCGAACGCGCCGCCGAGGAAGAGCACATCGTGCGCATGGGCCTGCTGGCCTCCGGCGCCGCGCACGACCTGGGCACGCCGCTGGCCACGCTGTCGGTGATCCTCGGCGACTGGCGGCACCTGCCGCATTTCACCTCCGACCCCGAACTGCTCGCAGAGATCGACGAGATGCAGGCCCAGGTGCAGCGCTGCAAGGCGACCCTGAGCGGCATCCTGCTGTCGGCCGGCGAGGCGCGCGGCGAGTCGTCGCTCGAAACCACGGTCAGCACTTTCCTCGACGACACGGCCGAGGAGTGGCGCTCGACCCGGCCGGTGCTGGCCTTCGAGTACGAGAACCGCTTCGGCCACGACCTGCCGATGGTCTCCGACTCGGCCCTGAAGCAGACCCTTTGCAACGTGCTCGACAATGCGCTGCAGGCGTCGCCCGACTGGGTGCGCCTCGAAGCGACCCACGACGGCGACACCCTGCGGCTCACGGTCACCGATGCCGGGCCCGGCTTCGCGCCAGGGATGCTGGCCGATTTCGGCAAGCCCTACCTGTCGACCAAGGGCCGGCCGGAAGGCGGGCTCGGGCTGTTCCTGGTGGTCAACGTGGCGCGCACGCTGGGCGGCAAGGTGAGCGCCCGCAACCGCCCCGAAGGCGGCGCCGAAGTGACGCTGACCCTGCCGCTGGCATCGATCATTCTCGAAGAGGAGGAAGACGAAGGAAATGGAAGCTGAACGCCTGCTGCTGATCGTCGAGGACGACGCGGCCTTCGCCCGCACACTCGGGCGCTCGTTCGAGCGGCGCGGCTACACGGTGCTGCTGGCGGCCAACGTCGACGAGGTCGCTTCCCTGCTCCCGACCCATTCGCCGCGCTACGCGGTGGTCGACCTCAAGCTCAGCGGCGAGGCCTCGGGGCTGGCCTGCGTCCAACTCCTGAACCGGCACGACCCGGCGATGCTGATCGTGGTCCTGACCGGCTTCGCGAGCATCGCGACCGCGGTCGAGGCGATCAAGCTGGGCGCCTGCCACTACCTGGCCAAGCCCTCCAACACCGACGACATCGAGGCCGCCTTCGGACGCGCCGAGGGCGACACCGACATCGAGCTGACCAACCGCTCGACCTCGATCAAGACGCTCGAATGGGAACGGATCCACGAGACACTGGCCGAAACCGGCTTCAATATTTCCGAGACCGCGCGGCGGCTCGGCATGCATCGGCGGACGCTGGCGCGAAAGCTGGTCAAGCAGCAGGTCAAATAAGACGGCCGCGGTCGCCGGACTTGTACCGGGCTTCTGTGGATAACGCTGTGCGAAGGGCGTGGAAGCGAGCGCGCGGGCCCAGTCCCCATGCGGGTTCCCACCGCATTGCCTGCAAAACGGGCAGGCCGGCCGGGCGTGGAAAACTAGGCCGCCGCCGCCAGGTATTTGAAACCGGCGCCCATTGCCACCGCCAGCACGACCAGCAAGAACAGCCGTCCCCATCGGACGCGGGGATGGCTGTTCAGATCGTGCAGTTCGGAACGGTGGAGGCCCGAAAACGACGTCGAATCAGGCTTGTCCCGGGCCCAGTCGTGGAAGTTGTCTCGCTCGGTGTTCATGTAATACATTTTAACTAACATTACATGATTTTTGACAAGCCCCACGTTGAGTCGATACCCATCTCAACGCCGAGGCATCCTATGTGGACGCCGTCCAGAATCCCTGCTATGGTTTGTGGATACCGTACACAATGCAGGAGATGCGGATGCTGCTCCAGAACCAGAGCGCGGTGGTCCACGGTGGGGGCGGTGCGATCGGCGGCGCCGTGGCCCGCGCCTTCGCGCGCGAAGGCGCACGGGTGTTCCTCACCGGCCGGACCCAGTCCCGCCTCGACGCCGTCGCGAACGACATCCGCGCGGCCGGCGGGCAGGTCGAGACCGCCCGGCTCGATGCCCTCGACACCGATGCGGTCGAACGCCACGCCGATGCCGTGGCGGCACGGACGGGACGGATCGACGTCGCGCTGAACGCGATCGGCATCGCGCACGTGCAAGGCACGCCGCTGGCCGATCTTTCGCTCGCCGACTACGAACTGCCGATCACGACTTACGCGCGGGCCAATTTCATCACCGCCAAGGCGGCGGCGCGCCACATGGCCGCCAGGCGATCGGGCGTCATCCTCACGCTGTCGACGCCCGGCGCGCGGCTTCCGGGACCGGGCTACCTGGGCAACTGCGTCGCGAGCGCCGCGGTCGAGGCGTTGTCGCGCCATCTCGCGGGCGAACTCGGCGCCCGGGGCGTCCGCGTGGTCTGCATCAGGCCGCATGCGATCCCCGAGGCCGCCGCCATGGGCTCCCACACCCGCGAGGTGTTCGCCCCGATGGCCGAGCGCGCCGGGCTGACGATCGAGCAGATGCTCGCGGGCGCCGCCGCCGGCACCTTGCTGAAGCGCCTGCCGACCCTCGATCAGGTCGCGAACACGGCGGTCTTTCTGGCCTCGAAGCATGCCGGCGCCATCACCGGCACCGTCGCCAATCTCAGCGGCGGCTTCCTGGTCGATTGAGAGCGACGATTCGCACGTAACGTAGGCCTTCTCCTACAGAAAAGCCCAAGCGAAAAGCCCACCATCAAGGCATGAAAAATCCGATCAAACTCGTTATCGACGAGCCGGCGCCCGGGTCTTTTCTCTGGACGCTGCTCGAATGCGACGCCGGTGGCGTCCCCCACAAGGTGGTGCGCGCCGCCGAATACGGCGCCGACACCTACGAGGCCGCGCTGGCGGCCGGCACCCGCATGATGGACGCCGAGATTCGCAAGAACATGGCGCCGCACCCGGCGGGCACGGCCTGAACCTGCCGGCCGCCGGGGCCTGTTGACCCTCAGGCCAGGTGCGTCTTGAGCGGCACGGCCGGATCGGCCGCGACCGCCGGCTCGGGGCTGCGCCCCGCTTCCAGCAGCTTGCGGCTCATCATGTGGTCGACCGGCGCGTTGACCGATTCGACGCAGCGCAGCTGGCCGTCCACGTAGTGCAGCAGCGAGAACGCAGCCGCGCTGGCCCCGGGGCGCCGCACCGTGACGTGGCCGGGCGCGCCGGGCGCCGGCACCAGGCCGGCCATCTGCAGCCGCAGGCTGCCCTGATCCGACCAGAACCACGGCACCGCGTCGTGCGGCCGCGGCGCACCGGTCAGGGTCGCCACGGCGGTGCGGGCCTGGTCGTTGGCGTTCTGCACCGACTCCAGGCGCAGCGCCTGGCCGGCGCGCCGGTCCGGGAAGCGCGTGCAATCGCCCACCGCCAGCACGCGCTCGTCGCTGGTCTGCATGTAGGCGTCGACCACGATGCCGTCGGCGCACTCCAGGCCGGCGGCCTCGGCCAGCGCGGTCTCGGGCACCGCACCGATGCCGAGCAGCAGCAGGTCGATCGGCTGCGGCGCGCCGTCGACCTCGATCGCCATCAGCCGCGGCCCGTCGATCTGCATCGCGCCGCTCTGCACGCCCACGCGCAGGTCCATGCCGGCGGCGCGGTGGGTCGCCAGCACGTGCGCCGACAGCTCGGGGGACACGGCGCGGCTCAACAGCCGCGGCGCGCTTTCGAGCACCAGCACCTGCTTGCCGAGCGCCAGCGCGGTGGCGGCCACCTCGAGGCCGATGAAGCCGCCGCCGAGCACGGTCACGTGCTGCGCCGCGGCCAGCAGGCTGCGCAGCTGCGCCGCTTCGTCGGCGGCGCGCAGCAGGGCCACGTTGGACAGTCCCGCCAGCGCCGACAGGCGGCGGGCACGGGTGCCGGTCGCGAGCACCAGGCGCTCCCAGCCGAGCACGGCCCCCGATTGCAGCGTGACCGTGCGGGCGGCGCGGTCGATCGCCAGTGCCGCATCGCCCAGGTGCATCGTGATGCCCGATTCGGCATACCAGGCTTCGGCCCGATGCTGCTGCGGCTGCTCGTCCGGGCTCTTCAGGAAGGTCTTGGACAGCGGCGGCCGGTGATAGGGAATGGTCGCTTCCTCGCAGACCAGGTGGACGCGCCCGCCCTGCCCGGCCTCGGCCAGGCCGGCGCACAGCTGGGCGGCGGCATGGCCGCCTCCGACGATGACGATGTTGGTGCTCATGAATGCTCTCTGGTCGTGTGGCGGCCGATCGGCCCGGGTCCCCGGGGTCGCTGCAGCGCACCGAATGCTACTGCGCCCCGGGGCGGCCTTGGGCTTAGGATGGCGGACGCCGAACGGCGGCGAGTTCGCCGCCAGGAGACAAGGACCCGCATGATCGAGCTCTATCACTGTGTCAGCGCACGTTCGTTCCGCCCGCTCTGGGCGCTCGAGGAACTGGGCGCGCCCTACCAGTTGCGCATGCTGCCCTTTCCCCCGCGCGCGCTCCAGCGCAGCTACCTCGCGCTCAATCCGCTCGGCACCGTGCCGCTGCTGCTCGACGGCGACACGCGCATGACCGAGTCGTCGGCCATGTGCCAGTACCTGGTGCAGCGCTGCGACCCCGGCAACCGGCACGGCCTCGCGGTGCGGCCCGACGAGCCCGGCTTCGGCGCCTGGCTCAACTGGCTGCATCACGGCGAGGCCACGCTGACCTTCCCGCAGACCATCGTGCTGCGCTACGGCCGCTTCGAGCCCGAGGAGCGCAAGCTGCCGCAGGCGGCGGACGACTATGCCAAGTGGTTCATCGCCCGCCTGCGCGGCATCGACGCGGTGCTGCAGCAGCATGCCTTCCTGGCCGCCGACCGCTTCACGGTGGCCGACATCTCGGTCGGCTACGCGCTGCTGCTGGCCAACGAACTCGACCTGGTGCCGCGCTTTCCGGCCGCGGTGGCCACGTACTGGGAGCGGCTTCAGCAACGCGACGGTTTCCGGCGCGCGCTGGCCGCCCAGCACGACGCGGCCGTGGCGCAGGGCGTCTCGCCCTGGACCTCGACGCGTCCGCCACCGGTGGAGTCTGCCTGATGGCGCCGCCGACCTGTCGCATTGACGGCGGCCCCGGCCGGCCTGCATAAACTAAACGGGCATGGACTTCCACAACCCGCTGTTCGAGAGCCTGGCGCTGCCGCTGGTGCTGTCGTTCGGGGCCACCGGCCTGCTGCGCGCCGTCCTCGGCGGGGTGCATGGCCGGCGCTGGGCCTCGGCGGGCGTGGCGCCGGCGATCCTGGTCGCCTCGGCCTGGGTGCTCGGCTGGCAGATGTGGCCGGGCGAGCTGACCGAGGAGCTGCCCTGGATCTACGCCTCGGCCGCCTTGCTCGGCATCGGCCTGGAAGGCATGCGTGCGATGAAGCGCACGACCTGGCTCGCCTGCTGCGTGCTGTGGGCGCTGGTGCTGATAGGGCTCAGCGACCAGCCCGCGGTGCTGCAGGTCGCCACCTGGGCGGTCGGCGCCGCGGTGATCGCGGCGGTGCTGGGCGCGCCGCTCGAGCAGGCCGACGCGCCGGCCAGCCTGCTGATCGCCGGCCTCGGACTGTCGGCGGTGGCTTTCATTTCCGGATCGCCGCTGCTGTTCGAGCTCGGCCTGGCGATCGCCGCCGCCATTGCCGGCTGCGCCTTGTGGCTTTGGCCCAAGGTCCGCATCGGCTTCGGCGCCAGTGGTGCGGTGGTCTGCGTCATCGCCTGGCTGACGCTGGCGCAGGGCCTCGCCCTGCTGACGCCAGTGCAGCCCGAGGTACTGTTGCTGCTCGCTTGTGCCCTGACGTCGGGGCCGACAGTGCAGTGGCTGCGGCGCGGCCGACGCCCTGCGATCGATGCGGTGATCGTCGCGGGCCTGGCGGCGCTGTGGGTCGCAGGCGCGCTCGCGCTGGCGCTTCATGGCGAGGCCCAGGCAGCTCGCCAGACGCCGGACACCCCCCATTCCACGCCCCCACGCCTTGCTGACAAGCCATGATGCACGCCTCTCCCACCCTCCCCGGCATCGATGTGCTGTGGCCGCTGTGCCTGGAGATCGCGTCGCGCCGGCGCAGTCGCCAGCCGCCGCCGGCGGCGGACGCCGGCGCGCCGATCGCCTGGAACGCGGCGGGGGGCTTCGCGTTGCAGGGGCTGTGGGACGACCAGGCGCTCGAGCTGTTCGATCTGCTCAAGCCCCTGCTCGACCAGCCGCGCGCGGGCACGCCCTGGGCGATCGGCCAGCTCGGCCAGAGCCTGGATGGCTGCGTGGCCACGCATGGCGGTGACTCCAACTACGTCAACGGGCCGGAGATGCTGGTGCACCTGCACCGCCTGCGCGCGCTGTGCGACGCGGTCATCGTCGGCGCCGGCACCGCGGCCATCGACAACCCGCAACTGACGACGCGGCGGGTGCCGGGCCCGCACCCGGTACGGGTGCTGCTCGACCCGGCGCTGCGACTGCCGGCGACGCTGCGCGTCTTCTGCGACCGCCAGTCAGCCACCCTGCTGGCCTGCGACGCCGCACGCACGTCCGAAGCGGCGCGCCGCGTGGGTGCCGACCAGGTGCTCGGCGTGCCTGGCCTGCTGCGTCCCGATGGCAGCGCCGACCTGCACGCATTGCAAGCTGCCTTGCAGCAGCGCGGCCTGGGCGTGCTGTTCGTCGAAGGCGGCGGCGTCACCGTGTCGCGCTTCATCGCGCAGGGTTGCCTCGACCGGCTGCATCTCAGCATCGCGCCGGTGATCATCGGGGCCGGCCGGCCAGGATTGCAATTGCCGCGCAGCGCCGCGATGCGCGATTGCCTGCGACCGCCGGGGCGCCTGTTCCGCATGGGCGCCGACGTGCTCTGGGACCTTGATCTGCGCGCCGCGCGGCCTGCGGATTAGGGCCAGACGGCAAGCAAGTCCGCGTGGCCGATGCGAAGCCGGGTGCGCACGAGCAGTTGCATCCGTTCGGCCGACCATGCGGCCACCGATGCGGCGGCGCCGGCGTCCTGCTCGCGCGCGGCGGCCGCGCTGCCTTCGATCAGCGCGGCCAGCATCGCCTGTGCCTGGGCGCCGTCGCGAGCGTCGATGTGCCAGTCGCTGGCGATGCGCTGAAGCTCGCAGCCCAGCGCGCGCAGCCGATCGGCCACCGCCTCCACCGCCCTGCCGCCCAGCGCCGGGCCGAAGCCCTTGTCGCCCCGCTGGTGCGCCTCGAACAGACGCAGAACCGCCTCATCGGCCGCCCGCTTCGGGGTCCAGTCGACGCGCCCGTCGACCGTCAACGCGAACAGCAGCGCCGCCTTCGCCGCGCAGGCGCGGGCCAGCAGTTGGTCGAGCCAGGCGGCCGACACCAGGTCGAGCAGCGCCGACGCCGTGATCAACCCGACCCCGGCCAGCGGCAGCGCGGCCAGCTCGCGGGCGAGATCGAGGTGCACGACTTCCACATCGGCCTGCCAGTCCGGTCCTTCGATGCGCAGCCGATCCCCTTGCGTGCGCACCGCGAAGCCCTGCGCCGCCGCCCAGGCCGCGAGCGCGCCGGGCAATGCCGCCAGCAGCCGCGGATCGTGATCGACCAGCCGCCAGTGCTGCGCGCCGCCCAGGCGGGGCGCCAGTTCGCGCAGGTTGGCCCCGGTGCCGCAGGCCAGATCGAGCACGCCGAGCGTGGCGCCATCACCGCGCAATCGGCGGGCCAGGCCGACCAGGTCGAAGGCAGCGGCCGATGCCTCGCGTGCGGCCCGATCGAAGGGCTCGCGCAGCGCGAGCCAGTCGGCGCTGAATCCGGTCATGGCAACGGTGCGCGCGCGGCGGCGTCGAGGGCGACGGCAAAGCGCGCTGCACGCGACGCCCAGGTCGGCAAGCCGCGCCGGGCTTCACGGGCGCCCTCGGCCAGCCGGGCCCGCAGGCCGTCTTCGTCCAGCAGGCGCCGCAACGCAGCCCGCAACGCGTCGACCTCGCCCGGCGGAACCAGCAGGCCCGCCGTGCTCGGCACGGTGTCTGGAATGGCGCCGGCCAGCGTGCTGATCACCGGCAGGCCGTGCGCCAGGGCCTCGGCCAGCGCCATGCCGTAGCCTTCGTGGAAGGACGGCAGCACGAAGACATCGGCAGCCTGGTAGAGCGCGCGCAGGCCGGCCTCGTCGCATTCACCGTGGAGCCGCACGCGATCTTGCAGGCCCCGGGCTTCGATCGCGGCCGCCAGGGCCGCCGCGCAGGCCGGGTCCATCGCGAGGCTGCCGGCGCAATCCAGCGTCCACGGCCGATCGCGCAGGCCGGCCAGCGCATCGACCAGCAAGGCATGGCCCTTGCGCGGCGTCACGCTGGCAACGCACAACAGCGCCAGTGCGGCCACGCCCGACCCCTTTGCCAGCGGCGCGGGATCGGTGCCCGGCTCGACCACCGTGATGCGGGCGTCCTCGACGTCGAAGGCCGCCAGCGCCCGCGCCGTGGCCGGGCCGGTGACGACGACGCCGCGTGCGGACGCCAGCGCGCGCCGCTCGCTCTCGAACAGCACCCGCTGCCGATCGGGCGCCAGCCCGGTCTCGAGCGACAGCGGATGGTGCACCAGCGCGACCCAGCGCAGCCTCTGCGCATGAGCGGCAGCGAGGTCGGGCAGCACGCCGAAGCCCAGCCCGTCGACCACCACCAGCGTGCCATCGGGAAGGGCCTCGATCAGGCGGCGAGCCAACGCCAGGGCCGATGCATCGGGATCGGGAAAGCCGGGTCCCAGTGACTGCACGTCGACCTGCCAGCCGGCCGCGCGCAGGCCGTCGATGATCCGGCGGTCGTAGCCATAGCCGCCGGTGCGGGTGCCGAGATCGCCCGGCACGAGGAAGCTGCAGCGCGCGTTCAATGGATTCAACCCGCCTCGGCCGGCAATGCGCCCTCGTAGGCGGCCCAAGCCACGTGCGATTCGTTGAGCCGCACCCTCAGGCCCGACAGCCCGCTGGCGTGCGGCCCGAGGTCGCCGACCGGGATCCGCGCGGCGACCCGATCGAAGATCACGCGGGCCATGAACTCGGTGGTCGTGTTGCGTCCCTCGAAGGCCGGGTCGTCGTCGAGGTTGCGCAGGTTGAACTCGCCCAGCACGCTGCGCAGCACCTCGGTCGCCCGCGCGATGTCGACCACCATGCCGTCGGCATCGAGTTCGGCGCGGCGAAACTCGAGATCGACCACGTAGGTCGCGCCGTGCAGGCGCTGGGCCGGGCCGAAGGCCTCGCCGCGAAAGCTGTGGGCGACCATGAAGTGGTCGCGGACGTTGACGCTGTACATGCGGGGGCTCCTGGCAGGTTGGGTCTCAGGCGTAGTCGATGCGCTGGCACAGCGTGTCCGGCGCACCGGCGGCAAGGCGCGCCAGCACCTCGGGCAGTTGGTCGAAGGGCGCGGTGTCGGTCACCAGCAGGTCGAGCACCGGGTCGCGCAGCAGCGACAAGGCCAGCGCCAGCCGCCGCCGGTGCGGCCAGCGGCTGCGCTGGGCCGGCGCCACGTGGCCGACCTGGGAGCTCTTGAGCACCAGCCGGCGCGAATGAAAGGCCTCGCCGAGCGCCAGCGACACCGGCCGCTCCCCGTACCAGCTGAGCTCGATCACGGTGGCCTCGAAGGCTGCCAGTGCCAGCGCCGTGGCCAGGCCCTGGGGCTGGCCGCTGGCATGCAGCACCAGGTCGGCCTCGGGCCGCGCGTGCTCCGGCAGCGAGAAGGCGACGCCGAGCCGCTCCGCCACTGCGCGCCGCGAGGACCGCACGTCGACCAGTTCGACCTCGCAGCCCGGCAGCCTTGCAGCCAGCCAGGCGACCAGCAGGCCGACGACCCCGCCGCCCACCACCGTGATGCGATCGCCGACACGCGGCGCCGCATCCCAGAGCGCATTGACCGCGGTCTCCATGTTGGCGGCCAGCACCGCGCGCCCGGGCGGCAGGCCTTCGGGCAGCGGGTGCACCGCATCGACCGGCACCACGTAGCGGGTCTGGTGCGGATGCAGGCAGAAGACAGGACGGCCCCGCCAACCTTCGGGGCCCTGCTCGACGATGCCGACGCTGGCGTAGCCGTACTTGACCGGTGCGGGGAACGCGCCCGCTTGAAACGGTGCGCGCATGCGCTCGAATTCGCTGGTCGGCACCTCGCCGCGGAACACCAGCGACTCGGTGCCGCGGCTGACCGCACTGTGCAGCGTCCGGACCTCGACCTCGCCGGCGCCGGGCGCGGCCATCGGCTCGATCCGGATCGCGGCGCGGCCCGGCGCTTCGATCCAGCAGGCGCGCGGTGCGGCGGCAGTGACTGGGGATGGGTGGGCTGGCATGCTGCTTTCCATCTTAAGGCGATGCCCGTGCATTAGTTCACGCTGCAGACTGATCGGCTCTGTTAGCCTGACGCCATGCGCGCCCTCATCCTGATCCTCAATGTCGCCCTGCTCGCGATCGCCTGGTGGGCGGCCTCGCTGACCGGCGTCCTGATTGCGGCCGGCCTCTGCTTCGTGCTCGTGGCCGGCTTCTTCGCCTTCTCGATGGCCCGCACCGAAGCCCGCGAGTCGCGCCAGATGCAGCGGGCGATGGGCCGCAACACGAGCTTCCTGGCGGAGCTGCTGGGCCCGCGAAAGCGCTGACGGATTCAGCCCACGGCCGCCTTGGCCACCGCCACCGCCGCTTCGCGCGGCAAGGCCACCGCGTTCTTCACCGCCAGGATCTCCGCCATCACGCTGACCGCGATCTCGGGCGGCGTCTTGCTGCCGATGTAGATGCCGATCGGGCCGCGCAGGCGCGCCAGCGATTGCTCGGTCTGCTCGAAGTGCTCGATCATCCGTTCGCGCCGGGCCTCGGCATTGCGCCGCGATCCGATCGCGCCGACATAGAAGGCCTCGCTCTGCAGCGCCTCCAGCAGCGCCAGGTCGTCGAGCTTGGGGTCGTGCGTGAGCGCCACCACGCAGGTCCGGCGATCGGGCTTGAACGCGGTCACGGCATCGTCGGGCATCTCGGTGGTGATGGCGACGCCGGGCAAGGTCCAGGCCGTGTGGTATTCGGTGCGCGGGTCGCACAGCGTGACCGCGAAGCCGCTGAACTTGGCCATCGTCGCCAGGTATTCGGCCAGCTGGCCGGCACCGATCAGCAGCATGCGGTATTCGGGGCCGAAGGTGTTCACCAGTTCGGTGTCGTCGACCAGCAGCTCGGCCGGTGAGGTCGCCTCGGCCAGCGCCACCGCGCCATCCGCCAGCTGCACCGTGCGCTGCATCAGCTGCCCCTGCTCGAGCGCCGCCACCAGCGTCTTCAGGGATTCGGCGTCGGGGTCGTATTCGAGCAGCAGCTCCAGCGTGCCGCCGCAGGGCAGCCCGAAGCGATGCGCCTCGTCGGCCGTGATGCCGTACTTGACCAGCGCCGGCGCGCCCGTGGGCATGACGCCGTCGCCGTGGGCGCGGCTGTAGCGGGCGATCAGGTCGTCCTCGATGCAACCGCCCGAGACCGAGCCGACCACCGCGCCGTCCTCGGCCAGCGCCATGATCGAGCCGACCGGGCGCGGCGACGAACCCCAGGTGCGGACCACGGTCGACAGCAGCGCACGGCGGCCCGCCAGCCGCCAGTCGCGCAGGGTGCGCAGCACCATGACGTCCAGGTTTTCCATGGCTCAGTCGGGGTCCTTGTTGTCGGTGTCGGCCTTCTTGCCAATGCCTAGCTTCTGCATGAAGCCGGCCACGGCACCGACCTTCTCGGCCGGCGCTTCGGCCGCCGCCTCGGGCGGCGGGCCGTAGCGGCTCTGCATCTCGGCATCGAAGCGCTTGAAGAAATCGTCGGCCGTGGACTTGGCGGCGCCGTCGATCAGCCGCTGGCCCATCTGCGCGATCTTGCCGCCGACCTGGGCCTGCACGGTGTAGTCGAGCTCGCAGCCCTCGGCGCCGTCGGCCACCGGCTTGAGCGACACGCTCGACGCACCCTTGGCGAATCCGGCGACACCGCCCTGGCCCTCGAAAGACAGCTTGTAGCTGTCGGGCGCCAGGATGTCGGCCAGCGTGACCTTGCCGCTGAACTTGGCCGACACCGGCCCGATCTTCAGCGCCAGCCCGACCGAGTACTCGTTCTCGCCGGTGAGCTCGAACCGGTCGCAGCCCGGGATGCACTTCTTCAAGGTCTCGGGATCGTTGAGCGCATCCCAGGCCTGTTGCTGCGTGACGCCGAGACGGCGGTTGCCGAGCATTTCCATGGTGGATTCCTTGTTGTCTTGGTGGGTGAACGGGCCGCTATCGACCTGCGCGCATCAGCGCCGCGAGGCTCGAAGCCAGCTGTTCGAGGGCGCTCAGATTGTGGACCGCGAGCATCGCGTCTGCATGGCGGTGCAACATGGCCGCACCGCGCGCAAGGGGAGCGTAGCCCTCGTAGCGCAGCAACGGGTTGAGCCACAGCACGCGCCGCGAATGCCGCTTGAGCCACAGCAGTTCGTGCTCCAGCGCCTCGGGCTCGCCGGTGTCGAGGCCGTCGCTGATCACCAGCACCAGCGTGCGGCGTCCGGTGAGGCGACGCGCGTGCCTGTGGCGCAGCTGGGCCAGCGAATCGCCCAGGCGGGTGCCGCCGGCGAAATCGTCGATGGCGGCGCCGGCCGCGGCCAGCATCGCATCGGTGTCGGCGATCCGGAAGGCCGGTGTCAGGTCGGTCAAGTGGGTGCCGAAGGCGAACACGTCGCGCCGGCCCGCGCGCCGGGTCGACGCATGCAGGAAGGCCAGCAGCAGGCGGGCGTAGCGTTCCATCGATCCCGAGACGTCGATCAGCACCAGCAGCGGCAGCGGCTGGCGGCGGCGCGAGAGCTTCGGCAGCCGCAGCATTTCGCCGCCGGTGCGCGCCGCCTCGTGCAGCACGCCGGGCCAGTGCATGCGCGAATGCACGCCGCCGTCGCCGGCCACCCGCAGCCGGCGCGAGGGCAGGGTCGGCACCGGCAGCGCGATGTCGCGCGCCAGCCGCTCGACCAGCCGGTATTCGGCGGCACCGAGCGCGTTGAAATCGGCATGGTGGACCCGCTGCCGGTCGCTGGCGGTCATCGCGGCATCGAAGTCGATCTCGCGCTCGGTCTGCGCTGGCTTGACCGCATCGCGCGGGGCCGCCAGCGCCTCGCGCACCCGCGGCCGGCGCTTCGACGGCTCGGCCTTGCCTTCGGCGCTCGGCAGCATCTGGGCCAGCAGCTTGTTGGCCAGCTCGGGATCGCGGAACCAGGCGTCGAAGAGCTCGCGGAACACCCCCCGGTCTTCCTCGCGGCTGATCATCACGGCCTCCATCGCGGACGCCAGGTCGCCGCGGCTGTCGACGCCGACCAGCATCGCGGCCTCGGCCGCCAGCCCGATGCGCATGGCGTCGGTGCGCACGCCGGCGCGCCGCAGCGCACGGCCGAAGCCCGCCAGGTTGCCTGCGAGCTTGCCGTGGCGGGCATCGCCGAGCTGCTGCACTCGCTCTGTCAAGACGGGGCCTCCTCCTCGGGCTTGAGCAGGTCGGAGGCCAGCTCGCGCGTCAGCGCGGCGACATCGTCGCGCTGCTTGAACAGGATGCCGGCGGTGTCGGCCACCACCTCGGGGTCGAGTTCGACCGTGTCGAGCGCGATCAGGGCCTTGGCCCATTCGACGCTCTCGGCGATGCCCGGCGCCCGCTGGAAGGCGCTGGCGAACGGGGCCGTGCGCAGCCGGCCGACGAAGGCCGCGACCTGCTCCGACAGCACCCGGCCGGCCTCCGGCACCTGGGCCCGCACGATCGCCAGCTCGCGTTCGCGCTCCGGGTAGTCGAGCCAGTGATAGAGGCAGCGCCGCTTGACCGCGTCGTTGAGTTCGCGCGTGCGGTTGCTGGTGAGCAGCGTGACCGGCGGCACCAGCGCCCGCACCGTGCCGAGTTCGGGGATGCTGACCTGATACTCGCCCAGGTATTCGAGCAGGAAGGCCTCGAAGGGCTCGTCGGCGCGGTCGACCTCGTCGATGAGGAGCACCGCGCCGGGCGGCGCGGCCTGCAGCGCCTGCAGCAGCGGCCGACGGATCAGGTAGCGCGGCTGGTAGACCTCGGACTCGATGTCGCTCGATGCGCCCTGCGCCTCGGCGGCCCGCATGTGGAGCAGTTGGGCCGCGTAGTTCCATTCGTAGAGCGCCTCGCGCTGCTCGAGCCCGTCGTAGCACTGCAGGCGCAGCAGTTCGCGCCCGAGGGCGGCCGACAGGGCCTTGGCGAGCTCGGTCTTGCCGACCCCGGGCTCGCCCTCGAGCAGCAGCGGACGCTGCAGCTTGAGAGCCAGGAACACCGCCGTCGCCAGCCGTCGATCGGCGAAGTAGCCGACGCCTTGCAGCGCCTGCACGACCGCATCGATGGAGGAGAAAGGCGAGGTCGCGGCAGGCGTGGTGTCAGTCATGACGGGAGGATACCGGCGGCCAGGCCGGCGCCGGGCCGCCCCAAGGCGGCCTGCGGCCCCCTCGGGGGGCAGCGAGGACACGCAGTGCCGAGCGTGGGGGCCACATTCAGCCGAGGGCCTTGGCGACCGCGCGCTGGGTCAGCACGCTGATCAGGTTGGCCCGGTAGTCGGCCGAGGCATGCAAGTCGCTGTTGAGGTCGGAGGCGTCGATCTTGACGCCGGCCGCGGACTCGGGCGTGAACGCCTTGGCGAGCGCGTCCTCGAGGCCCTTGTGCCGGAACACGCCGTTGCCAGCGCCCGTGACCGCCACCCGCACGCCGCTGTCGGACTGGGCGACGAAGATGCCGACCAGCGGGAAGTTCGAGGCCTTCTGGCGCAGCTTCTCGTAGGCCGCCCGCTTCGGGATCGGGAACCGGATGGCCTTGATCAGTTCGCCGTCTTCAAGTGCGGTGGTGAACAGTCCCTGGAAGAAGTCGTCGGCCGCGATCTCGCGCTTGTTCGTCACGACCGTCGCGCCGGTCGCCAGCACCGCGCTGGGATAGCAGGCGGCCGGATCGTTGTTGGCGACCGAGCCACCGAGGGTGCCCATGGCACGCACCTGGCGGTCGCCGATGTGCGCCGCCAGGTAGGCGAGCGCCGGAAAGGCGGCCTGGATGTCGGCGTGGTTGGCAACATCCAGGTGCCGGGACATGGCGCCGATGACGAAGCTGTTGCCATCGCGAGTGATCCCGGTGAGCTCCTTGACGCCGCTCAGGTCGGCCAGTTGCTCCGGGGCCGAGAGGCGCAGCTTCATGGAAGCCAGCAGGGTCTGGCCGCCGGCCAGCGGCTTGGCGCCGGCAGCGGCCAGCTTGACCGCGTCGGCCAGGGTGGTGGGACGTTCGAGGGTGAAGGCGTACATGGTGTTTTTTCCTTCGGTGTTCAGGGAGCCGGACGGCCTTGGGTGCTGGCCGCGAGCGAGGGTTGCGGGGTCGTGCTCGCGCTGCCCTTCTGCATGGCCTCCCAGACGCGGTGCGGCGACGCCGGCATGTCGAAGTCCTTGACGCCCAGCGGCGCCAGCGCATCGAGCACCGCGTTGATCACGGCCGGCGGCGAGCCGATGGCGCCGGCCTCGCCGCAGCCCTTGGTGCCCAGCGGGTTGTGGGTGCAGGGCGTGCAGACGGTGTCGAGCTTGAACATCGGGAAATCTTCGGCGCGCGGCATCGCGTAGTCCATGAAGCTGCCGGTGAGCAGCTGGCCTTCGCTGTCGTAGACGCAGTTTTCCATCAGCGCCTGGCCGATGCCCTGCACCAGGCCGCCATGCACCTGGCCCTCGACGATCATCGGATTGATGATGGTGCCGAAGTCGTCGACCGCCGTGAAGCGGTCGACCTTGACCTCGCCGGTCTGCTTGTCGATCTCGACCTCGCAGATGTAGGTGCCGCCCGGGAAGGTGAAGTTGGTCGGGTCGTAGAAGGCGGTTTCGTTGAGGCCGGGCTCGAGCTTGTCGAGCGGGTAGTTGTGCGGCACGTAGGCCGTCAGCGCCACCTGGCCGAACGGGATCTTCTTGTCGGTGCCCTTGACCGTGAACTCGCCGTTGGCGAACTCGATGTCGGCGTCGCTGGCTTCCATGAGGTGGGCCGCGATCTTCTTGGCCTTGGCCTCGATCTTGTCGAGCGCCTTCATGATTGCCGCGCCGCCCACCGAGATCGAGCGCGAGCCGTAGGTGCCCATGCCGAAGGGCACGCGGCCTGTATCGCCGTGCACCACGTCGACCGCCTCGACCGCGATGCCCAGTCGCGCCGCCACCACCTGTGCAAAGGTCGTCTCGTGGCCCTGGCCATGGCTGTGGGAGCCCGTGAACACGGTCACGCTGCCGGTCGGATGGACCCGGATCTCGCCGCATTCGAACAGGCCCGCGCGCGCGCCGAGCGCACCCGCGATGTTCGACGGCGCGATGCCGCAGGCCTCGATGTAGCTCGAGTAGCCCATGCCGCGCAGCTTGCCCTTCGCCTCGCTGGCCGACTTGCGCGCAGCAAACCCGGCGACGTCGGCCAACTGCCTCGACTTGTCCATGCAGGCGTGGAAGTCGCCCGTGTCGTACTGCAGCGCCACCGGCGTCTGGTAGGGGAAGGTGGTGATGAAGTTGCGCTTGCGGATCTCGTCCTGGCCCAGGTTCATTTCCCAGGCGCAGCGCGACACCAGCCGTTCGAGCAGGTAGGTGGCCTCGGGTCGGCCGGCGCCGCGGTAGGCATCGACCGGCGCGGTGTTGGTGAACCAGGCATCGACCTCGACGTAGATCTGCGGCGTCGTGTATTGGCCGGCCAGCAGCGTGGCGTAGAGGATGGTCGGCACCGCGGTCGCGAAGGTCGACAGGTAGGCACCCAGGTTGGCGTTGGTGTGCACCCGCAGCGCCAGGAACTTGCCCTGGGCGTCCATCGCCATCTCGGCATGGCTCACGTGGTCGCGGCCGTGGGCGTCGGACAGGAAGCACTCGGAGCGCTCGCCGGTCCACTTGATGCTGCGGTTGAGCTGCTTCGAGGCCCAGGTCAGGCAGACGTCCTCGGCATAGAGATAGATCTTGGAGCCGAATCCGCCGCCGACGTCGGGCGCGATCACGCGCACCTTGTGCTCGGGCAGGCCGAGCACGAAGGCGGTCATCAGGAGCCGTTCGACGTGCGGATTCTGGTTCGACACGTAGAGCACGTACTCTTCGTTGGCGCGGCTGTAGCTGCCGATGGCCACGCGCGGCTCCATCGGGTTCGGGATCAGCCGGTTGTTGACCAGGTCGAGCTTGGTGACGTGCGCCGCATTGGCAAACGCGGCATCGACCGCCGCCTTGTCGCCGATCGCCCACTTGTAGCATTGGTTGTCGGGCGCCTCGTCGTGGATCGTGACGCCGCTCTGCTTCTTCGCGGCATCGGCCACGCTGACCAGCGCCGGGTGCACGTCGTAGTCGACCACCACCGCCTCGGCCGCGTTCTTGGCCTGCTCGACGGTCTCGGCCACCACCATCGCGACATGGTCGCCGACATAGCGCACCTTCTTGATCGCGAGGATCGGGTGCATCGGCTCCTTCATCGGCGTGCCGTCGGGGTTGTTGATGAGCCAGCCGCAGGGCAGCCCGCCCATCTTTCCCTCGATGTCCTTGCCGCTGAAGATGCCGACCACGCCGGGCATCTTCGATGCCGCGGCAATGTCGACGGACTTGATCGTGGCATGCGCGTGCGGCGAGCGCACGAAGATGCAGTGGGCCTGGTTGGCCAGGTCGATGTCGTCGGTGTACTGGCCGGCGCCAGTCAGGAAGCGATAGTCTTCCTTGCGCTTGAGGGCCTCGCCGATGTGCGGCAGGCCTGCGAAGTCGGGTGCGCCCATGTCGTGCTCCTCAAGCGGTGGCCGTGGTCTTGGCGGGCGCGGCGGACATCGCCTCGCCACCCATCTGCACCGCCTTGACGATGTTCTGGTAGCCGGTGCAGCGGCAGAGGTTGCCGTCGAGCAGTTCGCGGATCTCGGTCTCGCTGGACTTCGGATGGTGGGTGCACAGGTCGATGGCGCTCATCACCATGCCCGGCGTGCAGAAGCCGCATTGCAGGCCGTGGCACTCCTTGAAGGCGGCCTGCATCGGGTGCATGGTGCCGTCGGGCTGGGCGATGCCCTCGATGGTGGTGATCTGGGCGCCGGCCACCTGCGCGACCAGCACGTTGCACGACTTGACCGCCCGGCCGTTGACGTGGACGGTGCAGGCGCCGCATTGCGCGGTGTCGCAGCCGACATGCGTCCCGGTCAGGTGGAGATGCTCGCGAATCGCTTGCACGAGGAAGGTGTTCGGGGGGGCGTCGACCGTGACCTCGCGGCCGTTGACCGTGAAAGGAACCTGCATGTGGCTGTCTCCGTTGTAGGTGATGGCTGAACTTCGGCCGCATGATCTTGGACGGGCGGCAAAGGCACGATCCTAGGCAAAACCCTAGGCGCTTGCGCGTTGTCCTTGAAATTCTCAAAATGAAACAGCTCGCCCTCCGGCGAGTCCCGAACAGGCGCCGCCGAGGCCCGATGTCCACACGATGACGCCCTCTTTCGCTTCTCCCCCGCCCGAGCGCACCCTGTCCATCGCCCAGGCGCGCCGCGCATGGATCGACGGCGAGCGCCCGGCCGATCCACTGGCGGCGCCGGTCGAGCCGTGGCTGGTTCGCTCGTGGCAGCGCTGCCTGGCCGCCGGCCACCGCCCGCGGCAGCACGTGAGCTTCGATCCGGTCTCGGCCGAGCAGGCGCAGCGGGTGGCCGAGCGCAACCGCGCGCTGGTCACAGCAGCGCGGCCGGTGCTCGACCGCCTGTCGCGGGCGATCGCCGACACCCGCTATTTCGCCATCCTGACCGACGCCGACGGCATCGTGGTCGACGTCGGCGCCCTGCCCTCCGGCAGCACCCCGGCCGCTCGGCATGCGCGCGACATCGCGCGCATCGGCGTCGACCTGTCGGAGCGCGCCGTCGGCACCACGGCGATCGGTGCGGCGCTGGCCGAGCACGCCTCGGTCTGGCTGCATCGCGGCGAACATTTCTTCGACGACACCAGCATCTACAGCTGCGCCGGCGCGCCGCTGTTCGGCCCGCGGGGCGAATGCATCGGGATGCTCGACCTGACCGGTGTCCAGGTGGTCGAGCGGCCCGAGCTGCGCCACCTCGCGGCGTCCTCGGCCCGCAGCATCGAGAACGCACTGGTGCAAGGCCACCCCTGCGAGCTGCTGCTGCAGATCGGCTGGCCGGGCAGCGTCGCCGGCACCGACACCGAAGGCCTGCTGTGCATCGACGCCGACGGCGGCATCAGCGGCGCCAATGCCGCGGCGCGCCAGATGCTGCACCAGCCGCTCGGCGGGCGACCGTCGCTCCATTGCAACGACCTCTTCGCACTGCCGCCGCAGATGCTGTTCGATGCCGCCCGGCGCGGCGACGCCGTGCTCGAGGTGCCGCTGTGGTCGGGCTTGCGGGTCCAGGCCCGGCCGCGGCTGGCGCGGCAGCCCAGGACGGGCGCGGTCGCTGGCGCCAGCGCGCCACGGCTGCGCGACGTCGAGTCGGCCCTGATCCGCAAGGCCGTCGACGACGCCCGCGGCAATGTGGCGGAAGCCGCGCGGGCCCTGGGCATCAGCCGCGCCACCGTCTACAGAAAGCTCGGCCGGGGGCGCTGACGGACCTCACGCCCGGCATCGCCCTAGTGACAATTTTACAAATTGTTGCTATTGTCAGCGCCTGTTAAAACCTGCGCGCCGAACCCGGCGGCCTGATTGGACGTTGACCATGCGTGAGCCCGAGGCCAATAGCTTTTCCCTGCCGTCGAAACCCAATCGGCGCCAAGTCATCACCCGCATCGCCGGCGCCGCCGGCCTTGCTGCCGCAGCCGGCTTCGGACTGCCCGCGTTCGCCCAGGCCCGGACCATCCGCATCGGTGCTTCGTTCGACAACAGCAGCGTCGAGAAGGCCAACGGCATCGCCCTCTTCGTGGGATCGTCGGCCTACTTCAACGGCCTGAACCGCGCCGGCGGCATCAATGGCACCAAGGTCGAGCTGGTGATGGCCGATGACCAGTTCAAGCCCGACATCGCCAAAGCCAACGCCCTGGCCTTCGCCGCCGACAGCTCGGTGCTGGCCATGGTGCACCCGCTGGGCACGCGGCAGACCGCCGAGATCAGCGATGCCGTGCCCGGCATGGCGGTGGTCGGCCCGAACACCGGCACCGTCTCGCTGCGCAAGAAGGCAGCACCCAACACCTTCTGGGTGCGCGCCAACTACGACCAGGAACTCGACCGGCTGATCGCCACCGCCGCCGTGCTGGGACAGTCGCGCATCGGCATCGTCTATTCGGAAGACCCGCTCGGCCAGTCGCTGCTGGCGGGTTTCAAGGCCGCGCTCGCCAAGGCCAAGCTCGAGCCGGCGGTGATCGCCAGCACGCCGAGCACCACCAGCATGGAGGTCGACGCAGCCGCCGCCAAGATCGCAGCGGCCGAGCCGCAGATCGTCATCATCGGCCTGGCCGGCACCGCGCCGGCCTTCGTTCGCGCGCTGCGCAAGGCCGGCGGCAAGAGCAGCGCCTACGGCCTGTCGATCACGGCCAGCGCGCTCGGCGCGATGGGCGACCTGGCCCATGGCCTGGGCTTCGCGATCGTCGTGCCCTCGCCCTTCGCGACCAAGTTCGAGATCGTGCGGCGCTACCAGGCCGACATGCTAGCCAACGGCGTCAAGGAGTTCTCGCTGCCGAGCCTGGAGGGCTACATGGACGCCTGCGTGCTGGCCGAGGGCCTGCGCCGCGCCGGTCCGTCGCCGACGCGCGCCGGCGTGATCGCCGCGCTGGAGCACATCGAGGGCTACGACCTGGGCGGCGTGAAGATCAACTACGGCCGCGGCAACCGCGAAGGCAACCAGTTCGTGGATGTCGCGGTGATCAGCTCGAACGGCCGTTTGATCAGCTGAACGGGGGCGCCGGCCGCGAGCGGGTTTCGCGCGGCTCGCGCAGAATCGCCGGATGATTTCGAGCTATTCAACGGTCGCGCCTTCGCGCGCAGAGGTCGACGCACTGCCCGGCCCCACCCTGGTCGAGTTCGGCACCGACTGGTGCGGCTTCTGCAAGGCGGCGCAGCCGCTGCTGGCCGAAGCGCTGGCCGCGGCGCCCGCGCTGCGCCACCTCAAGATCGAAGACGGCAGCGGCCGCGCGCTGGGCCGTTCGTTCAAGGTCAAGCTGTGGCCGACGCTGGTCTTCATGCGCGACGGCCGGGAGGTCGGCCGGCTGGTGCGCCCTGCCAGCGCGGAGCTGATCCGACAGGAACTCGGCCGGCTCGGCACGGTGGCCTGAGCCCAGGTCAGCCGGGCAGCGCCACCACCACCGCCGCCTCCTCGACCATCGCCAGCACGCGCTGGCGCCCGCGCAGCGCCGTGCCGCTGGGCGCGAAGCCCACCAGCTGCAGGCCGCCTTCCAGCGTCACCGAGATCTCGTCGCCGTCCTCGCCACGCGCCACGCCGGCGACCACGCCGGCCAGCTGATTGCCCCTGGGTCGGCGCTCGGCAGAGGCTCGCTCGACCCGAACGGCGGTTGCCTTGCACAGCGCGATCGCCTGCATGCCCTCGGCCAGGCCGAGCAGTTCCGCGCTCTCCTGCGTGATGCGGGCGGCAAGGCGCTGGCTCCCGCCCAGCGCCAGGCGCACCCGCACCAGCCGGCCGGTCGACTCGATCGCCTCGACGGTGGCCGGCAGCTGGTTGCGCATGCTGGTGCGGATCGCGAGCCGCGCCACCGCGTTGCCGGCGCCGGCGGCCGAGCCGCCCGCCGCTTCGGCGTGCGTCTGCACCGCGCGCCGCGCCACCTCCAGCGCCTGTGCGAGCTCGAGCAGCTGCGTACCGTGCGCCGTCAGCGTGGCGCCGCCGCCGCCGGCACCACCGACCGCACTCGCCACCAGGGGCACGCCGGCCAGGTTGGTCAAGGTCGCGACCGCCTGCCAGGCGGCCTTGTAGCTGACGCCGGCGTCGCGCGCGGCCTGCGAGATGCTGCCGGTGCGCCCGATGCCGCGAAGGATGTCGATGCGCTTGTCGCTCATGCCGTGGCCGAGCGCGTCGCCGAAGCGGGGGGATGCGGTTGCTTGTGCTTTCGCCATGGCGGCATTGTGCCGACGGCGCGCACGCGCCCTGCCCCGGATCAGGCCCCGACCGGCACCTTGTCCAGGAAACCCGTGACCGACTGCAGCCGGCCGGCTTCGAGCTGCGCGAAGTCGGTCCCCTCGATCAGGTCCTCGGCGCCGCTGGGGCCCAGGGTCCACGAGAAGCGCAGCCGGTCGCCGTGCGCGTCGGGCTGGCCCTTGAGGGCGAAGCGAAAGCCGGGAAAGCGCTGCTGCACGCCGCCGACGAGCGCGCTGATCTGCGTGCGGCCGCTGGCCTGCGCCAGCGGATCGACATAGCGCGCGTCCTCGGTCCAGTGGGTTTCGAGCAGCCTCAGGCGGCGCTCGGCATCGGTCTCGTTCCAGACGGCGATGTAGTGCTCGGCCACGCGGGTGGCATCGATGGTGGCGGTGTTCATGGCGTTTCCTTTCGATTCACGACCCGCAACAGCGCGGGGTGAACGAATGGTCGCCGTGCGGCCTCCGCGGGTCGATGACCCCGGAGGTCATGGACCCATTGCGAGCAGGTTCTCAGGCCGGCACGCCTTGCGGTCGGCCCGCGCTGCCACGTCCCGGCGCGACCGGCAGGTAGCGATCGACCGACAGCCCGTCGGTGCGAATCTCCGGACGCCGCCCCGTCACCTGGTCGGCCACCAGCTTGCCGGAACCGCAGGCCATGGTCCAGCCCAGCGTGCCGTGCCCGGTGTTGAGGAACAGGTTGCCGTAGCGGGTCGGGCCGACGATCGGCGTGCTGTCGGGCGTCATCGGCCTCAGGCCGGTCCAGAAGCTGGCGCGCGGCAGGTCGCCGCAGGGGAACAGGTCGGTGATGACGCGCTCCAGGGTCTCGCGCCGGCGCGGGTTCAGGCGCAGGTCGAAGCCGCCGAGTTCGGCCATGCCGCCGACCCGGATGCGGTCGTCGAAGCGCGTGACCGCCACCTTGTAGGTCTCGTCGAGCACCGTGGACTGGGGCGCCAGCGAGGGCTCGACCAGCGGCACCGTCAGCGAATAGCCCTTGACAGGATAGACCGGGATGTCGAGCCCCAGCGGCGCGATGAAGTCGCGCGAATAGCTGCCGAAGGCCAGCACGTAGCGATCGGCGGTGAGCACTTCGCTCGCCGCGCCGCCCAGGCGCACGCCGGTGATCCGGCCGCCTTCCGTGACCAGGCCGTCGACCGGCTGGTCGAAGCGGAAGTCGACGCCCAGCCCGCGGGCGATCGCCGCCAGGCCCTGGGTGAACAGGTTGCAGTCGCCGGTCTCGTCGTTCGGCAGGTGCAGGCCGCCGGAGAGCAGGTCGCCGGTGCGCGCCAGGGCCGGTTCGACGCTCGCCAGGCGGCTGCGGTCGAGCAGCGTGTAGGGCACGCCGCATTCTTCGAGCACGGCCAGGTCGCGCTGCACCGCGTCGAGCTGCGCCTGGGTGCGAAACAGCTGGAGCGTGCCCTGGGTGCGCTGCTCGTAGCGGATGCCGGTCTCGGCGCGCAGCGCGCGCAGGCAGTCGCGGCTGTACTCGGCGACGCGCATCATGCGTTCCTTGTTGAGCGCATAGCGATCGGGCGAGCAGTTCCTGAGCATCTGCGCCATCCAGCGCAGCTGGAACAGCGAGCCGTCGGGGCGGATCGACAGCGGCGCGTGCTTCTGGAACATCCACTTCAGGGCCTTCAGCGGGATGCCCGGCGCCGCCCAGGGCGTCGAGTAGCCGGGCGACACCTGGCCGGCATTGGCGAAGCTGGTTTCCTGCGCCGGGCCGCCCTGGCGATCGATCAGGGTCACCTCGGCGCCATTGCGCGCCAGGTAGTACGCGGTGGTGACGCCGATCACGCCACCGCCCAGAACGATCACTTTCATCGCAGAACTCCAAGAAAGCAGGAAAGGAGTCAATGTTATGAATTGATCGTCGGTAAACTCCACTGAAATTCAGCCGCGTTGCAGTGTTTTCAGCTGTTCCAAGCCTGCCAGAGGGCTCCAAGGAGTGAAATGACCGACCTCGACCGCACCGACCGGAAAATCCTCGACATCCTGCAGCGCCAGGGACGCATCTCGATGACCGACCTGGCCGAGCAGATCGGCCTGTCGACCTCGCCATGCTCCGAGCGGGTGCGACGCATGGAGCGCGAGGGCGTCATCAGCGGCTACCACGCGCGCATCGACCCGCAGGCACTCGGCAAGACCTTGCTGGTGTTCGTCGAGATCACGTTGTCGTCGAAGTCGGCCGATGTCTTCGACAAGGTCCGCCAGGAGCTCCTGCACGTGCCCGAGGTGATGGAATGCCACCTGGTGTCGGGCGGCTTCGACTATCTCGTCAAGGCCCGCCTGCGCGCCATGAGCGACTACCGCAACCTGCTCGGCGACCTGCTGAAGAAGCTGCCGGTGCCGGCCGAGTCGAACAGCTACGTGGTGATGGAGGAGATCAAGGAAAGCCTCTACCTGCCGATGGACCGCTGATTCGACATCAAGGGCCGCCGCGGCGGTAGGCGCCGGGCGCGCTGCCGGTCCACACCTTGAAGGCGCGCTGGAACGCCGCGCTGTCGGCAAAGCCCAGTTCGAAGGCCAAGGTCGCGAGCGGCACCGTGCCCGAGATCAGGCGAACGATCGCGGTGTCGCGGCGCAGTTCGTCCTTGAGCGACTGGAACGAGGTGCCTTCGCTGGCCAGCCGCCGCTGCAGGGTCGAGGTCGACATGTGCAGCGCCTCGGCGGTGGCCGCGAGGTCGGGCCATGCCGGCTGGGTGTGCTGCAGGTGGCCGCGCACGCGCGCGCTGCACAGGTCGTCGCCGCGCCGCGGCACGATCACCTGGGCCCGCGCGTCGGCCAGGAAGGCCCGCATCGCGGCCTCGTCGCGGCGCACCGGCTTCTTCAGCTGCGCGGCGTCGAACCAGAACGCCGACTGCGCGCAGCCGAAGTGCAGCGGCGCCGGAAACACCTTGCCGTAGCTGCTGGCGTAGGCCGGACTCTGGAACGCGAAATCGAAGCGCACCGCCGGCAGCTGCCCGCCCGCCAGCCAGGCCAGCAGACGCCAGATGACGCGCAGCATCAGTTCGTGCAGGAAGGCCGGGCGCGCCTGCGACGGATCCACCACGCGCAGCGCCACGCCCGCCAGAGCGCCGTCGCGCACCGGTTCCAGCAGCAGGTCGTCCTGCAGCAGGCGAAACACGTGGGCGACGCGGCGGGTCGCGGCTTCGAGCGTCGGCGCGTCGATCGCGGCGCGGGTCATGAGGGCCAGGCTGCCCCGCCTGACGGGCCGCGACAGGAAGCCCAGGCATTCGTCGTCGAAGCGCTCGATCAGGAGCCCGAACAGCGCCACGTACTGGTCGGCCGTGACGCGCGCACCGGGTTCCTGCAGCAGCCCGGGCGGAATGCCGGCCTCGGCCAGCAGGTCGTCGCAGCAGCAGCCGCGCGCCTGGATGCCGGACACCATGCCCTTGACGAACGCGATCGAGATCGTGACCGGAGGACGCAGCATCGATCGATGGCTCATGAGGGCGAGGTTTGAGGTCTTTTGCCATCGGATCGATGCGAAACGCAATCGTCCGCATGGCCGGCGGTTTCTACCATGAGCCCACCCAGAACAAGGCCACGGAATCCCGGGGTCGGAAGGAGACAAAGGCATGTACCTCACCCAAGCACTGCACCGCGCGGCGCAGCAGCATCCGGATCGCGTGGCGCTGCGCTTCGGCGACCGCCAACGCAGCTTTGGCGAACTTATCGACCGGGTGGCGCGCCTGGCAGCGGCCCTGCAGACGCTCGGCATGCAGCGCGGCGACCGGGTCGCGATGCTGTCGCTCAACTCCGACCGCTACCTCGAATACCAGATGGCCGTGCCCTGGGGCGGCGGCGTGCTCAACCCCTGCAACATCCGCTGGTCGGCGGCAGAGATCCTCTATTCGCTGAACGACTCGGGCTCGACCATCCTGCTGGTCGATGCGAGTTTCGCCCCGCTGGTCGAGCCGTTCAGGCGCGAGGCCACCAGCTTGCGCGAGGTCGTGTTCTGCGGCGACGGCGAGGCGCCCGCCGGCATGCACGGCTACGAGGCCCTGCTGGCCGAGGCCGTGCCGGTGCCCGACGCGCTGCGCCGCGGCGAAGACCTGGCCGGCATCTTCTACACCGGCGGCACCACCGGCTTTCCCAAGGGCGTGATGCTGAGCCACACCAACATGTGCAGCTCGGGCATGGCGCTGCGCGCCGAGGGCCTGGCCGGGCCCGACGGCACCTACCTGCATTGCGCGCCGATGTTCCACCTGGCCGACATGGGACTGGCGATGCCGCACTGGATCGAGGGCAACACGCATTCGATCATCCCGGTCTTCAACCCGGAGCAGGTGCTCGACGTCATCGAGCGCGACCGGGTCACGCACGCGCTGCTGGTGCCGACCATGATCCAGATGCTTGTCGACCACCCGGCGATGAAGAAGCCGCGCGACCTGAGTTCGCTGCGCGCCATCGCGTACGGTGCCTCGACGATCGCCGAGGCGGTGCTCGAACGCGCCATGAACGCCCTGCCCGGCGTCGAGTTCGCGCAGGCCTACGGCATGACCGAACTGTCGCCGCTAGCGACCCTCAATCCACCCTGGTACCACACCCGCGAGGCCCGCCACCTCGGCAAGCTGCGCTCGGCGGGCCGGGCCAGCCATTGCACCGAGGTCCGCATCGTCGACCCGCAGGGCGTCGAGGTGCCGCGCGGCACGGTCGGCGAAGTCATCGTGCGCGGGCCCAACGTGATGCAGGGCTACTGGAACCAGCCGGGGCTCACCGCGGCGGCGCTGCGCGACGGCTGGATGCACACCGGCGATGGCGCCTGGATGGACGACGACGGCTTCATCTTCATCGCCGACCGGCTCAAGGACATGATCATCACGGGCGGCGAGAACGTCTATTCGGCCGAGGTCGAGAACGCCCTGGCGCAGCATCCCGCGGTGCTGGCCTGCGCGGTGATCGCGATCCCGAGCGACGAGTGGGGCGAGAGCGTGCATGCGGTGGTGGTGCGGCGGCCCGAACAAGCGGTCGGACAGGCCGCGCTGATCGCCCACTGCAAGTCCCTGATCGCGGGCTACAAGTGCCCGCGCAGCGTCGACTTCGTCGATGCGCTGCCGCTGTCGGGCGCCGGCAAGGTGCTCAAGACCCGGCTGCGCGAACCCTTCTGGCAGGGCCGCGAGCGCGCCGTGGCCTGAACCCATACCCACACCAAGGAGCCTTTCATGACACAGGACGTCTACGTCGCCGGGGTCGGCATGATCCCCTTCACCAAGCCCGGGGCCGGCGAGGCCTATCCGCAGATGGCGGCCCAGGCCACCCGGCAGGCGCTCGCCGACGCCGGCATCGGCTACGAGCAGGTGCAGCAGGCCTACGTCGGCTATGTCTATGGCGACTCCACCGCCGGACAGCACGCGCTGTACGAGGTCGGGCTGAGCGGCATTCCGATCGTCAACGTCAACAACAACTGCTCGACCGGCTCGACCGCGCTGTTCCTGGCGCGCCAGGCGGTGGCCAGCGGCGCTGCCGATTGCGTGCTGGCGCTCGGCTTCGAGCAGATGCGCCCGGGCGCGCTCGGCGCGGTCTTCAACGATCGGCCGAGCCCCTTCGAGCGCTTCGACCAGGCCTGCGCTGATCTCGTCGGGCACGACGAGATCCCGCTGGCGCTGCGCTACTTCGGCGGCGCCGGCCTCGCCCACATGCAGCAGTACGGCACGCAGCTGTCGACCTTCGCGAAGGTGCGCGCCAAGGCCAGCCGCCATGCGGCCAACAACCCGCTGGCCATGCTTCGCAAGGTGGTGACCGAGGAAGAGGTCATGAATGCGCCCGTGATGTGGCCCGGCGTGATGACCCGCCTGATGGCCTGCCCGCCGACCTGCGGCGCGGCCGCGGCCGTCATCTGCTCGAAGGCCTTCGCCGAGCGGCACGGCATCCAGCGCAGTGTGCGCATCAAGGCGCAGGCCATGACCACCGACCGCCCCGCCACCTTCGAGGCCCGCGACATGCGCGAGGTGGTCGGCTTCGGCATGGCGCAGGCGGCGGCACGGCAGGTCTACGAGGCCGCGGGCATCGGGCCGGACGAGCTCGACGTCGTCGAGCTGCACGACTGCTTCGCGCAGAACGAACTGATCAGCTACGAGGCGCTCGGCCTGTGCGGGCCCGGCGGCGCCGAGCAGTTCATCTGCGACGGCGACAACAGCTACGGCGGCAAGGTGGTCACCAACCCCTCGGGCGGATTGCTGAGCAAGGGGCATCCGCTGGGCGCCACCGGCCTGGCCCAGTGCTACGAGCTCACCCACCAGCTGCGCGGCACGGCCGAACAGCGGCAGGTCGAAGGCGCCCGGCTGGCGCTGCAGCACAACCTCGGGCTCGGCGGCGCCTGTGTCGTGACCCTCTACGAACGCGTCTGAAAAAGGAGCGCCCATGATCGACAAGAAATGGATCGGCCACGAACTGCCCGCATCGGTGTTGCCGATCGAGCGCAGCCGGCTGCAGTTCTTCGCCAAGGCGATCGGCGAGACCGATCCGGTCTACACCGACGTCGCCGCGGCGCGCGATGCCGGCTACCCCGACCTGCCGGCACCGCCGACCTTCCTGTTCGCGGCCGAGCTCGACTCGGGCGCCTCCGAGCAGTTGCTCGCCGACCTGCAGATCCCGATCGCCAAGCTGCTGCACGGCGAGCAGGGCTTCAGCTTTCATGTGGCGGCCTGCGCCGGCGACACCGTGACCGTGCGCAGCACGATCAGCGACATCTACGACAAGAAGAACGGCGCGCTCGAGTTCGTCGTCAAGACCGCGCGCGCCACCAACCAGCACGGCGAGCTGGTCGCCGAACTGCGCACCGTCATCGTCTGCCGCCACTAGGAGCATGTCCGAATGAACCCTCCCACCTTCGACAGCGTGCAGGTCGGCGACGCCTTGCCGCCGCTGCAGCCGCCCCCGGTCGACCGCACCACGCTGGCCCTGTTCGCCGGCGCCTCGGGCGATCACAACCCGATCCACATCGACATCGACGTGGCGCGCCGCGCCGGCATGCCCGACGTCTTCGCGCAAGGCATGCTGGGCATGGCCTGGCTCGGCCGCCTGCTCACCGCCTGGGCGCCGCAGAGCCGGCTGCGCCGCTTCGACGCCCGCTTCCAGGGCATCACCCACCTGGGCAACGCGATGCGCTGCAGCGGCACCGTGGTCGAGAAGCTCGAGCAGGCCGGCGAGCGCTGCGTGCGCATCGAGCTGCTGAGCGCCAACCAGTTCGGCCAGACCAAGATCGTCGGCGAGGCGCTGGTCGCGCTGCCCTGAAACCCAAAGAAGGAAAAGCATGACAAGCAAACTCGAAGGCAAGGTCGCCCTCATCACCGGCTCGGGCCGCGGCATCGGGCGCTCGATCGCGCTGAAGCTGGCCAGCGAAGGCGCGCGCATCGTCGTCAACGACCTCGACGCGGAGCCGGCCCAGGAAGCCGTGCAGGCCATCCGCGAGGCCGGCGGCCAGGCGGTCGCCTGCATCGGCAACGTCACGGCGCCGGATTTCGCCGAGCGCTTCGTCGCCACCGCGGTGAACGAATACAAGGGCCTGGACATCATCGTCAACAACGCCGGCTACACCTGGGACAACGTGATCCAGAAGATGACGGACGAGCAGTGGTACGCGATGCTCGACTGCCACCTGACGGCGCCGTTCCGCATCCTGCGCGCGGCGCAGCCGGTGATCCGGGCGCTCGCCAAGGCCGAAGGCGAAGCCGGCCAGCGCGTGATGCGCAAGGTGGTCAACATCTCGTCGGTGGCCGGCCTGTTCGGCAATGCGGGCCAGGCCAACTATTCGACCGCCAAGGCCGGCATCGTCGGCCTGACACAGACGCTGGCCAAGGAATGGGGCCGCATGAACGTCACGGTCAACTGCGTGGCCTACGGTTTCATCAAGACCCGGCTCACAGGCAGCGCCGCCGATGGCGGCACCGCCCGCATCGACGGCCGCGACATCAAGGTCGGCGTCAACCCCGACCTCATGGCCGCGATGGAGCGCAGCATCCCGCTCGGCCGCGGCGGCACGCCCGACGAGGCGGCCGGCGCGGTGTACCTGCTGTGCATTCCAGAGTCGGACTACGTGAGCGGCCAGACGCTGATGTGCAGCGGCGGGCTGACCGGGATCTAGGGATGACCGCCCTCGTACGCAGTGCCCTCCACGACGGCGTGACCACTCTCACGCTCGACCGCGCCGAGGCGCTCAACGCGCTCTCGCCGCCATTGATGGTCGAACTCGCGCAGGCGCTGCGTGCCGCCGTCGCCGACGAGCGCACGCGCGCGATCGTGCTGACCGGCGCCGGCCGCGCCTTCTCGGCCGGCGGCGACATCGGCTGGTTCGGCGAGGTTCTGGCCGGCGGCGGACTGCACGCGCAGGCCGAGATCGGCCGCTACATGGAAGACGTCGGCAACCCGCTCACGCAAGCCATCGCCGAATGCCCGGTGCCGGTGGTCGCGGCGGTCAACGGACCCTGCGTCGGCGGTGCGGTCGGCATCGCGCTGGCGGCCGACCTCGTGCTGGCTGCGCGTTCGGCGTACTTCCTGGTGCCGCAGGTGCCACAGCTCGGCGCCGTGCCGGACCTCGGCGCCACCTGGCTGCTGTCGCGCCTGCTCGGGCGCAGCCGCGCCCTGGGCATCGCGCTGCTCGGGGAGCGGATCGACGCCGCGCAAGCCGAGCAATGGGGCCTGGTCTGGCGCTGCATCGCCGATGCCGAACTGCAGGCCGAAGCCCAGGCCCTGGCGCGGCGGCTGCGCCGCGCGTCGGCGGCCGCGCTGCGCGACACGCGCCGGCTGATCGACGCGGCCCCCGCCCACAGCCTCGAACAGCAGCTCGCCTGCGAGCGCACGGCGCAGCGCCGGCACGTCGCCGGCCCCTTCTTCAACGATGCCTGCGCGCGCTTCCTGGCCCGCGCGGGCTGACGTCACTGACGAACCCGATCCATGCTCCCCACACTGCTGCGCCATCGCTGGATGGACGACGACATCGAAGCCTTCCGCGCCCCCGTGCGCCGCTACATCGCGGCCGAACTGGCGCCCCATCTGGACGGCTGGCGCCGCCAGGGCTACATCCCGCGCGAGGTCTGGCGCCCGTTCGGCGAGCTGGGATTCCTGCTGCCCGAACTGGACGAAGCCCACGGCGGCGCTGGCGTTTCGCTGGCCTATCAGCTGGTGGTGCAGGACGAACTCGCCAAGGCCGAGGTGCCGGCCAACACCGCGGTCCACAACCTCGCGGCGCACTACATCCTCGACTACGGCACCCAGGCCCAGAAGCAGCGCTGGCTGCCGCGGCTCGCCAGCGGCGAGCTGCTGGCCGGCATCGCGCTGACCGAGCCCGGCTGCGGCTCCGACCTGAAGGCCTTGCGCACGCGCGCCCGGCGCGACGGCGATGCCTACCTGATCGACGGCGCCAAGACCTTCATCACCAACGGCTTCACCGCCAGCCTGCTGGTGGTGGCCGTGCGCACCGGCGACGCCGGCAGCCGCGGCGTCTCGCTGGTGGTGCTCGAGACCGACGACCTGCCGGGATTCAGGGTCGGCCGAAGGCTGGAGAAGCTGGGCCAGCACGCATCCGACACGGCCGAGCTGTTCTTCGACGGCGTGCGCGTGCCTGCCGACCACCTGCTGGGCGAAAAAGAAGGCGAAGGCTTCGTGCAGCTGATGAGCCAGCTGCCCTACGAACGCCTGCTGCTGTGCGTGCCGGCGGCCGCGGTGATCGAACGCGCGGTCGAGCTCACGCTGGCCTACACGCAGCAGCGCAAGGCCTTCGGCCAGAGCGTGTTCGATTTCCAGAACACCCGCTTCAAGCTGGCCGAGTGCGCGACCCTCGCGCATGTGGTGCGCAGCTTCGTCAACGACTGCATCCAGCGCCTGCTCGACGGCCAGCTCGAGCCCGAGGCGGCGTACATGGCCAAGTTGTGGTGCACCGAGCAGCAAGGCAAGGTCACCGACGAATGCCTGCAGCTGTTCGGCGGCTATGGCTACATGACCGAGTACCCGATCGCCCGCATGTACGCCGACGCCCGCATCCAGCGCATCTACGGCGGCACCAGCGAAATCATGAAGGACCTGATCGCGCGAAAACTCGGCGCCTGAAGGGTGCGGGCAGGGGCTCGCTAGAATCCCGCCCCTTGTCCCCCGTCCGCATCGCGCTCCATGAACATCGTCGTCAACGAAGAACTGAAATCCTATATCGACCCGTTGACCCCGGACGAATACGAATCCCTGGAGCGCAGCATCCTCACCGAGGGCTGCCGCGATGCGCTGGTGCTGTGGGGCGACGTGCTGGTCGACGGCCACAACCGCTACGGCATCTGCCAGAAGCACGGGCTGCCGTTCCAGACGGTGCAGAACACGCGCTTCAAGTCCATCGAGGACGTGCACCTGTGGATGATCGACCAGCACCTGGGCCGGCGCAGCGTATCGGACTTCCTGCGCGGCGTGCTCGCGCTGCGCAAGAAGGACATCGTGGCCGGCCAGAAGGCCCGGGCCGCCGCGGCGCCCGCGGATGACGCCGACGACCCGCCCTTCGATGCCGATCCAGCGCTGCCGCCGGCGGCGCCGCTCAACAGCCGCGAGGCCATCGCCAAGGCCGCGCGCCTGAGCAGCAGCCAGGTCGTGATGATCGAGAAGATCCAGAAGCAGGCGGCGCCCGAGCTGGTGGCCGCGGTCAAGTCCGGCACGATCTCGATCAATGCGGCGGCGGCCGTGGCGTCCCTGCCGGCCGAAGAGCAGATCGCCGCGGCCAACGGCGGCAAGGACGAGCTCAAGCAGGCCGCCAAGCGGGTGCGCGAGGCGAAGCGCCCGGCACGCCCGGAGCCTGCGAAGGCCGAAGCCTCGGATGAACCCGACGAGGTTCAGCGCCTCACGCAGCGGGTCGCCGAACTGACGGCCGAGAACGCGGACCTGCGCCGCCAGGTGGCCTCGCTGCACGCGCTGCTGGCGGCCGAAGCCTGACGCGCGCAGCGTCCTCGCCCGCGAGAACGATGGCGTCGCTGTCTCCCACGGTCCCATGAGCATCCCCTCGGCCACCCAGGACCCCGCCCTGCTGCGGCGATTGCTGCGAGCGAAGGACCGGCTGGACGCCGCGTCGCACGAGGCATGGTCCGTGGCGCGGCTGGCGCAGGTGAGCGGCGTCTCCATGGCCCACTTCGCGCGATCGTTCAAGCAGGCCTTCGGCATCCCGCCGCACCGCTACCTGCTCACGCGGCGCATCGAGCGGGCGATGACGCTGCTGCGTGAAACCGATCTGTCCATCACCGACATCGCCTTTTCCACTGGCTGGACCAGCCTGGGTACGTTCGGGCGCACCTTCCGCGACATCACCGGCGACAGCCCGGGTGCGATCCGCGCGCGCGGGAAGGCGACGGCGCAGGAACTCGGACGCGTGCCGGCTTGCGTCGTCAGCGCCGCGCGCCGGCCCGACCTCAAGACCGCAGTTTCGGAGAAGCGGCGTCGGGCCATGGACGGTACAAACGGGCCCGAACAACAGGAGATTCCATGAATCAAGGCATCGAAGTGGTCGGTTTGTACGTGCGCGATCAAGACGAAGCACTCGCCTTCTATACGGAGAAGCTCGGATTCCGCGTCCACACGAACGTGGGAAACGGCAACTATCGCTGGCTCACGGTGCAGCACCCGGACCAGCCGTCGTTCCAGCTCGGCCTGTTCATTCCCGGGCCGCCGGCGCTCGATGCGGCCACGGCGCAGACGGTGCGCGAGATCGTTGCCAAGGGCGCCATGCCGCCGCTCGTGCTGACCGTCGACGACTGCCGCGCCGCCTACGGCCGGATGCTCGCCCAGGGGGTCGAGTTCACGCAGGAGCCGGTGGATCGCTATGGCACGGTGGACGCCGGGTTTCGCGACCCGTCGGGCAACGGGTGGAAGCTCATCCAGCGGCGCGATTGAGGCGCGCGCGCTTGCTCCAAGCGATCACGTGACCCACGACACATGAAACGGCCGTAGGGCGCTTCCAGGGTGTTTCATCCTATCGCGTGGCGTTGGGAAAGAAGAGTTGCTCGCCGCCGATCTTGTAGGCCGCGATGGTCGACTGCCCGGCCGGCGAGATCACCCAGTCGACGAACTTCTGGGCCCCCGCGCTGTTGAGATTCGGGAACTTGGCCGGGCTCACCACCATCACGCCGTACTGGTTGAACAGCCGCTTGTCGCCTTCCACCAGCACCGCCAGGTCGGCGCGGTTCTTGAAGCTGAGCCAGGTGCCGCGATCGGCCAGCACATAGGCGCCGCTCGAGGCTGCGATGTTGAGCGCCGGCCCCATGCCGCAGCCGCACTCCTTGTAGCCCGTGCCCTTCTTGTCGTTCGGCAGCGGCTGGCCGGCCTCGCCGATGCCGGTCTGCGTCCACAGGCGGCGTTCGGCGGCGTCGGTGCCGCTCTTGTCGCCGCGCGAGACCAACGGCGCATTGACCGACGCGATCTTCTTCAGCGCGGCCACGATGTCCTGGCCCTTGACGCCGGCCGGATCGGCCTTCGGTCCGACCAGCACGAAGTCGTTGTACATGACTGGAAAGCGCTGGACCGCGAAACCTTCGGCGACGAACTTTTCCTCGGCGGCGGTGTCGTGCACGAACAGCACGTCGGCATCGCCGCGCCTGGCCATGTCGATCGCCTGGCCGGTACCGACCGCAACCACCTTGATGTCGATCCCGCTGGACTGCTTGAAGGCCGGTAGCAGGTGCGAGAACAGGCCCGACTGCTCGGTCGAGGTGGTCGACGCCATCGTGAGGGTCTCGGCCGGCGCCGCCAGCGCACCCGCCGCCAGCGTGGCGGCCCCGAAGGCGCGCACCAGGGCCTTGGACAGATTGAACAGCTTCACACCAGTTCTCCTTTGACAAACAGACGGGCTTCCTCGGGCAGCGGCCCGTGGAAGAAATCATGGACCGGCAGGTCGGCCACCTTCCGGCCGTGCTCGAGATAGACGACGCGGCTCGCGAGCCGCTTGACCTGTCCGAGGTTATGGCTGGCAAAGACCAGCGTGCGGCCCTGCGCCGCATCTGCGATCAGCGCCTCGACATCGCGCTTGGCGGTGGGGTCGAGGCTGGCGGTCGGCTCGTCGAGCAGCAGCACCTCGGGATGCAGCGCCCAGGCGCGCGCCAGCGCCATGCGCTGCTGCTGGCCGCCCGACAGCGTGCGGGCATTGCGCCCCGCGAGCTCGGCCAGCCCGACCCTGTCGAGCGCGACGATGGCCTCGCGCTGCGCATCGCGCCAGCGCGAACCCTTCAGCCAGAGTGCCAGCGCGACGTTGTTGCGGACGCTGGCGCGAAGCATGTGCGGCCGCTGGAACAGCATGGCCTGCGACATCGGCGGCACATGGCTCTCGAAGGCGCCGCCCGCGTGCGGCAGCAAGCCGTGCAGCAGCCTCAGCAGGCTGCTCTTGCCGCTGCCGTTGGCACCGATCAGCGCCACCCGTTCGCCCGCCCGGATCTCCAGGTCGACGCCGGTCAGGGCCTGCACCATGCCGAAGCGCAGCACGATCCCGCGCAGGCTGAACAGCGGCGCCCCGGCCGTCATGGCCCGACCTCCAGCGCCCGCACGCGCATCGCATCGGCCGCCCCGCCGTCGACCCGCTCGCGCCAGGCGCGCAGCGCCGCGATCGCCAGGTTCAGCGCCAGCACCACCGCCAGCAGCACCAGCCCGAGGGCCAGCGCCAGCGGCAGGTCGCCCTTGCTGGTCTCGAGCGCGATGGCGGTGGTCATCACGCGCGTGAAGCCGTCGATGTTGCCGCCGACGATCATCACGGCGCCGACCTCCGACACAGCGCGGCCGAAGGCGGTGATCACCACCGTGACCAGCGCATAGCGCTCGTCGGCCGCCAGCAGCAGGCCGCGCGCGAGGCTGCGGGCGCCGAGCGAGCGCAGCTGCTCGCCATGGGCGCGGTCGGCGTCCTCGATCGCCTGCCGCGTCAGTGCCGTGACCACCGGCAGCACCAGGATGGTCTGCGCCAGCACCATGGCCTTGAACGAGAACAGCCAGCCCAGGAAGCCGAGCGGGCCGGAGCGCGAGAGCAGCAGGTAGATCACCAGGCCCACCACCACCGAAGGCAGCGCCAGCAGCGTGTTCAGCAGTGTCAGCAGCAGGCCGCGCCCGGGGAAGCGCGCCACCGCCAGCCAGGCACCGAGCAGCAGGCCGAAGCCGCAGGCCAGCAGGCAAGCCGTCGCGCTGACCGCCAGCGAGCGCCCGACGATGGCCCACAGCAGCGGATCGGCGGCAACGACCAATTGCCAGGCGGCAGCGGCGCTGTCGACGAAGGTGTTCATGCGGGGCGTGGGAGGCGAAGCGCAGGAGCGCGCTCAGAGCGCGCAGGTCCTGAAGCCGAAGAAGCCGTCGTCGCGCTCGGGCAGCGCGAAGCCGCGGCGCTTCGGCGAGCGCAGCCGCGCCCGGGTGGCGAACGAGGCGCCGCGCAGCACGCGGGCCTGGCCGAAGGCGGGCTGGGGATCGAACTCGCCGCCCTGGCTCCAAGGATCGGCGCGAAAGCCCGGCCAGGGGTGCAGCGTCCCGGCGGTCCATTCGTGGACGTCGGCCCAGCGGAAGCCGCGCCGGGCCGCCGTGTGGGCGGCGATTTCCCATTCGACCTCGGTCGCAAGGCGCCGGCCGGCCCAGCGGGCCCAGGCATCGGCCTCCCACCAGGCGACATGGACGGCGCTGCGGTTGCCGGCGGCACGCACCGTGCGGCCGAACTGCTGCTGCAGCACCGAGCCGCCGGTGCCATGGCGGGCCGCACCGATCTGCTCCACATGGCGCGGCCCGCGCCGGCCTTCGGTCTGCCGCGCCAGCCATGCGAGGCCTTCGGTGCGCCACAGCTCGGGCCGGTCGTAGCCGCCGTCGTCGACGAATTCGACGTATTGGCTCCAGGTCACGGGCTGGGCATCGATCTCGAACTCGGGCACGTCGACGCGCTCGATGCCGCGGTCCTGTGCAAAGGCAAAGCCACCCTCCGCCAGGCCGAGCTCCCACGGCGTGGCAGGCAGCGAGAGCGGCGGCCGCGTCACCGCGGCCGGCGGCAGCTCGACCTTCAACGGCAGGCCCAAGGTCTGCGCCATGACCAGCAATTGCTCGCCGCGCAGGTCCTCATGGAACAGCGCGAGCCGATAGAAGTAGAGGCCGGCGTCGGTCTCGGCCGCATGCTCGAGCAGCTCGAGCGTGCTTTCGAGCGTGTCGAGCAGATAGGCCTTGGTCTGGGCCAGGTCGGGCAGCCCGGGCGCATCCCGATCCGCGGGCGCGCGCTGGGCCGGGTTCCACCAGTCGTCGGCGTCGGGCTCGATCGCCGCCAGCCGCGTGGGACGCACCGGGCACTCTTCACCGAAGGCGCGCTGCGTGTTGCGGCCGATCCACCATTCGGCGAACCAGCCGATGTGGCCGGCCAGCCAGACCGGCGGGTCGATGCCCGCGACGCGCGGCACCGCGAGCGTCTCGCCGCCCAGCGCCTGCTCGTAGAGCGACAGCAGGTGCAGCGTGTGGTTGCGGGCATCGATCAATGCCAGCGAGAGCAGTTCCCTGCCGGCCCGGCGCATGTCGGGGGAGTCGATCGACGGCGAGGTGCCGGCCGGGCTCACAGCTTGGCGCCCTGCAGGTAGGCGTCGAACGGCGCCTCGGTGAAACGGTCCGCGAACAGCTGGCCCTGCTGGAAGGCACGGTAGTCGCCGTGGAGCTTTTTCCAGGCCGGGTTGCTGCGATCGAGGGCGTGGCACAGGTCCATCGACGCCTTGAAGGCGGCGTCGAGCAGCGGCCGGGGGAAGGGCTTGATCTGCGCCCCCGCGCCGGCCAGTTCCCGCAGCGCCGCCGGGTTCCGGGCGTCGTAGCGGCCGATCAGCTCGGCGTGAACCGTGGCGCTGGCGGACTGCAGGATCGCCTTGTAGTCGGGCGTCAGCGCATCGAAGGCCTTCTGGTTGACCAGCAGGTCGAGCTGCATCGCGCCGGCCCACCAGCCCGGTGTATGGCAGAAGCGCGCGACCTTGGGCAGCCCGAGCTTCTGGTCGTCGTAGGGGCTCAGGCCCTCGGCCGCGCCCAGGCCCTTGGAGAAGGCCTCGCGCAGGTCGCTGCCCGACGCCGGGCCCTGCACCACCCCGCCCAGGCGAGCGATCACCCGTCCGGCCAGGCCATCGAAGCGGACCTTCAGGCCCTTGAAGTCGTTCGCGCCGCGCAGTTCGCGGGCGAACCAGCCGAGCCGCTGGGCCCCCGCGCTGCCGCACGGAAAGCCGACCGCGCCGAAGCCGGCGTGGAACTCGCGGCTGAGCCTGAGGCCATTGCCTTCGGTCATCCAGGCGTTCAGTTGGCGCGCGTTCATGCCGAAGGGGATCGCGGCGCCGAAGGCGAAGGCCTCGTTGTGGTCGACGAACAAGGCGCCCGAGGTGTGGCAGGCCTCGATCGCGCCGCGCTGCACGCCGTCGAGCACGTCCCGCGCCGACATCAGTTCACCGGCGGCATGGACCTCGACCTGGAAGCGCCCGCCGCTCATCTCGCCGACCTTCCTGGCGAAGGACTCGGCGGCGCCGAACAGCAGGTCGTGGGACTTGGCGAAGCTCGATGCCAGCCGCCAGCGCGTCAGCGCCTGCGCATGCACGGCCGGCGCCACGCCGGCAGCGAGCACCCCGGCCAGGCCGGCACGCTGGATCAGAAAACGACGTTGCATCGATCGGAACTCCTGGAAAGCCCCCAAGGCGGGGACGCGCGATTGTAGGAATCACTGAACGCGGGGCCTGTAAGCAGCTTATAAAATGGCCGCCCCCGTTCTTCCCTTTCCCGAAAGATCTTCCCAAATGAGACAACTTCCGTTCAAGACCTCGCTGCTCGCACTGGCGACCTTCGCCGCCTTCGCCGCCCAGGCCGCCGACCTGAAGATCGGCGTGGCCGAAGCCTTGTCGGGCGGTGCCGCGCAGTATGGCGTGGCGATCCGCAACGGCTTCGAGCTCGCAGCCGCCGAGATCAACGCCGCCGGCGGCATCAACGGCAACAAGATCGAGCTGGTCGTCGCCGACGAGCAGGGCAAGAAGGAAGAAGCGATCAACGTCTTCAAGAAGCTGATCTTCCAGGACCAGGTGCTGATGGTCTTCGGCCCGACGCTGTCGAACTCGGCCCAGGCCGCCGACCCGATCGCCCAGGCCGCCAAGACCGTGGCCTTCGGCACCTCGAACACCGCCGACGGCATCACCTCGATCGGCGACCATGTGTTCCGCAACTCGGTGACCGAAGCCGACGTGCTGCCCGAGACCATCAAGACCGCGGTCAAGAACGCCGGCATCAAGAAAGTCGCCGTGCTCTATGGCAACGACGACGTCTTCACCAAGAGCGGCTACGACAACTTCAAGAAGGCGCTCGACGACCTGAAGATCCCGGTCACCACGACCGAGACCTTCGCCAAGGGCGACGTCGACTTCAAGGCCCAGCTGACCAAGATCAAGGCCAGCGGCGCCGATGCGATCGTGCTGTCGGCCCTGCTCGCCGAAGGCGCGCCGATCATGGTGCAGGCCCGCCAGCTCGGCCTGAACGTGCCGATCATCGGCGGCAACGGCATGAACTCGGTCAAGGTGTTCGAGCTCGCCAAGGGCAACTCCGACAACCTCTATGTCGGCAGCCCCTGGTCGGCCAGCAACGCGACGCCCGAGAACACCAAGTTCATCAAGGCCTACAACGAGAAGTACAAGACCGCGCCCGACCAGTTCGCGGCCCAGGCCTACGACGCCATGTACATCGCGGCGCAGGCGCTCAAGGGCGTCAAGATCAGCGGCAACCTGACCGCCGACCGTGCCGCCGTGCGCGACGCGCTGCCGAACGCCAAGTGGACCGGTGCCACCGGCGCCTTCCAGTTCCGCCGCGCCACCGACAAGGCTGGCAAGCCGGCCGGCTACGACGCCCAGCAGACCCCCATCGTCAGCGTGACCAAGGGCGCTGAATTCGTAATCGCTAAATAGCGCTCGCCCCCAGGTTGGCTCACTTCGTGTAGCCGCCCACCCCCTACCGGGGCAACACCTGAAGCCCGGCAAAGCCGGTTCTTCGGTGTTTCACGAACAGCGGGACCGGCTTTGGCCGGCCCGCTCTTTCCGGAACGGAACTTCCATGCTTGAACAGCAACTCGTCAACGCACTCTCTCTGGGATGCGTCTATGCGCTCTTCGCGCTCGGCTTCACGCTCATCTTCGGCGTGCTCGGCGTCATCAACCTCTCGCACGGCGCGGTCTTCATGGTCGGTGCCTATGCCGCGGTGCAGGCCATGGCGCGCTTCGACCTGCCGCTGTGGGCCGGACTGCTGTTCGCTTTCGTGTTCTGCGGCCTGCTCGGCCTGCTGATCGACTTCCTGGTGCTGCGGCCGCTGCGCGCGCGCAACGCCCCCCACCTGATCCCGATGATCGCCACCATCGGCGTCGCGATCATCCTCAACAACGGCATCCAGGGCATCTTCGGTGCCGAGAACGTGCGCTTCCCGGCCGGCGTGGTGTCGGGCGAATCTCTGGACCTCGCGGGCATCCACCTGACAGCGCTCGAACTCGGCATCATCCTGCTGTCCTTCGTGCTGATGGGGGTGCTGATGGTCGCGCTCAAGCGCACCCAGCTCGGCCGCGCCCTGCGCGCGATCGCCGAATCGCCCAAGGCCGCCTACCTGCTCGGCATCAATGTCGAAGGCCTGTTCTTCCTGACCTCGTTCGCGGCCGCCGCGCTCGGCGGCCTGGCCGGGGTGCTGATCGGCCTCTATTCCAACGCCGTGTTCCCGCTGATGGGCCAGCCGATGCTGCACAAGGGCATCGCGGTGATCATCCTGGGCGGCATGGGCGACATCCGCGGGGCGATGCTCGGCGGCCTGTTCCTCGGCTTCGCCGAGGTGCTGTCGGTGGCCTACATCGGCTCGACGATGCGCGACGCGGTCGCCTTCGGCCTGCTGTTCCTGGTGCTGCTGGTGCGGCCCAAGGGCCTGTTCGGCTCCATGCAGGAACGCAAGGTCTGAGCATGGACGCCCTCAACAACTTCTGGTCGGTCTACAGCAACCTGGTGCTCACGCTGGGCACCAACGCCCTGCTGGCGCTGTCGATCTGGCTCACCCTCTCGTGCGGCATGCTGGCGATGGCCAACGCCGCCTTCATGGGCATCGGCGCCTACACCTCGGCGATCCTCACGATGACCTACGGCGTGCCGTTCCCCGTCGCCATCGCGGCCGGCATGGCGGCGCCGGCGCTGACCGCCTTCGTGATCGGCAAGCCGACGCTCCGGCTCTCCGGCGTCTACCTGGCGATGGCCACGCTGGCCTTCGGCGAGGTGGTCCGCATCGTGGTGCTCAACGCCGAATCGCTGACCGGCGGCGCGCTGGGCCTGAACGGCATCCCGCCCATCACCCAGTGGTGGCACGTGGCGCTGGCGCTGGTGCTGGTGCTGCTGGGCCTCTGGCGGCTGCGCCGCTCCAAGGTCGGCCGCGCCTTCGAGGCCATCAAGGAGGACGAAACCGCCGCCGGCCTGATGGGCATCGACGTCCAGGCCCACAAGATGCTGGCCTTCGTGCTCGGCGGCGCCATCGCCGGCCTGGCCGGCGTGCTCAACGCGCACCAGACCTTCTTCATCGGCCCGAACGAATTCGGCTTCGACCGCGGCGTCGACATCCTCACCATGACCGTGCTCGGCGGCATCAACGGCCTCACCGGCCCGGTGCTCGGCGGCGTGATCCTCACCATCCTGCCCGAGGCGCTGCGCGCCTTCGGCGACTTCCGGCTGGTGGTCAACGGCGTGATCCTGGTGCTGATCGTGCTGTTCCTGCCCAAGGGCATCTGGGACCCGGCGCGGTTCCGCCAGTGGTTCGGACGCAAGGGAGCTGCGGCATGAGCACGACTCCTCTTCTCCATCTCGACGGCGTATCGCGCCACTTCGGCGGCCTCAAGGTGCTGCAGGACGTCAACCTCGAAGTGCCGCAGGGCGGCATCTTCGGGCTGATCGGACCCAACGGCGCCGGCAAGACCACCGTCTTCAACCTGACCACCGGCCTGCTGCCGACCACCGGCGGCACGATCCGCTTCGAAGGCCGGGACCTGGCCGGCGTCAAGCCGCACGAGATCACGCGCGGCGGCATCGCGCGCACCTTCCAGAACATCCGCATCTTCAAGGAGATGTCGCTGCTCGAGAACGTGATGGTCGGCATGCACGCCAAGCTGCGCTACGGCGGGCTCGGCCTGCTGGCCTCGTCGGGCCTGTTCCGCAGCGAGGAGCGGCGCGCGCGCGACCGTGCGCGCGAACTGCTCTCGTGGGTCAAGCTCGACCACAAGGCCGATGACGCGGCCGACAACCTGTCCTACGGCGACCAGCGCAAGCTCGAACTGGCACGCGCGCTGGCGACCGAGCCGAAGCTGCTGCTGCTCGACGAGCCGGTGGCCGGCATGAACAGCAGCGAAAAGACCGACCTGATGCACGAGATCCGCAACATCAGCGGTCGCGGCTACACCATTTTCATGATCGAACACGACATGCGTTTCGTGATGGGCCTGTGCGAGCACATCGCCGTGCTGAACTTCGGCCGCATCATCGCGCGCGGCGGCCCGGACCAGATCCGCAACGACCCGCAGGTGATCGAGGCCTACCTGGGCCGCGAGGAAGACGAAGCGAGCAACGAGGGAGCCACGGCATGAGCGCTTCTTCCTCTTCTTCTCCCCTGCTCAAGGTCGAGGGCCTGAAGGTCTCCTACGGCCACATCGAGGCCGTCAAGGGCATCGACTTCGAACTGCACGAAGGCCAGATCACGACCCTGGTCGGCGCCAACGGCGCCGGCAAGTCGACCACGCTGCTGGCCCTGTCGGGGCTGGTCAAGAAGGCCGCCGGACGGGTGCTGCTGGGCGGCCAGGACCTGACGTCGCTCTCGCCGCACAAGATCGTGGCCTCCGGCATGGTCCAGGTGGCCGAGGGCCGGGCGACGCTGACCACGCTGAGCGTGCGCGAGAACCTCGAGCTCGGCGGCTACACGCGGCGCGACAGCCGCGCCCAGCGTGCCGACGACCTCGACCACATCTACACACTGTTCCCGCGGCTCAAGGAACGCTCGGACGGCCTGGCCGGCAACCTCTCGGGCGGCGAGCAGCAGATGCTGGCGATCGGCCGCGCGCTGATGGCCAAGCCCCGCGTGCTGCTGCTCGACGAACCCTCGATGGGCCTGGCGCCGATCATCGTGCAGGACATCTTCCGGACGCTGCGCGAGATCAACAAGGCGGGCCYGACGGTATTCCTGGTCGAGCAGAACGTGCGGCAGGCGCTGAAGATCGCCGACCGCGCGTATGTGATCGAGACCGGGAAGATCGTGCTGGAAGGCGACGGGCGCGAGCTGCTGGGGAATCCGAAGGTGCAGGACGCGTACCTGGGGGGTTGAGCCCCGTCACTACCGAGCCACGGCATCGCGTGAATTTCGACACAATTTCACGCACGGTACTTCGATTGACAGTACTTTCACCGACGAAGAATCTGTTTCCAACTCGATCGAGTCTGAATAGAGTGGCTTCAGGAGCGGGCCGCGAGTGATCGACCAAAGTGTCGAAGCTTCCAAAACATCCCCTCCTCATGGCAGCCGCCTCGGCTGCAGATGCGAATCGACACCCTGGGAGGGGATCATGGCCACTGATTCGAGTGTTGACTTGGTTCGTCCGCCGGCATGGTTTGGAGTTGGCGCAAGGTCACCCCTGCGCCGCGGCCGGATGTTGAGGCGCGGATCCCTGCCACTGCGCGCACTCCGAGGCACCGGGAACGCCTTGCATCAGCGCCGCCATGGGCTTCTGACCTTGATATTTGCCTGCTCCTTGTGGTGTGTTCCGCCACCACCCGTCCATGCAGAGGCCGTCGCCGCCTCACCCGCAAGGGCCGCGAACCCAGAACGATCGGACCCAGCTTTTTCGGTTGCCATCAAACAACTGAACTATGAGAGCCCACTCTCGACCCGCCCACTCCCATTGATGCTTTGGTATCCGACGGACGCGCAGGAAACGTCCGTGGTCATTCGTCACTTGCAGCTTCGCGCCGTCCCGGACGGCCGCCCGCGGGATGGCCTTCATCCGCTCGTCATCTTGTCGCACGGTTCCGGCGGATCGCATTTGAGCCACTGGAGAACAGCGCAGTTCCTGGCCAAGCACGGCTACGTCGTGGCGACGCCAGTGCATGCACTGGACAACGCGCAGGATCTGCAAGGCAGTTCGACCCTCAAGGTCTGGGCCAACCGACCTCGGGAATGGGATGCCGCATTGGACGCCGTGCTTGCCTCCGAGTTGGCACGCTCGGTCGACACGCGCCGCGTCGTTGCCATGGGCTTCTCCGCCGGGGCCTACACGGCGCTCGTCGCAGGGGGAGCTCAGCCTTCGTCGCTCGCACTTGATCAATACTGCCTGGACCATCCGCACGGCGATGTGATGTGCCTGGACCATGACGTTGTGGCACCCGGACGGATCCACGGCCAGCGAAAGCTGAGCCACATGCAAGAGCAGTTGCGGCCTGTCCCGGCGGTCCGGGCTGCTGCCGTGGTGGCGATGGCACCGGTGGGCGACGCCTTGTTTACCGCACAGGGTCTCAAGCGCCTACGGTTGCCAACGCTGTTGCTGCAGGGCAGCGATGACACCGTGCTCACCTACCCAAACGATGCACGTTACGTCCATGCTCAACTCAAAACAAGGGCCGACTATTTCACCGTGCCCGGTGGACATGAGGTTTTTCTTTCGCTGGGCTTTGAGGGCTCGGAATCCGAGGCCCATTTGGCCGCTTTGGCACGAGCGCACGGGCTGATACAGACCTTTCTGTCATCGATCGACTGGGAGGCTCCGCGATAGCGCCGGCTTCTGCAGGCCTGTGGCCTGCAACGCTTCGAGCACCGCATTACCCGCTCCCTCCATGATCGCGCCCTCCTCGAGCGTGACGATGACATCGTGGGTGCGAGCAAATTCAGCAGCAGCTCAACGTCCAGCTAGAACCTAACCAGGCAGCGTTTCGGCCGCCGAAGCCGCACCCTGCGGCTGCGCTGCGCGGTAGGCAGCCTCCAGTTCGCTGGCGACGCGCTCCGGCTCGCACCACAGCTCAGCGATGGCGCGTTCCCCGACGCATTGGCCTTCCAGGCGCACATAGATGCACGGAAAGTTGCCGCCCAGTCCCCGGGCGACATGCAGCAGGCAGGCCGCCAGGCTGGCGAAGCCGCTTTCGTTGAAAGACATGGGCGGCACAACGCCGCCCGCCCGCGGCGCGCGCACGCCGTAGGCATAGGTGTGCGTGGCGGCATCCTGGCGCAGCTCGACGACCGGCTGCATGGAGCGCGCGACCTGCTCGAAGATCCTGTCCATCGCGCCAGTGTACGGGTTGCGGCGCCCCGGCCAACCGGCCGCCCGGTCAGTGACGGCTAGAACCGGGCCCGGATCGACTGCTCGATCCCGGCCGCGTCGAGACCGATGCCCGCCAGCAGCTTGGCCGGATCGCCATGCTCGATGAAGCGGTCCGGCAAGCCCAGCTGCAGCACCGGCTTCTGTACGCCCGCTGCCTGCAGCGCTTCGAGCACCGCGCTGCCCGCGCCGCCCATGATCGCGCCCTCTTCGAGGGTGACGATGGCATCGTGCGTGCCGGCGACCTTCAGCAACAGCTCGACGTCGAGCGGCTTGGCCCAGCGCATGTTGACCACCGTGGCGTCGAGCGCCTCGGCGGCCGTGAGCGCCGGATACAGCAAGGTGCCGAAGGCCAGGATCGCGATGCGGCGGCCCTCGCGCCGCAGCTCACCCTTGCCGAAGGGGAGTGCCTCGAGCGTCAGCGGCGGCGTGACGCCGGCACCGGCGCCGCGCGGGTAGCGCACCGCCACCGGGTGGTCCTGTTCAAAGGCACTGCTCAGCAGCTGCCGGCATTCGGCCTCGTCGGCCGGGCAGGCCACGCTCATGTTCGGAATGCAGCGCAGGAACGGGATGTCGTAGGCACCCGCGTGGGTCGCGCCGTCGGCACCCACCAGCCCCGCGCGGTCGAGCGCGAACACCACCGGCAGGTTCTGGATCGCGACGTCGTGGATCAGCTGGTCGTAGGCGCGCTGCAGGAAGGTCGAGTAGATCGCCACCACCGGCTTCAGGCCTTCGCAGGCCAGTCCGGCCGCGAAGGTGACCGCATGCTGCTCGGCGATGCCGACGTCGTAGTAGCGGCCCGGAAAGCGCTGCTCGAACTCGACCAGCCCCGAGCCCTCGCGCATCGCCGGCGTGATGCCGACCAGGCGGCCGTCCTGCGCCGCCATGTCGCACAGCCAGTGGCCGAAGACCTGCGTGAAAGTCTGCTTCGGCGCCGTCGCGGGCTTGACCAGCCCGACCGCGGGGTCGAACTTGGACGGCCCGTGGTAGGCCACCGGGTCGGCCTCGGCCAGCTTGTAGCCCTGGCCCTTCTTGGTGACCACATGCAGGAACTGCGGGCCGTCGAGATGCTTGAGATTCTCGAGCGTCGGGATCAGCGAATCGAGGTCGTGGCCGTCGATCGGGCCGACGTAGTTGAAGCCGAACTGCTCGAACAGCGTGGCCGGCACCACCATGCCCTTGGCATGCTGCTCGAAGCGCTTGGCCAGCTCGAACAGCGGCGGCGCCGCGCGCAGCACGCTCTTGCCGACGTTCTTGGCGGCGGCATAGAAGTTGCCGCTCATCAGCTGCGCCAGGTAGCGGTTGAGCGCGCCCACCGGCGGGCTGATCGACATGTCGTTGTCGTTCAGGATCACCAGCAGCTTGCAGTCGCAGACGCCGGCGTTGTTGAGCGCCTCGAAGGCCATGCCGGCCGTCAGCGCGCCGTCGCCGATGATCGCCACCGAATGCCGGTCCTCGCCCTTCTGCTTGGCCGCCATCGCCATGCCGAGCGCAGCCGAGATGCTGGTCGACGAATGGGCCGTGCCGAAGGTGTCGTACTCGCTCTCGCTGCGCTGCGGGAAGCCCGAGATGCCGCCGAGCTGGCGCAGGGTCGGCATGCGCTCGCGCCGGCCGGTCAGGATCTTGTGCGGATAGGTCTGGTGGCCCACGTCCCACACCAGCCGGTCGTGCGGCGTGTTGAAGACATGGTGCAGCGCGACCGTGAGCTCGACCGTGCCGAGGTTCGAGCTCAGGTGGCCCCCGGTGCGCGACACGTTGTCGAGCACGCAGGTGCGCACCTCGTCGGCCAGTTGCTTGAGCTGCACGCGGTCGAACCGGCGCAGCACGGAGGGATCGTGGATGGTGGGGAGCAGCGGAGCCATGGGGATGTGTTGTTGTTATCGATCGCGGTCCACGATCATGCGGGCCAGCGCCCGCAGCGCGGCGGTGTCGGCCAGGGTGCTGCGATCGAGCGCGGCGAGCGACCGGGCCAGCAGTTCGCGGGCCTGCGCGCGGGCGCCGTCCAGGCCGAGCAGCGACACGTAGGTGGGCTTGTCGCTGGCGGCGTCCTTGCCGGCGGTCTTGCCGAGCGTCTCGGAATCGGCGACGACGTCGAGGATGTCGTCCACCACCTGGAACGCAAGACCCACGGCGGCGCCGTAGTCGCGCAGGGCGGCGAGCACCGGGGGCGGCTGCCGGTCGCCGCAGGCCGCGCCCATCTCGACGCTGCCCTGCAGCAGCGCGCCGGTCTTGAGCCGGTGCATTTCGCGCAGCTGGGCCTCGTCGAGCGCCAGGCCGACACTGGCCAGGTCGATCGCCTGGCCACCAGCCATGCCCTGGCTGCCGGCCGCCGTGGCGAGCAGGCGGCAGAGCTGGGCCTGGACCTCCGCTGCCACTTCGTCGCCGGCGGGCGTGAGCAATTCGAAGGCCAGCGCCTGCAGGGCGTCGCCCGCCAGCAGGGCGCCGGCTTCGCCGAACGCCACGTGGACCGTCGGCTTGCCGCGGCGCAACACGTCGTTGTCCATGCACGGCAGGTCGTCGTGCACCAGCGAGTAGGCGTGGATCAATTCGACCGCGCAGGCAGCGCGCAGGGCCGCGGCCGGCTGGCCTCCGACCGCTTCGCTGGCCGCAAACACCAGCAGGGGCCGCAGCCGCTTGCCGCCGTCGAGGACCGCATAGCGCATGGCATCGCCGAGCCGGACCGGGGCATCGACGCCCACCCATCGCGACAGCGCCGACTCGACCCGCGCCAGGTGGGGGTCGCTCCAGGCGGCCAGCTGCGCCGCATCCCAGCGCGAGGTGTCCACGCCCTTCATTCGCCGGCCCAGACCTTGAGGCTGCCCGCGTCGAGCACCTTGATCTGGTCTTCGACCGCCTGCAGGCGGTCGCGGCAGAAGGCGAGCAGCGCGGCGCCGCGCTGGTAGCTGCCGAGCAGCTTGTCGAGCGGCAACTGGCCGGATTCGAGTTCGGTCACGAGTTGTTCGAGTTCCTGGAGCCCGGCTTCGTAGCTCGCGGGCAAGGGACCGGTGTCGGGCGAGCTGGCCACGGCGGACGCATCGGCGGGCATGGGAGAGGGAGGCACCTTGGGCATTCAGGGGTTTGGCGTGAAACGCGCCATTTTAGGGCGGGGGCAGGAATGCGGCGCCGAGGGTACAATCGCCCTCTCCCAAAAGCCGGCGCTGCCGGCGCACTCCTTCGGGCCGTCCACACCTTCGACGGCAGCCTTCCGTTTTTATTTCTCTCTCCCTGTGGGGAGCTTGGTCAGGTCACCCATGTCTGATTTAAGTCTTCAACTGCAGCAGGCCTCGAGCCAACTTCCGGTTTCCGCGTACTTCGACGAGGCGCTCTACGCCCGCGAGCTGCAAACGCTCTTCGCCGACGGGCCGCGCTATGTCGGCCACCGTCTCACGGTTCCCGAACCGGGCAACTTCCATACCTTGCCCCAGGAACAGCAAGGCCGCGCGCTGGTGCACACGCCGAAGGGGGTGGAGCTGATCTCCAACGTCTGCCGCCATCGCCAGGCGCTGATCCTGCAGGGCCGCGGCCAACTCGATGCCCAGGCCGGCGGCAACATCGTCTGCCCGCTGCACCGCTGGACCTACGCCGCCGCCGACGCCCGCACCACCGGCACCCTGATCGGCGCCCCGCACTTCGAGCAGGACCCCTGCCTCAACCTGCACAACTACCCGCTGACCGAATGGAACGGGCTGCTGTTCGAGCAGAGCGCCAACGGTCGCGGCCGCGACATCGGCGCCGACCTGTCCCGGCTCGGCCCGCGGCTGGACCTCGACTTCGAGGGCTACGCCTTCGACCGTGTCGAACTGCACGAGTGCAACTACAACTGGAAGACCTTCATCGAGGTCTACCTCGAGGACTACCACGTCGGCCCGTTCCACCCCGGCCTCGGCAGCTTCGTCACCTGCGACGACCTGCGCTGGGAGTTCGGCCATCATTTCTCGGTCCAGACGGTGGGCGTGGCCAACCGGCTCGGGCGCGCGGGCAGCCCGGTCTACCAGCGCTGGCAAGAGCAGCTGCTCAAGTACCGCAACGGCAACCCACCCCGCTACGGCGCGATCTGGCTCAGCTACTACCCGCACGTGATGGTCGAGTGGTATCCGCACGTGCTCACGGTGTCGACGCTGCATCCGATCGGGCCCCAGAAGACGCTCAACATGGTCGAGTTCTTCTACCCGGAAGAGATCGTCGCCTTCGAGCGCGAATTCGTCGAGGCCCAGCAGGCCGCCTACATGGAGACCTGCGTCGAAGACGACGAGATCGCCGAGCGCATGGACGCCGGCCGCCGCGCCCTGATGCTGCGCGGCGACGACGAGAGCGGCCCCTACCAGAGCCCGATGGAAGACGGCATGCAGCAGTTCCACGAGTGGTACCGCCGCGAGATGCGCAGCCCCTCCTGATGCAGGCGCTCTGGATGGTGCTGGGCGCACTGATCTTCGCCACCATGGGCGTGTGCGTGAAGTTCGCCTCGGCCTGGTTCTCCAGCGCCGAACTGGTGTTCTACCGCGGCCTGATCGGCATCGTCTTCCTGTGGGTGCTGGCACGCAGCCGCGGCGTCACGCTGGGCACGCGCTATCCCGGCATGCATGCCTGGCGCAGCCTGATCGGCGTGGTCTCGCTGGGCGCCTGGTTCTTCGCCATCGCCCACATGCCGTTGGCCACCGCGATGACGCTCAACTACATGAGCAGCGTCTGGATCGCCGCCTTCCTGGTCGGCGGCGCCCTGCTCGCCTGGGTGCCGGTGCCGGGCCGCGACGGCAACATTGCGCGGCCGCCCCTGCAGGGCCCGCTGGTGCTGACCGTGCTGGCCGGCTTCGGCGGCGTGGTGCTGATGCTCAAGCCGACGGTCGGCGACAACCAGGGCTTCGCCGGACTGATGGGCCTGCTGTCCGGCCTCACGGCTGCCTTCGCCTACATGCAGGTCGTCGCGCTGTCACGGCTCGGCGAGCCCGAGGCGCGCACGGTGTTCTATTTCGCGGTCGGCTCTGCCGTCGCGGGCGGCCTCGGCACCCTGCTGGGCGGGGCCACGCCGTGGGCCGAATGGACCTGGGGCCACGCGCTGTGGCTGCTGCCGGTGGGCGTGCTGGCGGCGCTGGGCCAGCTCTGCATGACACGCGCCTACGCCAGCGCCAAGACTGAAAGCGGTACCCTGCTGGTCGCCAATCTCCAGTATTCCGGCATCGTCTTTGCGGCGATCTACAGTGTGCTGCTGTTCGGCGACCGGATCGACGCCTCGGGCTGGGCCGGCATGGCACTGATCGTCTGCAGCGGAATCGCCGCCACCGTGCTGCGCCAGCGCTCGCTGCCCAAGGCGCCCGCCGAGGAACACTGAAGGGGAGCTTCCATGTACACGACCTTGATTTCCGCCGAGCAGCTGAAGACCCTGCTGGCAAGCGGCACCGCATCGATGGTGTTCGACTGCAGCTTCGAGCTGATGAAGCCCGACGCCGGCCCGCAGCTGTACCGCGCGGCCCACATCCCGGGCGCGGTGTACGCCAACATCGACACCGACCTGAGCGCCAAGCATGGCGCGCCGGGCGCCCACGGCGTGGTGGTGGCGCAGGACGATGGCCCGCCGGCCTCGGGCGGGCGCCACCCGCTGCCCAGCCGCGAGCGCTTCGCGGCCTGGCTGTCGAGCGTCGGTTTCGCCAACGGCATGCAGGCGGTGGTGTACGACCGCAATGGCGCCAACTATTGCGGCCGGCTCTGGTGGATGCTCAAGTGGATGGGCCACGAGGCCGCGGCCGTGCTCGACGGCGGCCTGCAGGCCTGGCAGGCCGCGGGCGGCGAGGTCACGAGCCGCGAGGAGCCGACGCATTTCCAGTCGAACTTCGTCGCCGGCGCGCCGCTGCTGAAGCTGGTCGACACGCGAACGGTCGCGGCCCGGCTCGAGCAGCCTGACCAGACGCTGATCGACGCTCGCGCCGCCGCAAGATATCGCGGCGAGGTGGAACCTCTGGACCCGATCGCGGGTCACATCCCGGGGGCCCTGAACCGGCCCTTCACCGAGAACCTCGGTCCCGACGGAAAGTTCAAGCCGGCCGCGCAGTTGCGCACCGAGTTCGAGGATTTGCTGGCGGGCCGGGATCCCGCGACGGTCGTCCACCAATGCGGCAGCGGCGTGAGCGCCGTGCCCAACCTGCTCGCCATGCAGATCGCGGGCCTCGGGCCGACCGCGCTCTATGCCGGCAGCTGGAGCGAATGGAGCAACACGCCGGGGCTGCCGACCCGGCAAGGCGCCCAAGCATGACCCTGTTCCGACGACCGTTCGTCACCTTCGCGATCACCGCTCTCCTGGCCGCTCCCCTGGCCGCGTCGGCCCAGGCACAGGCCGCCCACGTCCATGGCCAGATCAGGCTCGACGTCGTGGTCGACGGCCCGACCATCGTGATCGCGATGGAATCCCCGCTCGACAACTTCGTCGGCTTCGAGCGCGCACCGCGCACCGACGCCGAGAAGAAGACCGTCGAGGACGCGATCGCGCAGCTGCGCGCCGGCGCCGACCTGTTCAAGATCGATCCGGCCGCGAACTGCAAACTCGGCCCGGTGACGCTGCGCTCGGCCACGCTGGGGCTGGGCAAGGGCGAAGAAGGCGCCGCTGAAGGCCACGCCGACCTGGACGGCAGCTTCGCATTCAACTGCACCAACGCGACGGCCGCCAAGTTCATCGATGTCGAGCTGTTCAATGCCTTCAAGGGGCCGCGCCAGATCGAGGCCCAGATCGCCGCGCCGCAGGGCCAGTTCAAGCGCACGCTGAAGCGGCCCGCGACCCGGCTGGCCTGGGCCAAGTAGCCTGACCGTGAGCCTTGTCCTTTCGGCCGCCGCGCTGCGCTTCGCCTGGCCAGGCGCCGACCGCCCCTGCATCGACATCGAGCGCTTCGAGGTCGATGCCGGCGAGGCCGTGTTCCTGCACGGGCCGAGCGGCTGCGGCAAGAGCACGCTGCTGTCGCTGCTGGCCGGCGTGCTGATCGCCGACGCCGGCCAGGTCCGCCTGCTGGGCCACGACTGGGCCGCGCTCTCCGGCGCCGCGCGCGACCGGGCCCGGGTCGCGCACGTGGGCTACATCTTCCAGCAGTTCAACCTGCTGCCTTACCTCAGCGTGCTCGACAACGTGCTGCTGCCCTGCCGCTTCTCGGGCCGCCGCATGGCGCAGGCCTCGCAGGACGGCTCGGCACAGGCGCAGGCCCGCGAACTGCTGGCCCGCATGGGCCTGGACAGCAGCCTCTGGCAGCGCCAGGCGATGCAGCTGTCGGTCGGCCAGCAGCAGCGCGTGGCGGCCGCCCGGGCCTTGATCGGCCATCCCGAGGTCGTGATCGCCGACGAGCCCACCTCGGCGCTCGACGAGGACCGCCGCGAGGCCTTCCTCGACGTGCTGCTGGCGGCCTGCGCGGCCCATCGCAGCGCGCTGGTCTTCGTGAGCCACGACCAGCGCATCGCCGCGCGCTTCTCGCGCCACGTGCTGCTGCCCGAGATCAACCGCGCCGCCTCGGGGGTGGCGGCATGACGGCGCTGTTCGGCATCGCCTGGCGCAGTGCCTGGAACCGGCGCTTCACGCTCGCGCTCACGGTGCTGTCGATCGCGCTGTCGACCTTCCTGCTGCTCGGCGTCGAACGCATCCGCACCGAGCTTCGCGAGAACTTCTCGTCCTCCGTGTCGGGCACCGACCTGATCGTCGGCGCACGCACCGGCTCGACCCAGCTGCTGCTGTATTCGGTGTTCCGCATCGGCGCCGCCACCAACAACCTGCAATGGAAGAGCGTGCAGGCGCTGGCCGCCCACCCGGGCGTCGCCTGGGTGGTGCCGGTGTCGCTCGGCGACTCCCATCGCGGCTTCTCGGTGCTGGCCACCACGCCGGCCTATTTCGAGCGCTTCCGCTACGGCAACCGGCAGCCGCTGCGGCTGCGCGAAGGCAAGCCTTTCGCCGAGCTGTTCGACGCCGTGGTCGGCGCCGAGGTGGCGGATTCGCTCGGCTATCGCGTCGGCCAGCAGATCACGCTGGCGCACGGCAGCGGCGAGCTCGACGTCTCCGACCATGCCGACAAGCCCTTCACCGTGGTGGGCGTGCTCGCGCGCACCGGCACGCCGGTCGACCGCACGGTCCACATCGGGCTCGAGGCGATGGAGGCGATCCACCTCGAATGGGTCGGCGGCGCGCCGATGCCGGGCCTCAAGATCCCGGCCGAGCAGGTGCGCAAGTTCGACCTCACGCCCAAGACCGTGACGGCGGTGCTGGTCGGCCTGAAGAACCGGGCCGCCGTGTTCGCGGTCCAGCGCTGGGTCTCGACCTATGGCGGCGAGCCGCTGATGGCGATCCTGCCGGGCGTGGCACTCGACGAACTCTGGCGCGTGGTCGGCGTCGGCGAGAACGCGCTGCTGCTGATGTCGGCACTGGTCGCGCTGGTGAGCCTGGCCGGGCTGGTGTCGGTGGTGATGGCCGGCCTGAACGAACGGCGCCGTGAACTCGCCGTGCTGCGCGCGGTCGGCGCCAGCCTGCGCCACGTGCTGGCGCTGCTGGCGCTCGAAGGCGCCCTGGTGACGCTGCTGGGCGTGCTGCTCGGCGTCGTGGCGACGGTGCTCGGCGTCGCCTGCCTGTCGCCCTGGCTGCAGTCCCATTTCGGTCTCGCACTGCGGCTGACCGAACCCACCCCCAACGAATGGCTGCTGCTCGCGAGCGTGCTGGCGGCCGGCTGGCTCGCCAGTTTGCTGCCGGGCATTCGTGCCTACAGGCTGTCGCTTGCCGATGGACTCTCACCCAGGATCTGACACATGAACTTGCGCCCTCTTCTTCTGTCGCTGCTTTCGTTCACCATCGCCGGCAGCGCCCTCGCCGCCGGCCCCGCGCCGCAGGCCACCTCGCCGACCCAGCCGCTCGGCGGCAAGGTCGCCGACACCAAGGCCGTGCCGGGCCAGCCGCGCGTCATCACCTGGGAAGAGCTGGTGCCCAAGGACTGGGACCCGGGCAAGGAGCTCAAGGGCATCGACCTGAGCAAGCTCGATGACAGCGACCCGCGCGCCAACGAGCTGCTCATGAAGCTGCAGGAGGTGTCGAACAATGCACCGACCAACCCGGCGCTCAACGGGGTCGAGGTCAAGATCCCGGGCTTCATCGTTCCGCTCGAGGAGAACAAGGGCGAGGTCACCGAGTTCCTGCTGGTGCCCTACTTCGGCGCCTGCATCCACACGCCGCCGCCGCCGGCCAACCAGATCCTCCACGTGCGCCCGAAGCAGGGTGCGAAGTTCCGCGCCATGGACACGGTCTGGGTCAGCGGCAAGCTGCAGACCGTGCGCATCGACTCGATGATGGGCGTGAGCGGCTACCAGATCGCCGCCGACAGCGTCACCAAGTACAGCGGCAGCCCGAAGCCCTAACCACCCGCCGCCCTAGGCCGGAACAACTGGTAGATGCGGTCGTAGAAATCGGCCGGGAAGCGCCAGTAGCGCGCGCCCTCGGGGCTCTGCTGCTCGTCGAGCCCGCGCCGCGGCGGCGGCGCATTCAACAGGAACTGCGCCACCATGTCGCCGCTGACCCAGGGGTCGTCGTACCAGAAGGCGTGCGAACTCTCGGGCAGGTTGGGGATGTCGTTCGGGTCGACGCGGATCAGGTCGAAGCGCAGCTTGCGCGATGCGTCGACCAGGAAGCGGGTCTGCTCCTCGTCGAGTTCGGTCACGTCGGGTCGGCCCGCGCGCGAGGCGCGGCCGACGATGGCGGCGAAGCGCAGCACCGAGTCGTTGAGGTTGGCGGCAATGCTCACGCGCTCGATGATGTCGATGTAGCCGGTCAGCTCGTTGACGAAGCGGCGGGTGTCGATGTCCGGCGCCGCGAAGTAGATCTGCCCGAGCCGCAGGCGCTGCTGCAGCTGGGCCCGCGTCTCGCCGGGCCGCGGCGTGCCCAGCTGCACCAGTGCCGGGCTCAGCACCTGCGCGCCGGCGCTGTAGGCCAGCACGTCGATCTTCGACGCCGTGGTGTTCTCGCCCAGCAGCTCGACCATCCGCGCGAAGGGCTCGACCGTGCTGGCCGCATTGTTGACGTCGGTCAGGTAGCGCAGGATCGATCCCGCAGAAGGCCACATGAAGACCAGCACCACCATCCGCCGTCCGGTGAAATGGCGAAACTGCGCCGCCTGGGCGGCCGCACGGGGGACCGTGTTGTTGGAGCCATGCACGTAGATCAGCAGCTCGCTGTTGGGACTGGCGGCCAGCGCCTTGTTGATCATCGCGAAGAAGGCCTGGGCCTCGGGCGAATTCTTCACGTCCTCGTTCGAGCGCAGCACCGCCTTCTGCTCGAGCCGCTCGAGGTGGACGATCGGGCGCTCGTCTGGGTCGGCGCTGGTCGACAGCCGATGCAGCGTCTCCCAGTCGAGCGACTCGTCGCCGACCCGCACATGCGCCACGCCCATGCGCAGGTCGTCGGTCGGCACGATGGTGTGGACCGGATCGGGATGCTCGATCAGGGCCAGCCGGTTGGTGGCATAGAACACCGGCACGTCGGTGGTCTTGAGCTTCTCGCCGATGTTCTCGAAGGGGTCGATGTCACCGTTGCTGAAGCTCACCGGGGTGGGCATCAGCCGCACCGGGGCGTAGCAGCCGGCCAGCAGCACCGCGGCCAGCAACGAGAGGACAAGGCGAGCGGCCCGGCGGATTCCGACTTGAGAGGGGTGCATGCGCCGGAAGTATAGGGAGCCCCCACAGACGGCTGCGAACGTGCCACCATGGCGGTCCCGAAAAAAGGAGACCACCATGTCCGATCACGTCTACAAGCTTCTGGAACTCACCGGCTCGTCCCCGACCAGCAGCGACGATGCAGTGCGCCGCGCGATCGCGAAGGCCAGCGAATCGGTGCGCAACATCCAGTGGTTCCAGGTCACCGAGACCCGCGGCCACGTGGTCGACGGCAAGGTCGGCCACTGGCAGGTGACGTTGAAGGTGGGCTTTACCCTCGAGGACTGAGCCTCCGACTCGCCCCGAAGCGGGGCGAAATCAATCCGGTGCCTGGATCACCCGGTCGAATTCCTCGTCGGCCGGCACGTTGTCGGCGTCGAGTTCGCTGGCGTCGGTGAGGTCGATGCCGGTTTCTTCCGACAGCTCGTCGGTGGCGCCGGTTTCGTCCGAATCGAATTCCTCTTCGTCCTCGGGCAAGACGTCATCGGTGTCGTCGATCTCGGGTTCGTCTGCGGCTTCTCCGGACCGCAGAGGGGGGTCGGCGCTGGTCATGATCGGACTCCTAGATTGCTGCTTTGCATGATGCGCTCCAGTAGGCGCGCCCCAGCCGAATCCACCTCATCGGCGAAGGGACAAGAAGCTTGTCAGAAAGCGCCGCGGGTGTCCATTCAATGCGTGTGGGCCGCTTCGTGGGCGGCGTCATGGCCTGCCCCCTCGTGGGCATGGTCGTGGTCGCCATGCGCCAGGCGGCTCACCAGCGTGACCAGCACGATGCCTGCCACCAGCCAGACGATCTGCAAGGCGGTCTGGCGCGCGGGAAGGCGTTTCTGCAGCTGCGGGATCAGGTCGGCCAGGGCCACGTACACGAAGCTGCTGGCCGCCAGCACCAGGAAATACGGCAGCCAGCCGTGCAGCCGGTCGACCAGCCACCAGCCGACCACGCCGCCGAGCGCCGTCATGGTGCCGGCCAGCGAGACCTTGACCAACGCCGCCCGCGGGTTGGCTGAACTCTGGCGCAGCACCACCAGGTCGCCGATATGGTGCGGCACCTCGTGCGCCAGCACCGCGATCGCCGCCACCATGCCCAGCCGCAGGTCGGCAATGAAGGCCGAGGCGATCAGGATGCCGTCGCCGAAGCAATGCACGCTGTCGCCGGTGAGCACGGCCCAGCCGCCGCCGCCGCGCGGCGCATGGTCGTGGCCGTGCGCATGGGCATGCGCATGGGCGTGGCCGTGGCCGTGGCCGTGGTCATGGCCCTGGTGATGCTCGTGGCCGTGGTGCCACAGCTCCGCCTTGTCGAGCAGGAAAAAGAAGACCAGCCCGAACAGCAGCACGCCGAACAGCACGCCGGGTTCGATCCGGCTCTCGAAGGCCTCGGGCAGCAGATGCATGAAGGCGGTCGCGAGCAAGGCGCCCGCGGCCAGGCTCAGCAGGTGCTGCGGATTGACCCCGCCGGAGCCGCTGCGCACGCCCACACGCAGCAGCAGCGCGGCGATCCAGACACTTCCGATGCCGGCGACCAGGGTCGCGGCGATGATGGCAAACAAATTCATGGCGGCTTCGCGCTTGGGAGGCAAAAACAAAAGCCGCCCATCGGACGGCTTCGGCGCTTCGATCTTATCAACCGTGTCAAGGGGGATGCCCCGGAACCCCGCGATAGGCGCGCGCCGCCAGCGCCGACGCCAGCACCTGCGCCGGGTCGAGCAAGGCCAGGTCCTCGGTCCCGGCCGCCCCCTGCAGCCCGAGCGGGATCTCGGTGCAGCCCATGACGATCGCGACCTGCCCGTGCCGCTGCGCCAGCTGCAGCGCCACCCGGCTGAAGCAGGAACGGGCCAGCGCCATGTCGCCGGCCTTCACGCCGTCATAGATGCCGCGCATGAGGAGGCGGCGCTCCTCGTCCCGCGGCAGGTGGCAGGCGATGCCGGCGTCGGCCATCGCCTGCGCGTAGAGACCGACCCGGTAGGTGCCTTCGGTCGCCATCAGCGCGGCGCCGCGCACGCCCTGCGCCGCCAGGTGGGCCGACACCTCCCGCGCCACGTGCAGCACCTCGACCTGCGGAAAGCGGGCCTGCAGCGTCCCGTGCCAGGCGTGCGCCGTGTTGCAGGCGATGGCCACCGCGCGGCTGCCCAGCGCGGCCAGCCGCCCCAGCGCCTGCAGCATCGGCTCGAGCGGCTGGTGGGCGCCGGACTCGCTCGACTCGAGCGCACCGCTGCGGTCGGGCACCGGCACCTGGGCCAGCCAGTGCTCCGGAAAGGCCTGGTCGCCGACCACCTGGCCGTGCGCGCGCAGCAGGCGGGCGCAGGCGTCGACGAACAGGCGCACGAAGTCCGCGCCGGCCGCCGGGCCCATGCCGCCGAGGATGCCGACCGTTTGCGGCGCGAGCATGCGATGCCGCCTCTCGGGTTCAGGTCGCGGGCTTGTCGTTCGGCGCCTGGATGTTCTCGCGCAGCTGCGGGCTCATCGGCAGGTTCAGCGGCACGCCCTTGGGCGGGATCGGCTGCAGGAACCACTTGGCGTACATCTTCTCGAACTCGCCGCTCTTCATGAGGTCGATGAAAGTGTCGTCCACCAGCTTCTTGAAGGCCGGGTCGTCCTTGGGCAGCATGCAGGCATAGGGCTCGACCTGCAGCGCGTCGCCGACGACCTCGAAGTCGGCCGGGCTCTTGGCATTGGCCATCAGGCCGAACAGCAGGATGTCGTCCATCGCGAAGGCGACCGCGCGGTCGCTCTCGACCAGCAGGAAGGCGTCGGCGTGGTCCTTGCCGAGCACCAGGTCCATGTCGAGGTTCTTCTCGGTGTTGTACTTGCGCATGACCAGGGCGTTGGTGGTGCCGGTGGTGCTGGCCACGGTCTTCTTCGCCAGGTCGGCGTAGTTCTTGATCTTCGAGGACTTCTTCACCAGCAGCCGGGTGCCGGTGTAGAAGTGGTTGATGGCGAAGCTGACGTCCTTGGCACGCGCCGTGTTGTTGGTGGTCGAGCCGCACTCCAGGTCGATGGTGCCGTTGCTGATCAGCGGAATCCGGTTCTGCGAGGTCACCGGCATCAGCGCCACCTCGAGCTTTGGCTTGTTGAGCTTCTTCTTGACCGCGTCGACCACCGCATTCGACAGCTCGACCGAGAAGCCGATCGGCTTCTCGCCGCCTGCGAGGTAGCTGAAGGGCACGGACGATTCGCGGTAGGCCAGGGTGATCTTGCCGCTCTCGGCGATCTTGGCCAGGGTGTCGGCGGCTTGGGCGCCGGTGGTGGCTGCGGCGAGCAGGACCGCGGCCATCGATGCGGAGAATTTCATGGAGCCCTTTCGGCTGATTGAAGGTAAGCGAGTGTAGGAATCATTCCTGCGCGGCTCACAATTCCTTTTCTGCGCCGGGGCATGACCAAAAGTTATGGGCTGGGCATGCCATGTGCTTTGGCTATGGGCTGCCGCGCTTTTGGCATTTCCCGGCGCGCCGGCGCGAACCTACAGTCGACCCTTCCGAAACAAGAGAGAGGAACGCGTCATGCACGTCTGCGTGCTCGGGGCCGGCATCGTCGGCCTGGCGACCGCCTGGCGGCTGAACCGCCAGGGTTTCCAGGTCAGCGTGATCGACCGTGCCGCGCCCGGCGCCGGAGCGAGCGGCGGCAATGGCGCGCAGCTGAGCTACTCGTACGTCCAGCCGCTGGCCGACCCGTCGATCTGGAAGCAGTTGCCCAAGCTGCTGCTGTCGCCCTCCTCGCCGCTCAAGCTGCGCCCGCAGCTCGACCCGCTGCAATGGCGCTGGGCCCTCGCCTTCCTGGCGGCCTGCAACGCCCGCACCTCGCACGAGAGCACCGCCAGCCTGCTGGCGCTCGCGGCGCGCAGCCGCGCCGCCTTCGAGGCCATGCGGGCCGACATCGCGCCCGACTGCGATTTCTCGGCCACCGGCAAGCTGGTGCTCTACGCCAGTGCTGCATCGCTGGCCGGCGCCCAGCGGCAGCTCGAACTGCAGCGGACCATGGGCAGCCAGCAGCGCCTGGTCACGGCCGACGAGTGCATCGCCATCGAGCCGGCGCTGGCCAGCTACCGGGCGCGGATCGCCGGCGCCGTCCACACGCCCAGCGAATGTGCGGCCGACTGCCTCAAGGTCTGCACGGAACTCCTGCGGGCGCTGCGCGCGCGCGGCGTGCGCTTCATGCTCGACACCGAGATCACCGGCTTCGATGCCCGCAACGGGCGGGTGGCCGCGGTGCACACCGCCGCCGGCGACGTCGAGGCCGATGCCTTCGTGATGGCGCTGGGCACGGCCTCGCACCGGCTCGGGCGCCAGCTCGGCGCCTACCTGCCGGTCTATCCGCTCAAGGGCTACAGCATCACGGTCGATGTCGATCCGGCGCCTGGCGCGGCGCCGCAGGTGAGCGTCACCGACAGCGTCCGAAAGGTGGTGTTCGCGCGCATCGGATCGCGCCTGCGGGTGGCCGGCATGGCCGAGCTGGTCGGCCACGACGCCAGCATCCCGGCCCAGCGCATCGAGGCGCTGGCCGAGGCCACGCGCGCCGTTTTCCCGCGCGCCGGCCGGCTCGAAGCACTGCAGCCCTGGACCGGCATGCGGCCGGCCACGCCGACCGGCGTGCCGATCGTCGGGCGGCTCGCGGGAGCTCCCTCGAACATGCTCTTCAACACCGGTCACGGGGCGTTGGGGTTCACGCTGGCGTTCGGCTCGGCCGAGCGGGTGGCCGAGGCGCTGGACTGACTTAGCCCCCGCGAGGTCGACTCCGTGCGATCATTTCATCCAGATCCTCGACGGGGACCCCATGATCTCGACCGACTGGAAGCGCCGCGCCAGGCTGTTCATCCAGCGCTTCTGGCAACCCACCTCCGCCTGCATGACCTGCATGCCGGGAAGCTGGAGCAATCTGATGAGCGCGGCGCATTGGGCGACCGCGCTGCAGACCGGCCTGGCGACCGGCATCCTGGCCGTGCTCCTGACCTTCACGCCGGCGGCCAGGCTCTACGGCAACCGGTACGGCAATGCGCTGGTCGTCGGCTGCCTGACCGCGCTGGGCGACGCCTACTCGCATGCCAATCACTACGGCATCCCCTACGCCGAGGCGCTCGTGACGGGGCTCATTTCAGGCCTGCTGACGCTGGCAGGCTCGTACCTGTTCGAAGACCGCGCGCGACGCCTGCGGGCGGCATGGGCGCGGATCTCGGGGCGCTGAGCGGACGCTCAGGCCGGCCGGCGCCAGCGGCCGGACTCGGGGCACACCACGGCCCGTTCACCGTTCAACAGCACCTGCTCCTGGTCGACCCCCAGGGCGGCGGCGGGATCGGTGTCGAAGTCCACCCGGAGGGTGCGTCCCACATGCACATCCTCGATCGACAGTTCCCACGTCAGGAACACCTGGGTGCAGTCCAGGCCGGGCGCGAAGTCGGCCGGGTCGAAGCCACTGCCTTGGCGCCGGATGACGGCATGCGGCTGGCCGGTGTCGAACACCACCGCCGTCCCGCGGGCCAGCGGGATTCGATGGCCCGCCACCGGAAAGTGCAGGTCCAGGCCCTTGTCCTCGCTCACGAAGAGATTGCAGAAGGCGGCCCCGCCGTAGTGCTCGCCGTCATGGTGGTACCGCGCGCCCCGGCAGGCCATCAGGGCGACCTCGCTGGCGGCCAGCACCTCGGACAGCCCGAGCGAGCGCGTCCAGTCGGCCATCGCCTGCACGCAGTGCCGCAAGTCCGGCCAGCGGGCACGCGCCCGCGCCAGCGGCAGGGGCTCGACGTCGCCGGGCTCGAGTTCCAGGCGCGCAGCGACCTCCCGCTCCCAATCGGCAACCAGGCGGGCGGGCGGCACGGGCAGGTCGAGCCGGCCCCACAGCACGACATCGCTCACGCTTCGGCTGCGCAGGGCGTCGCCGCTGTGGAACAAGGACGTCAGGCGGTCGGGCGGACGGCTCATCCCGGCCCCTTCATCTCCTCGATCGCCTCGCGCATGAAGCGGGTGATGCTGCGCACCGCGACCGAATCCGGCCGGCCGGCGAAGCGCAGCGCGCGGATCGGCACCGGGATGTGCGGCTCGAGCGTCAGCACGTCGACCTTGCCGCGATCGGCCGAATTCGCGGTGCAGCCGTCGACCAGCGCCACGCCCAGTCCATGGTGCGCCATCGCCAGCGCCGCGTGGTAGGTCTGCACCGTGACCACCGCCTGCTGGAAGCCCACGCCGGCCTGCCGGCAGGCCTGGCTCAGGCTGGTGCCCACCGGGTCGCGGCTGTCGAGGCCGATCACCGGCAGCTTGACCAGGTCGTGCAGGGCCACCGAGCCGTTGCGCAGCAGGGCCCGCGGCAGCATGCCCTTCGGGGCGATGCAGACCATGCGGCTGTCGGCCAGCGCCTCCTGGGTCAGCGAGGGATGCACCGCCGGGCTGAACGCGAAGCCGACATCGGCCTCCTGGAGCAGCAGCGCCGACATGATCTGCGGCGAATGCAGCGACTCGAGCGTCACCGCGATCGACGGATGCTGCTCGCGGAAGCGCTTCAAGGCCCGCGGCAGCACCTCGTAGCTCAAGGCCAGCACGCTCAGGACGCGGAGTTCGCCCGCATCGCTCGCCGTGCGCAGGTTGGCCGCCAGCCGCTGCACCTCGTCGAGCTGGGCGAACAGGCGCTCGATGTGCGGATAGAGGGCCAGCGCCTCGGTGGTGGCCGAGAGCCGGCCCTTGGCGCGCTGGAACAGCGGAAAGCCGAGCTGGATCTCGGCATGCTGCAAGGTGCGGCTGACCGCCGGCTGCGTGATGTTGATGAGCCGCGCCGCAGCGCTCACGCTGCCGGTGAGCATGATGGCGTTGAAGACCTCGATGTGGCGCAGGCGCATCAATCGCTCAGGGGGATGAGATCTTGTCGCGCGAGATGTCCATGATCAGCTGCGCCGACAGCGCCAGCCGCGGCTCGATCGAATCGATCAGCACGTACTCGGCGTCGGCCGAGTGGGCGCCGAAGCCCTGCAGGCCGAAGCGCTCGACCACCGCCGCCTTGGTTTTCAGGGCCGCGAAGGCCGCATCGGTGCCACCGCCGGCGACCTTGTCGTCGGCGCCCAGCTCGCGGCCCATGTCCTTGTAGATCTGCTGCGCATGCAGCGCCAGGGCCCGCGAGGCGTCGTTGGCCTCGAGCGGCGGCCGGCGGCGCTCGAACTTCAGCTCGACCTTGGCCTCGGGGACGAGCTGCTTCTTCACGCGCTCCTGCACCTGCTGCTCGATGCGGTCGTAGTCCGCGACCCTGAGCACCCGCACGTCGGCGCCCGCCGTGGCGCTGGCCGGGATCACGTTGCGGTTGCTGCCCGAGCGCGAGATGGTCCAGTTCATCTTGAGACCGGTCGCCGGGTCGGACAGGTCGCGCATCTGCAGGATCTGGTGCGACAGTTCGTACAGCGCATTCACGCCCAGCTCCGGCGCCGACCCCGCGTGCGAGGCCTTGCCGGTGACGTTCAGGGTGACCGAGGCGATGCCCGCGGTGGCCAGCGACAGCTTGTCGCCGTGGATGTAGGCACCTTCGTAGGACATCACGACGTCGTGCTCGCCACCCAGCTGCGTGATCAGCTTGCGCGCGCCGGGCGAGCTGATCTCCTCGTCGCCGTTGATCAGCACGGTCAGCGTGCCGTACTCCTTGAAGTCCATCGCCTTCAGCAGCGCCAGCGTGTGGGCGATCACGGCGATGCCCTGCTTGTCGTCGGCGATGCCCAGACCGTAGGCCTTGTCGCCTTCGATGCGGAAGGGCTGCTTGTTCAGCATGCCGATCTGGTAGACCGTGTCCATGTGCGCGATCAGCATGATCTTCTTGCTGCCGGTGCCCTTGAAGGTCGCGCGCACGACCTTGCCGATCTTCTCGGGCGTGTCCTCCATGCGGTAGGCGTCGGCCGAGGGATCGATCAGTTCGACCTGGCCGCCGAGCGCACGGAACTTGTCCGCGATCAGGTTGGCGATCTTGTCGAGCCCTTCGAGGTCGCGGCTGCCGGATTCGATCGAGACCAGCTGGTTCAAGGTCTGCAGCAGCGCCGGTTTTTCCTTGGCGGCCAGCGCGGCGATGCGTGCATCGGGGGCGGCGGACGCGCTGCCCATCCAGGCGGCGCAGACGGCGCAGAGCGCAAAGGTGGCGAGAGCGGAGCGTTTCATCGGGTTCATTTTTCTCTTGGGGATTCTCAATGTGCCTTGTCCCAGTTGGGTCCGATGCCGATTTCGGCCAGCAGCGGGACCTTGAGGTCGGCCACGCCGGCCATCAGGCGCGGTATTTCGGTGCGGACCCACTCGACCTCTTCCTCGGGCACTTCGAAGACCAGTTCGTCGTGCACCTGCATGATCATCTTCGTGCCGCGCTGCTCGGCATCGAGTACTTGCTGCACCTTGACCATGCTGAGCTTGATCAGGTCGGCCGCCGTGCCCTGCATCGGCGCATTGATCGCGGCGCGCTCGGCGCCGCCGCGGCGCGGGCCGTTGGGCGAGTTGATCTCGGGCAGGTAGAGCCGGCGGCCGAACACGGTCTCGACATAGCCCTTCTCCTTGGCCAGCGCCTTGGTCTCGTCCATGTAGACCTTCACACCAGGGTAGCGGGCGAAGTAGCGCTCGATGTAGGAGGCCGCGGCCTTGGTCTCGATGCCGAGGTTGCGCGCCAGCCCGAAGCTGCTCATGCCGTAGATCAGGCCGAAGTTGATCACCTTCGCATAGCGGCGCTGCTCGCTCGACACCTGGTCGACCGGGACGCCGAAGACTTCGCCCGCCGTTGCGCGATGGACGTCGATGCCCTCGGTGAAGGCCCGCAGCAGCGATTCGTCGCCGCTGATGTGGGCCATGATGCGCAGCTCGATCTGCGAGTAGTCGGAGCTCGCGATGACACGGCCCGCGGGCGCCACGAAGGCCTCGCGCACGCGCCGGCCCTCGGGCGTGCGGATCGGGATGTTCTGCAGGTTCGGGTCGTTGCTCGACAGCCGCCCGGTCACCGCCACCGCCTGCGCGTAGTGCGTGTGGACGCGGCCGCTGCGCGGATTGGCCAGCAGGCCCAGCTTGTCGGTGTAGGTGCCCTTCAGCTTGGACAAGCCGCGGTGCTCGAGGATCTTCGCCGGCAGCGGGAAATCCTCGGCCAGCTTCTCGAGCACTTCCTCGTCGGTGCTCGGTGCGCCGCTCGGCGTCTTCTTGATCACCGGCAGCCCGAGCTTGGTGAAGAAGACCTCGCCGATCTGCTTGGGCGACCCGAGGTTGAAAGGCTGGCCCGCGAGCGCGTAGGCCTCCTCCTCGAGCGCCATGATGCGCTTGCCGAGTTCGTTGCTCTGCGACGCCAGGGTCGGCGCGTCGATCAGCACGCCGTTGCGCTCGATCCGGTAGAGCGTCTCGCTGCTGGCCATCTCGAGCTCGTAGACGAAGCGCAGTTTCTCGTCGGCCTCGAGCTTCGGCCAGAGCACCCGGTGCACGTCGAGCGTCTGGTCGGAGTCCTCGCACGAATATTGGGCCGCCTTGTCGATCGACACCTGGCTGAACGAGATCTGGTGCGCGCCCTTGCCGCACAGGTCCTCGTAGTCGATGCCGCTGCGGCCCAGGTGCCGCTCGGCCAGGCTGGCCAGGCCGTGCGGCTTGTGCACTTCGAGCACATAGCTCTGCAGCATGGTGTCGTGGGCGTAGCCCTGCACCTCGATGCCATGGTTGGCGAACACGTGGCGGTCGTACTTGACGTGCTGGCCCAGCTTTTTCTTTGCGCCGTTCTCGAGCCAGGGCCTGAGCTTGGCGAGCACCTCGTCGCGCGGCAGCTGCGCCGGCGCATCGGGGTAGTTGTGGGCCACCGGGATGTAGGCCGCCGCGCCCGGCTCGACGCTGAAGCTCAGGCCGACGATCTCGGCGCGCATCTCGTCGAGCGAGGTGGTCTCGGTGTCGAGCGCGACCAGCTCGGCGGCCTCGATCTTGGCCAGCCAGGCGTCGAAGGCCTCCCAGGTCATGACCGTGTCGTAGACCAGGTTGCTGACCTTCTCGGCCGCCGCCTGGGCCGGGTCGCTGAACAGGTCGCCGTTCGCCTCCGGGCCGCCGCGCTTCTTGTTTTCCTCGATCAGCTCGGGCGGCACGGCGTGCGCCTCGAGCGACTTCACCAGGCTCTTGAAGCCGTACTGCTCGTAGAAATCCTTGAGCGCGTCGACCTGCTGCGGGCCGATCGCGATCGCGTCCAGCGCCGGCAGGCCGGCCACATGCTCGCCGAGCTCGCAGTCGGTGCGGATCGTGACCAGCCGGCGGCCCTGGGGCAGCCAGTCGAGGGCCCGGCGCAGGTTCTCGCCGGCCTGGCCCTTGACCTCGGCCGCGCGCGCGATCAGGGCGTCGAGCGAGCCGTATTCGAGCAGCCACTTGGCGGCGGTCTTGGGGCCGACCTTCGGCACGCCCGGCACGTTGTCGACGCTGTCGCCGACCAGCGTCTGATAGTCGATCATCAGGTTCGGCGGCACGCCGAATTCAGCCGTCACGCCGGCCACGTCGCGCTTCTTGCCGTTCATGGTGTCGATGATCGTGACGTGCTCGTCCACCAGCTGGCTCAGGTCCTTGTCGCCGCTGGAGACGATCACCTCGATGCCCTGGCGGGCGGCGGTGCGCGCCAGCGTGCCGATCACGTCGTCGGCCTCGACCTCGGGCACCGTCAGCACCGGCCAGCCGAGCATCCGCACCACGCGGTGGATCGGCTCGACCTGGCTGCGCAGGTCGTCCGGCATCGGCGAGCGGTTGGCCTTGTAGTCGGGATACCAGTCGTCCCGGAAGGTCTTTCCGGGCGCATCGAAGACGCAGGCCGCGTAGTCGGCCCGCACCTCGCGCCGCAGCGCCTGCATCATGTTGATCATTCCTCGAATGGCCCCGGTGGCGGGGCTGCCGTTGTCGCCCGGAACGGCGCGCAGATCGGGCATCGCGTGGAAGGCACGATAGAGGTAGCTCGATCCGTCCACGAGCAGCAGCGTTTTCTTGTCGGTCATCGGGCCATTTTGCCGTGCCGCGCGGCCGCCCCCGGAAGGTCGAAAAGATCGGACCTCTTGGCTATCTCCGGACCGGACCCGGACCTACAATCTCTTCCATGTCTTCTTCCATGCCCCTGGTCCGCCTGGCACTGCTCGCGCTGGCCTGCGCCGCGCCCGCCGCCGTCGTCTTTGCGCAAAACCCGCAGCCTGCGGCTCCGGCGCCCGCCCAGGCGCAGCCGGACCCGGACAAGGCCGCCGGCCGCCAGAACCAGACGATCGAGCGCATCCACGTCGAAGACAGCGGCGCCACCATCGACGAGCTCCGCGTCGGCGGCCAGACCCAGGACATCAAGGTCAAGCCCAAGAACAACGCCCCGCCCTACCAGGTCCTGCCCAACACCGAAGAGCGCAGCCGCAGCCAGGGCCAGTCCGACTCCAGCGCGGGCGAAGGCGGCTCGCGGGTCTGGTGGAACGTCTTCAAGTTCTGAGCGCGCAGTGGCGGTTTTCACGGAAGTCGGATTCGACGAAGCAGACGCGCTCGTCCGGCGCCTCGGCCTGGGCGCCCTGACCGCCCTCAAGGGCATCGAGGGCGGCATCGAGAACACCAACTACTTCGCCAGCACCGAATCCGGCGAATATGTCCTGACCCTGTTCGAGCGCCTGGGCGCCGAGCAGCTCCCCTACTACCTCTGCCTGATGAAGCACCTGGCGGCGCGCGGCATCCCGGTGCCCGAGCCGGTGGCCGACCCGGCCGTGGCGCCGCCCCAGGGCCACCCGCTGTCGATCCCGGCCAACGCCCCCTGCGAGCTGCTGCACACGGTGGCGGGCAAGCCGGCGGCGGTGGTCCAGCGCCTGAACGGCAAGAGCGAACTGGCCCCCTCGGCCGCCCATTGCGCCGAACTCGGCCGGCTGCTCGCCCGCATGCACCTGGCGGCCCGCGACTACCCCCGCATCCAGCCCAACCTGCGTGGCCTGGCTTGGTGGAACGACACCATGCCGGTGGTGCTGCCCCACCTGGACGCCGCCCAGGCCGCGCTGCTGCGCAGCGAGCTGGCCTACCAGAATCACGTGGCCGAGTCCTCGGCCTATGCGGCGCTGCCGCGCGGGCCGGTGCATGCCGACCTGTTCCGCGACAACGCGATGTTCGACACCCACGCCAGCGCCGACGCGCCACGCCTCACCGGGGTGTTCGATTTCTATTTCGCCGGCGCCGACAGCTGGCTGTTCGACCTCGCCGTCTGCCTGAACGACTGGGCGATCGACCTGGCCAGCGGCCGCCACGATGCGGCCCGGGCCGATGCCCTGCTGGCCGCCTACGGCACCGTGCGGCCGCTGACGGCGCCCGAGCGGGCATTGCTGCCGGCGATGCTGCGGGCCGCGGCGCTGCGCTTCTGGATCTCGCGCCTCTGGGACTTCCACCTGCCGCGCGAGGCCACCATGCTCAAGGCCCACGACCCCACCCACTTCGAGCGCGTGCTGCGGCAGCGCGCCCACGCCACCTTCGAATTCGCGACCGGCGCCGACGCGCTGGCCGCCTGACCGGACCCGATGAAACTCAATCTCGTGCCGGCCCGTACCGGCGTGCTGTGGGTCCGTAGCGGGCTCAAGGCCTTCGCCCGGCAACCGCTGGCCTTCATCTCGCTGTTCTTCTTCTTCATGGCGCTGGTCTCGATCGCCTCGCAGCTGCCACTGGTCGGCGCCGCGATCGCGCTGATGCTGCTGCCGACGATGACGCTCGGGCTCATGGCCGCGGCACAGCAGGCCGCCGGGCCCGAAAAGCCGGCGGCCGGCACCGTGTTCCTGGCCGCCCTGAACGCGATTCGCGCCGACGTGCGGCCGATGGCGGTGCTCGGGGCCCTGTATGCCGGCCTGTTCCTCGGGGTCATGGCGATCTCGGCCCTGGCCGACGGCGGCCAGTTCGCCCGCGTCTACCTGCTCGGCGGCCCGCTCACCCGCGAGCTGGCGGAATCGACCGAATTCCAGGTTGCACTGTGGATCGCCATGGGGCTGTACCTGCCGCTCTCGCTGGCTTTCTGGCACGCACCGGCGCTGGTCCACTGGCACCGCGTGCCGCCGGCCAAGAGCCTGTTCTTCAGTTTCGTGGCCTGCTTCAAGAACTTCGGCGCCCTCACCGTGTTCGGCCTGGCCTGGGTCGGCGTCTTCATCGGCGCCGGCATCGTGCTGAGCCTGCTCGCCAGCCTGCTGGTGGCGGTGGGCGCGATGGGTGCCGGCGACGGTGCCGCCGCGATCGGCGGCGCCATGATGATCGCCGGCGCGCTGGTGATGGCGGCGATGTTCTTCACCAGCACCTGGTTCACCTTCCGCGACTCGTTCCAGGAGTAGCCAGGCTCGGCCCCGTGCCGGGCTGCGCCGGCCGGGGGCCGGGTCAAGGTCAGACGGGCGTGAGCTTGGCGACCGAGAGCGCCAGCCACTTGATGCCGTGGCGCGGGAAATTGATCTGCGCGCGGGCGTCGTCGCCGGTGCCTTCGAGCGCAGTCACCGTGCCCTCGCCGAACTTGTTGTGGAACACCTGCATGCCCGAGCGCAGCCCGTGCGACGGCGCGGCCTTCTGCGGCGGCACCGGCGGGCTGGCGAACGAATCCTTGCTGAAGCCGCCGGCGCCGCCGCGGGTCGTGGCATAGCCGCCGCCATAGCCGAAGGCCGAAGGCGCGAAGCCCTGGTTCTTGGGCGTCAGCCACTTGAGCGCGCCTTCGGGCAGTTCGTCGAAGAAGCGGCTCTTCAGGTTGTAGCGGGTCTGGCCGTGCAGCATCCGGGTCTGCGAGTGGCTCATGTAGAGCCGCTGGCGTGCGCGCGTGATGGCCACGTACATCAGCCGCCGTTCTTCCTCGAGGCTCTCGTTGTCGCTCATCGAGTTCTCGTGCGGGAACAGGCCCTCTTCCATGCCGGTGATGAAGACGCAGTCGAACTCGAGGCCCTTGGCCGCGTGGACGGTCATGAGCTGCACCGCGTCCTGGCCGGCCTGGGCCTGGTTGTCGCCCGATTCCAGCGCCGCATGGGTCAGGAAGGCGGCCAGCGGGCTCAGGGTCTCGCCGGTTTCGGCGTCGGGCGCCAGCGGCTCGTCGAGCAAGGGCCGGTTCGGGTCCAGCCCCTGGCTGGCCGGCGACTGGCGCAGCTCGTCGACCGGCAGCGCCACCGCGTCGCGGCCGAAGCCCTCCTGGGTGACGAAGCTCTCGGCCGCGTTCACCAGTTCTTCCAGATTCTCGATCCGGTCGGCGCCTTCGCGGTCGGCCTTGTAGTGCTCGATCAGGCCGCTGTGGTCGAGCACCAGCTCGATGATCTCGCGCAGCGACAGGCCCTGCGTCTGCTCGCGCAGCACGTCGATCCTCGCCACGAAGGCAGTCAGGTTGCTGCCGGCCTTGCCGCCGACAGCGCTCACCGCGTCGTGCATCGACCGTCCGGCTGCGCGGGCCGCGTCCTGCAGTTGCTCGATGCTGCGGGCGCCGATGCCGCGCGGCGGGAAATTGACGATCCGCAGGAAGCTGGTGTCGTCGTCCTTGTTCTCCAGCAGCCGCAGGTAGGCCAGCGCGTGCTTGATTTCGGCCCGCTCGAAGAAGCGCAGCCCGCCATACACGCGGTACGGCACCGCGGCATTGAAGAGCGCCGTCTCGATCACCCGGCTCTGCGCATTGCTGCGGTAGAGCACGGCCATTTCCTTGCGATCGATGCCGTCGCGCACCAGCTGGCGCATCTCCTCGACCATCCATTGCGCCTCGGCGAAATCACTGGTCGCCTCGTAGACCCGCACCGGCTCGCCGGGGCCCTGGTCGGTGCGCAGGTTCTTGCCCAGCCGCTTGGTGTTGTGGCTGATCAGCGCATTGGCCGAATCGAGGATGTTGCTGTAGCTGCGGTAGTTCTGCTCGAGCTTGATCTGGTGCGAGACGTCGAATTCGCGCACGAAGTCGGCCATGTTGCCCACGCGCGCCCCACGGAAGGCATAGATGCTCTGGTCGTCGTCGCCGACCGCGATCACGCTGTTGTCGTTCGGCGTGAAGCGGCCCTCGGCCGTGGTGCCCGAGAGCATCTTGATCCAGGCGTACTGCAGCCGGTTGGTGTCCTGGAACTCGTCGATCAGGATGTGGCGGAAGCGCCGCTGGTAGTGCTCGCGGACCGGGTCGTTGTCGCGCAGCAGCTCGTAGCTGCGCAGCATCAGTTCGCCGAAGTCGACCACGCCCTCGCGCTGGCACTGTTCTTCGTAGAGCTGGTACAGCTCGACCTTCTTGCGGTCGTCGTCGCTGCGGGCCTCGACGTCGCGCGGACGCAGGCCGTCTTCCTTGGCGCCGGCAATGAACCATTGCGTCTGCTTGGCCGGAAAACGTTCGTCGTCGACGTTGAACTGCTTCATCAGCCTCTTGATGGCCGAGAGCTGGTCCTGGGTGTCGAGGATCTGGAAGGTCGACGGCAGGTTGGCGAGCTTCCAGTGGGCGCGCAGGAAACGGTTGCACAGGCCGTGGAAGGTGCCGATCCACATGCCGCGCACATTGACCGGCAGCATCGCGCCCAGCCGGGTCATCATTTCCTTGGCGGCCTTGTTGGTGAAGGTGACGGCCAGGATGCCGCCCGGCGACACCTGCCCGGTCTGCATCAGCCAGGCGATGCGGGTGGTCAGCACCCGGGTCTTGCCGGAACCGGCGCCCGCCAGGATCAGGGCGTTGCCGGCCGGCAACGTGACGGCGGCACGCTGCTCCGGGTTGAGGTTGTGGAGCAGCGGCGAATCTGCGGCGGCCGCGAGGTCGGTGAACATCCGTCGATTGTAGAAAGCCCTGCGTATCGGGGTTATACGAAGTTGCCCAAGCCCCCGACGCGGGCAAGCGTGTAAAATCAGTCACCGGGCCCAAGTTTCTTGCGCCCGGTTTTTTGTGCCCGTTTCACGCTGCGTCCCGCAGTGCAGACAGCTCGAAAACCGGCCGGACCAAGCGCTCATCCACCTGACACAAAGGAGCTTGGTATGCAGATTTTCGACTACGACAACATCCTCTTGCTGCCCCGCAAATGCGTGGTGGAAAGCCGCTCGGAATGCGACGCCAGCGTCATGCTGGGCGGGCGCAGCTTCCGCATCCCGACGGTGCCGGCCAACATGAAGACGGTGGTCGACGAGACCATCTGCACCTGGCTGGCCAAGAACGGCTACTTCTACGTGATGCACCGCTTCGACCTGGACAACCTCCAGTTCGTCAAGGACATGCACGCCCAGGGCGTGTTCGCCTCGATCTCGCTGGGCGTCAAGAAGCCCGACTACGACACGGTCGACCAGATGGTCGCCGCCGGCCTGACGCCCGAATACATCACGATCGACATCGCGCACGGCCATGCCGACAGCGTGAAGAACATGATCGGCTACCTCAAGAAGAAGCTGCCCAAGAGCTTCGTGATCGCCGGCAACGTCGGCACACCCGAGGCCGTGATCGACCTCGAGAACTGGGGCGCCGACGCCACCAAGGTCGGCATCGGCCCGGGCAAGGTCTGCATCACCAAGCTCAAGACCGGCTTCGGCACCGGCGGCTGGCAGCTGTCGGCGCTCAAGTGGTGCGCCCGCGTGGCGACCAAGCCGATCATTGCCGACGGCGGCATCCGCGACCATGGCGACATCGCCAAGAGCATCCGTTTCGGCGCGTCGATGGTGATGATCGGCTCGCTGTTCGCGGGCCATGAAGAGTCGCCCGGCAAGACGGTCGAGGTCGACGGCGCCCTCTTCAAGGAGTACTACGGCTCGGCCAGCGACTTCAACAAGGGCGAATACAAGCACGTCGAGGGCAAGCGCATCCTGGAGCCGATCAAGGGCAAGCTGGCCGACACGCTGGTCGAGATGGAGCAGGACATCCAGAGCTCGATCAGCTATGCCGGCGGGCGCAAGCTGATGGACATCCGCAGGGTCAACTACGTCACCCTGGGCGGCGACAACGCCGGCGAACACCTGCTCATGTAGGCCGGCCGGGCTCAAGCCTCCAGCAGCTGCGCCGCCAGCTGGTGCAGCCGGTGCGCCGGCTCGGCCAGCGCATCCAGGACGCTGAAATGGTTGCGCCCGGGCATCAGTTCGCACACCGGCACGGTCCGCGGACCCCAGGCATCGCGGATCAGCGCGTTCTGGCGCTGGAATTCCTCGCTCTCGTCGCCGCCGGCGACCGCCCAGAGCCGGCCCCGCGCCGGCGCCGGCCACAGCGCCGGGCTCAGGCGCCGCGCCTGGGCGTCGTCCAGCCCCAGCGTGTCGGCGATGAAGGGCGCGTGCTGCAGCGGCCGCAGGTCGTGTATGCCCGAGATCGACAGCGCGTTGCGCACCAGTTGCGGCGGCAGATCGGGCGCGACCGCCTGCCAGTCGCACCCCAGCAGCATCGCCGCCAGGTGCCCGCCGGCCGAATGGCCCGACACCGTGATGCGCAACGGATCGCCGCCATGCGCCGCGACGTGGCGCCAGGTCCAGGCGAGCGCCTGCACCATCTGCAACGCGATGTCATCGATGCCGACCGGCTGCCCGGGCGTGCCCGGACACAGCGCGTAGTTGGGCACCACGACGCAGACACCGCGGTCGTTGAAGGGTCGGGCGATGAATGAATGCTCGCTCTTGTCGAGCGCGCGCCAATAGCCGCCGTGAATGAACACCAGCACCGGCGCATCGGGCACCGGCGCCGGAAAGACGTCGAGCGTCTCGCCCACGCCGTCGCCGTAGCGCAAGTCGACATGGCAAGGCTGCGCGGCGCGGGTGGCGGCGGATTCCGCCGCCCAGCGCTCGAAGTAGGCCGGATGGTCGGGCACCAGGGCGCGGTTGTTGTACATGCGGTCCAGCCAGGCGGGATCGTACGAGGCCATCGGTTCTGCTCCAGGGTGTGCGAGGCGCGCATCTTGGCACGGCCGCCACGCCGCCGTGCAAACCGGGGCCGGTTCTGGTTAGAATTCTCTTTGTGTTTGGGGGGGTAGCTCAGCTGGGAGAGCGCCGCGTTCGCAATGCGGAGGTCGTGAGTTCGATCCTCATCCTCTCCACCAACACTTTCTTTTCGGCCGCGCGCTGCCCCGCCTCGGCGCTCTCCACCTGGCCGGCGATGGCGCCGGCGTGAAGATGGGCAGGCTGACGTCGGCCCCATAGCTCCAGATCCGCGCCCAGCCGACCCCACAGGTCGGACAGCGAGCGGCTCGCCTGGCCGAAGGTGCCGGTCTCCTGGCTGAAGGCCGCGTCGGCGACGCGCCCCGGGCGGGGAAGGTCGATCCGTCGGCCAGCAGCAGCTCGACGCCATAGTCGACCCGGTCTTCGTTCGGCGCATCGGGACCCCCTCAGGACCCGAAGGGACCGATGTCGAACACCATGCTCGAGATGGCGAGGAAGCCAAGCAGCAACAGCAGCAGCGCCACCGCCAGCGTCAGCGACGGCGGGAATTGGCTCTCGGCATGGATCAGCCCCTGGCTCTTCAGCATCTTGCGTTCGGCGCGCAGCCCGGCCATGAAGGTGCAGTGGTAGACAATGCCGGAGACCAGCATCGCGATCCCGATCAGGACCAGCGCCTCGCCGAAGCGGCGCGCCGCCATGCTGCTCTTGACCACCTGCATGTCGTGCAGCTTCTGGAACACCTGGAAGATCGTGAAGCCGAAGCCGATCAGCGACAACGATGTCCGGATCACCGACATCAGGGTCCGCTCCGCGCTCATGCGCGTGCGCTGGAACGACATCCCGGTCCGGCGCGAGGACAGTTCGACCGAGACCCGATCGAAGTCCGCCCCCGGGTCGACCCACGCCTTGTCATCTGCCATGCCCGCACCTCCTTGGCTACTTGTCCGACGCAAACACCTTGTTCCAGTCGCGCTTCATGTCGACCACGGTCCAGCCCCGCGTGCCGGCTTCGTCCAGGGCCTTGTCGAGCTTGCCGACGCCGGACGTCCGGTCGTAGGCGTACTCGCGCTCGGCGTCGGTGTGATGCACCAGGCCCATGAAGCGGGGCCCGGCGCCGGCGGCGGTCCATTCGAGCATCTGCTGGTCGCCGTCGGAATTTCCGAAGGCGAAGATCGGGCGCCGGCCGATGAAGCGCTGGATGCCGACCGGCTTGCCCGCATGGTCGTCGACCAGGTCGATCTTCGCAAGCTTCAGCAGCACCGGCTTGCCGTCGGCGCCGGTCTTGAAGGCCAGCTGCCCGGTCGATCCGACCACCTGCTCGGGCGGGATGCCGTAGACCTTCTCGGCGAAGACGCGCATGAACTCGACGCCGCCGCCCGAGACGATGAAAGTCTTGAAGCCGTTCTCGCGCAGGTAGGCGAGCAGCTCCAGCATCGGCTGGTAGACCAGTGCCTCGTAGGGTTGCTTGAAGCGCGGATGGCGGGCCTTCGCGAGCCAGTCGGCAACGGTGCGCGAGAACTCCTCGGTCGTCATCCCCGCATGGGTGGCGGCCAGCACCTGCATCAGGCCCTTCTCGCCCGAGGCCGCGAAGGCCTTCATGTCGCCCCCGAGGATCGCGTCGAAAGGCGGCGTGGTCTTCCATTCGGGATGCTTCGGCGCCAGCGCCTTGACCCGGTCGAGCGCGAAGGCGAACTGCACGTAGATCGGCTGCTCCAGCCACAGCGTGCCGTCGTTGTCGAAGACCGCGATGCGCTCGGCCGACGGCACGAAGCTCGCCGAGCCCGGGGTCGTGACATCGGCCACGAAACGCAGGATCGCCTGCTTGGCGGCACCGTCGTTCCAGGAAGGCAGACCCTGCGCCTGCGCCACAGTGGCCGCGGCCACCAGCCAGGCCAGCAGCAGGAGGCGGCGCGCCGCGCGCGTGACCGAGGATCTGGACTTCATCATCATGGATTCCTTCATGCGCAGCGGACCACGGCCGGCGGCGTCCAGCGGCCGTCGAGCAGCGCGGACTCCGGCCAGTAGGCGCGGATCGAAAGCGAGAACTCGCTCGCCTCGCCAGCCGGTGCCGGCAGCCAGTTGCTCTCGTGCTCGGCTCCGGGCGACTGCGGCTGGACGTGGATGGTCAACGAGCCGTCGGCGGCGAACCGCATCCTGCTCTTGCTGCCCACCGCATAGCGTCCCAGCGCGTTGACCTCGAAAAGATGGCGGCCGTTGTAGAGGCTCATCGACCAGAAACCCTTCACCGGCGGCACAGCCCCCTGCGCGAAAGTCACCGTGTAGCGTCCGCTGCCGCACAGGCGCGCACCGTCGCGGTCGAAGTCCTGGTGGAAGCACTGCGCCTCGTTGGGCTTGTTGACGAAGATGTTCGATTTAGCGACCGCCGTGCGGGTGAAATAGTCGGTGCCGAAGCAAGCGCCGTTGGCGATCGTCGACCAGTGGTGCGGCAGCCGGCGGCCATGGCTGCGGAACTCGAACAGGGGCTCGACCAGCTCGCGGTCGGCCGCCGCCACCGCCTGCTCGAAGACCTGCCTGAGGCGGGCGTCCCTGGCGGCGGCAGCCACCACCGCGAGCACCTGTGCATAGCGCGCCGACTCGCCCGGCAGCGGCCTGGCATCGGCCAGCGCGGCGGGCAGGTCGGCCAGGAAGGTCTCGGGCGCCACCCAGCGGGTTTCCGCGTCCCCGCCGCCGGCCGCGGCCGGCACCACCGGCACCTGGCGCCAGTCGGTCGTCTTCATGCGGCCATCGAACTGCGCCACCGGGTACAGGCCGAGCTGGCTGATCAGCCGCTGCACCGTCTTCAGGTCCGGGACGCTGTCGTCGCGGAACACGCGCGGAATCACCACCCCGGTACGGGTCTGCGAGACGAACACCCGGCGGATGCCCGGCGGCACCGTGCCGACCCAGTTCGGTCCCACCAGCAGATAGAAGCCCGGCGGCGAGCCGTACATGAGGCCCAGTTCGGCAATGCTGTCGGTGCGCGAATCCAGCACCTGGACAACCCAGAAGCGATCGCCGAAGTCCGGCACCTGCAGCACCACCGGCGACTGGTCCAGGGCGACGATGCCGCTGCCGCACACCAGGTCATGGTTCGGGCAGGCCACCGCCCGCCCGGCGGGATCGACGTAGTCGGTCAGCATCGTGAGGCTGTTGGCCGGTCCGGCCGGCAGCACCCCGCCCAGCAGCATCGGATGCGGCAGGCGGCCGAGGGCGATGCGCCGGTTGTAGACGTTGACGATCGGCCAGGCCCAGAAGTAGGCGTCGCGCGCCACCAGGCGCACGTAGTCGTCGCTGAGCCGGGCCTCGGGGTCGGGCCCCGGGACGGCCGGCGCCAGGGCCAGCGCCTGCAGCGGGAAGCACTCGGCGCGGCCACGCGGCAGGCCCGGGCCGGCCCTGCGGCCGGTCCACCCACGCGGGCGGGCCGGGCGGCTCATGACGCTGTCCCGGAAGCGCCGGCCGGCGCTCAGTTGGCGCCGCCCGCGGAGGCTTCGGCCATCTTCGACAGCGCGTCGTCGATGGTGAAGGTATTGGGCTTCTGCACCGGCGGGAAGTCCTTGAAGGTGGCGGCGAACTGGTCGGCGATCGCGTAGGCGCCATAAAGGATGTAGGCGTGATACAGGAACCACTCGTAGTAGCTGTTCGACGTCGTGTCCGCCCGCTCGAAGGGATCGGTCCGCAGGTTGAAAATCTTCGGCAGGCGCAGCCGGACGAAGGGTTCGGCCCACACCGCCATGGTGCCGGGCAGCCGCTGCTCCATGAAGACCACCTTCCAGTTGTCGTAGCGCAGGCCGAGGATGTCGCCGTCGTCGCTGATGTAGACGAAGAGCTTGCGCGGGCTCTCCTTCTCCTTGCCCGTGATGTGGCCGAGCAGGCTGAAGCCGTCGATGTGGTTCTTGTACGTTCGGCCGATCGCCTGCACCCCCTTCTTGCACTTCTCGACGATGTCGGGCTCGCCCGCCATCTCGAGGAAGGTCGGCAGCCAGTCGTGGTGCTGGACGATGCCGTTGGAGACGCTGCCGGCGGGCACATGGCCGGGCCAGCGCACCACCATCGGGATGCGGAAGGCGCCTTCCCAGTTGGTGTTCTTCTCGCTGCGGAAAGGCGTCATCGCGCCGTCGGGCCAGCTGTTCATGTGCGGGCCGTTGTCGGTCGAATACATGACGAAGGTGTCTTCGGCGATGCCGAGCTCGTCGAGGTAGTCCAGCAGCTGGCCGACGTTCTTGTCGTGGTCGATCATCGTGTCGTGGTAGGGCGACTGCCAGCGCCCGGCCTGCCCCAGGCTCTCGGGCTTGGTGTGCGTGAACATGTGCATGTGCGTGAAGTTGAGCCAGACGAAGAAGGGCTTGCCCGCCTCGTGCTGCTTGCCGATGAATCCCTTCGCCGCCTCGGCGAATTCGTCATCGCAGGTCTCCATGCGCTTCTTGGTCAGCGGGCCGGTGTCCTCGATCTTCTGCTTGCCGACGCGGCCCCAGCGCGGCTCCTCGGTCGCGTCGTCCTTGTCGGTGGCATAGGAGTGGATCACGCCGCGCGGGCCGTTCTTCTTCCTGAAATTGGGGAAGTCCTTCTCCGGGTAGTAGTCGTACATCTCCGGCTCTTCCTCGGCGTTCAGGTGGTAGAGGTTGCCGAAGAATTCGTCGAAGCCGTGGTTGGTCGGCAGCATCTCGTTGCGGTCGCCCAGGTGGTTCTTGCCGAACTGGCCGGTGGCATAGCCCCGGGTCTTGAGCAGCGCCGCGATGGTGACGATCTTGTCGCTCATGCCGATCGGTGCGGCCGGGATGCCAACCTTCGAGAGCCCGGTGCGGTAGACGCTCTGGCCGGTGATGAAGGACGAGCGGCCGGCGGTGCAGGACTGCTCGCCGTAGGAGTCGGTGAACTTCATCCCTTCCCTGGCGATGCGGTCGATGTTGGGCGTCTGGTAGCCCATCAGGCCGTGCGTGTAGCAGCTGAGGTTGGCGATGCCGATGTCGTCGCCCCAGATCACGAGGATATTGGGCGGCTTCGCTCCGGACGGGCTGGCGGCGGGCTTCTTCGATGCCATGTCGACTCCTGGTTGTGAGGGGTGCGCTGGCGCGTGCGGGCAACCCGCCGCGCCGCAGCGTGCCCACAGCATGCGCAAGTCGGGGACAAAACGCACTTGTCCCAAGGTGAAGCGGCGATTGCCCCTTGGTGCAACCCGCCCAGGGCGCGCCCTGGCGCCGGGCCGCTCAGGCGTCCAGCGCCAGGTGCTGGCCGTGCAGCGCCGCGGCGGCCGGCGAGGCCAGGAAGGCCACGGTCTGCGCCGCCACCGCGGTCGACACCCACTTGCCCGGGTCGGCGTCCGGCATCGCCTGCCGATTGGCAGGCGTGTCGAGCACGCTGGGCGCGATGCTGTTGACGGCGATGCCGTGCGGCGCGAGTTCCGCCGCGGCGGCCTCGACCAGGCGCTGCAGCGCGCTCTTGGAGGCGATGTAGGCGGCCATGGCGGCAGCGCCGCGGGCGGCGGTCTTGGCGCTCACGGCGACCACCCGGCCGGCCTTGCGCTCGATCATCGCGGGCACCAGCGCCTGCGTCACCGCCACGAATGACCAGGCGTTGAGGTTCATCATGCGGTCCCAGGCCGCGCGGCCGAGCGCATGCACCGGCTCGCCCATCTCGAAGCCGCCGGCGATGTGGACCAGGGCGTCGACCTGCCCGCCGAAGGAGGCCAGGATGCGCTGCCCTGCCCCGGTCATGGCCTCGGTCGAGGTCACGTCCGCTTCGAGCAGCAGGTGCTGCGAGTTGTCCAGCCCCGGGAAGGTGCTGGCCAGGTGCTCCAGCCGATGGTCGACCAGGGCCACGCGCGCGCCCTGCCCGAGAAACTGCTGCACCACCGCGCGCCCCAGCGCGCCGGCGGCGCCCGTGACCACCACATGTCGGGGAAAGCTGGAATCGGTCATCGCAACGCTCCTGGTTGGGGAACGCATCGTAACGCCGGCGTCACCCCGGCGGCGGCCGGGCTGGCATCATCGGCGCTTCGTTTGCAAGGAGATATTCATGAAGGAAGTGGTTGTCGTCAGCGGCGTTCGCACCGCCATCGGAACCTTCGGCGGAAGCCTCAAGGACGTTCCGCCCACCAAGCTCGCCGCCCTGGTCACGAAAGAGGCGCTGGCCCGCGCCAAGGTCGACGGCAAGGACGTCGAGAACGTGGTTTTCGGCCACGTCATCAACACCGAGCCTCGCGACATGTACATGGCCCGGGTCGCTGCGATCGAAGGCGGCTGCGCCCAGGAAACCCCCGCGCTGACAGTCAACCGGCTGTGCGGCTCGGGCCTGCAGGCGATCGTCAGCGCGGCGCAGAGCATCCAGCTGGGCGATGCCAAGGTGGCGGTCGGCGGCGGCGCCGAGAGCATGAGCCGGGCGCCCTTCGCGTCCCTCACGGCGCGCTGGGGTGCCCGCATGGGCGACAGCAAGATGGTCGACATGATGCTCGGCGCGCTGCACGACCCGTTCCAGACCATCCACATGGGCATCACGGCCGAGAACATCGCCAAGAAGTGGGGCATCAGCCGCGAGACCCAGGACCAGACCGCGCTCGCCAGCCACCAGCGGGCGCAGAAGGCGATCGAGGCCGGCTACTTCAAGTCGCAGATCGTCCCGGTCGCGCTGGAAAGCCGCAAGGGCACCACCCTCTTCGACACCGACGAGCACGTGCGCAACGACGCCAAGATCGAAGACATGGCCAAGCTCAAGCCGGCCTTCCTGAAGGAAAACGGCACGGTGACCGCGGGCAACGCCTCGGGTGTCAACGACGCCGCGGCCGCGGTGGTGCTGATGGAAAAAGAAGAGGCCGCGCGGCGCGGCCTGAAGCCGATGGCGCGTATCGTGGCCTACGCCTTCGCCGGCGTCGACCCGGCCTACATGGGCATCGGTCCGGTGCCGGCCTCGCGCAAGGCGCTCGAAAAAGCCGGCCTCAAGGCCTCGGACATGGACGTGGTCGAGGCCAACGAGGCCTTCGCGGCGCAGGCCTGCGCCGTGACCCAGGACCTGGGCCTGGACCCGGCCAAGGTGAACCCCAACGGCTCTGGCATCTCGCTCGGCCATCCGGTCGGCGCCACGGGCGCGCTGATCACGGTGAAGGCGCTGTACGAGCTCGAGCGCATCCAGGGCAGGTACGCGCTGGTGACGATGTGCATCGGCGGCGGCCAAGGGATTGCCTGCATTTTTGAGCGGACCTGAAGAAGCGGCCAAAGTTATGGCTATAATCGTGGGATTGCCTGAGTAGCAGTAATGCTTTTCAGGGGCTCTTAGCTCAGTTGGTAGAGCAGCGGACTCTTAATCCGTAGGTCGAGTGTTCGAGTCACTCAGGGCCCACCAGCAAACCCATCACTGGTAAAGAACGGCGCTATCTAATCGATAGCGCCGTTTTCTTTTGTGCGCCATGCATCGAGAGGCCTGAAGGGCCGTGAAGAAAATCACGCAATAGTGTCCTGAGTGTCGCGCCGAACCATCAAATGTCAGTGACAGTTCAGGCCGGGCGCGGCAGAGTGTCTTGATGCTGTCAACATCCAGGAAACGCCAACCACCGGAACGCATCGAGGGCGCGCGATGGTTCTGCATCGCCGCTGCGTTCCCCTGGGTGGCGTCGGCCTGTCCGGTGAATCTGCCTTGATCGAGCACAGCATCGCGACCCTCCACGCCCAGTTGGCGCTCCATGCGCTCGCGCAGCCTTTGGCCCCGGCCCTGCTCTCCCCCGGGCGGCGGCCGATCGGCCATGCCGAACTGTTCGAGATCGTCCGCAGCCTGCGGTCCTGGCTGGCGGGCCACGGGTTCTCGCCGGCCTCGCGCATCGCCGTGGTCATGCCGAGCGGGATCGAGTCGGCCGTGGCCACCCTGGCGATCGGCGCCCAAGCCACCTGCATCCCGCTCCACCCGGGGCTGCCCGAGCCCGAATTGCTGTCCCTGCTCGCCGATGCGCGCGCCGACGCTGTGGTCGGGTTGCCCGGCGATGCAGTGCCGGCTCGACTCGCACGGACCCTGAACCTGGCCCCCCTGGACTTCGACCTTCCGCACTGGCTCGCGCGCGCATCGGAAGGCACGGCGGACGTCAACGCCCCCTGGCCCGAGCCGTCGCAGACCGCCTTCGTGCTGTTCACCTCGGGCACCACCGGCAAGGCCAAGCGGGTGCCGCTCGGGCAGCGCCAGGTCGTGTGCTCGGCCCGCAGCATCGCGCGGCATCTCGCCCTCGCGCCGGCGGATCGCGCACTGTGCGTGATGCCGATCCATCACAGCCATGGCCTGGTCGGCGGCCTGCTCGCGCCGCTCGCGGCCGGATCGTCCGTGGTCTGCGCGCCGGCCTTCGACGCCACGGCCTTCATGCACTGGATGGCCGAGTTCGAACCCACCTGGTACACCGCCGCGCCCACCGTCCACCATGCCATCGCGGACCAGGCCTCCCGCGAAGGCATGGCCGTGCCCGCACATGCATTGCGCCTGATCCGCTCGGCCTCCTCGCCGATGCCGGTGGCGTTGCTGCAGCGCGTCGAGGAGCTCTGGGGGGTGCCGGTCATCGAGTCCTATGGCATGACCGAATCGGCCACCCAGCTGGCGAGCAATCCTCTGCCGCCGGCGCCGCGCAAGCCGGGCTCCGTGGGGCGCCCGGTCGGCGCCGAGCTGCGCGTGATCGACGGACACGGCCACAGCCTGCCCGTCGGGCAGGTCGGCGCCGTGGTGGCGCGCGGTCCGGCCCTGTTCGAGGGCTACGAGGACAACCCCGAGGCCAATGCGGAAGCCTTTCGCGACGGCTGGTTCCACACCGGCGACCTGGGCCGCTTCGACGCCGACGGCGACCTGTTCCTCACCGGACGCAGCAAGGAGATGATCAATCGCGGCGGCGAGAAGATCTCGCCCTTCGACGTCGAGCAGGCCCTGCTGCGCCTGCCCGGTGTCGCCCAGGCGGCGGCCTACCCCGCGCCGCACCCGACACTCGGCGAGGACGTGCATGCCATCGTGGTTCCCGCGGCCGGCCACGCCGTCGAGGGACAGGCGCTGCGGGCCGCGCTGTTCGGGCAGGTGGCCGACTTCAAGATCCCGGCGCGAATCCGCGTGCTCGAGACGATTCCGCTCGGCCCGGGCGGCAAGGTCAGGCGCCGCGACCTGCACGACCAGGCCGTTCGAGTCGACGCCGAGCAGATCGACCGGCTGCCCCCCCGATCAACCTCCGAATCCATCCTGATGGACATCTGGCAGGCGGTGCTCGGACGATCCGGGTTCGGCATTCGCAGCAATTTCTTCGAGCTCGGCGGCCACTCGCTGTCGGCGACGCAGATCGCTTCGCGCATCGGCGCGACGCTGAAGGTCGAACTGCCGGTGCGCAGCGTGCTGGAACACCCGACCATCGAGACCCTGGCCCGGGCGATCGATGCGCATCGACCGGCGCTGTCCGGTGGCGCCGCGGCGGGGCATCCCCCGATCGTGCCGGTCTCGCGCGACCGGCCGCTGCCGGTGTCGTTCTCGCAGCGCAACATGTGGATGTTCCACGACATGGACCCGCACGGTGCCGCGTACCACGTCCGCAAGGCGCTTCGCCTGCGCGGGCCCCTCCAGGCGGCGCCGCTGCGTCAGGCGCTCGACGGGCTCGTCGCCCGCCACGAGGCGTTTCGCACCACCTTCGCGATGGGGGACGCCGAACCGATGGCCACCATCGGACCGGTGCAGCCGGCGAACGTGGTCGGGCTGGACCTGCGCGCCATCCCCGGTCCGGAACGGGACACCGAACTGGAGCGGCAGGCTGCGCGCCTGGCCGCCGAGCCTTTCGACCTCGCGCACGGACCGCTGCACCGCTTCATCCTGGTCGAACTCGGCGCCCAGGACCATGCGCTGGTCCTGGTGCTGCACCACATGATCGGCGACGACTGGTCATGGGGCGTGCTGTTGCGCGACCTCGAGGCGATTTACAACGCCGCCTGCGCCGGAGCGCCCGCGCCCGCGCAGCGCCAATCGATCGACTTCGTCGACTACGCCAGCTGGCAACGCGGCCATGCCGACGCCGAGGCGCTGGCCGGCGACACCCGCTACTGGCTGCAGCAGCTCGCGGGCATGCCTCCCTTGCACCTGGTGGCCGACTCCGCCGTGACCCGCCGGCGCACCAGCCGCGGGGAGCAGGTTCGACGGTTGATTCCCGATGACTGGATGCACGAAGTCCATCGCTTCGGCGGTCGCCTGGGCCTGACGCCTTTCATGACCTTGCTGGCGGCGTTCCAGGTGCTGCTCGCGCGCCAGTGCGCGCAGCAGGACATCGTGGTGGGAACGCCGATCGCGGGTCGCACGCGGGTCGAGGCCGAGGCGCTGGTGGGCTCGCTGGTCAACACCCTGATGCTGCGCAGCGACGTGCAGCCCGCGATGAACTTCCGGGAGCTGGCCTGCCAGGTGCGCGAGACCTGCCTGTCGGCCTTCACCCACCAGCATGCGCCCTTCGACCACGTGATCGACAGCCTGCGGCGCAACAACAACGGCGCCCGGGTGCCCGAGGTGCGCGCGATGTTCAACGTGCTGAACACGCCGCGGCAGATTCCCCGGCTCGAAGGCCTGGACGCGAGCTTCATGCCGCTGAGCCTGGGGGCGACCCAGTTCGACCTGGCCCTCACCATCGAGACCGAGGACGAGCGTTCGCTGGCCTTGTCCTACTCCACCGAGCTCTTCGCGCCGGCGACAGCGAAGGCCCTGCTGGACAGCTACCTCCATCTGCTGGACCGGCTCATGCAGGATCCGGAACGGCCGCTGCACGAGCTGGCGGCCGCCGACCCGCTGGAGCTGTCCAGGCTGGCGACGTGGAACCAGACCGCCAGCGCCTACCCCCGCGCGATGACGGTGCACGGCCTGCTCGCGGGGCAACACGCGTCGGCCGGCACGGCGATCCTCCAGATTCCGGGCGATGCGCTGGGCTACCCGGAACTGTGGTCGCGCGTGCACCGCCTGGCGCACGCGCTCCGCCACAGGGGCGTGCAGCGCGGCTGCCGCGTCGGCCTGTGCCTGGAGCGTGGCCCGTCCATGGTGGTTGCGCAGCTCGCGATCCTGTCCGCGGGCGCCGCCTACGTGCCGCTGGACCCGGCCTATCCTCGCCTGCGCCTGCTCGACATGGCCCTGGACGCCGGGCTGAGCCTGCTCATGAGCCCGCCGGACATGGCCGAATGGTGGCGCGAGCACGGACTGCCGACGCTGGTGCCGGACGCCGACGAAGCAGCGCTGATGGCGCAGCCCGACACGCCCCTGCCGCCCGACGCCGAGCGCGACGCCGGCGCCGGGGACGCGGCGTACATGATCTACACCTCCGGCTCCACCGGCAAGCCCAAGGGGGTGGTGGTGCCGCATCGGGCGGTGGTCAACTTCCTGCTGTCGATGCAGCGCGAACCCGGGCTCACGGCGCAGGACGCCGTGCTGGCCGTCACCACGCTGAGCTTCGACATCGCGGTGCTCGAGCTGCTGCTGCCGCTTTCGATCGGCGCCACTGTCGTGCTGGCGACCCGCGAGCAGGCCACCGACGGGATCGCACTCGGACAGTTGATCGAGCGCTCACGGACTTCGGTGATGCAGGCCACCCCGGCGAGCTGGCGCATGCTGATCGATGCCGGTTGGCGCGGCTCGCCGACCTTCAAGGCCCTGGTCGGCGGCGAGAGCCTGAACCCGAGCCTGGCCCGCGAACTCCTGCAGCGAAGCGGCGAGCTCTGGAACATGTATGGCCCCACCGAGACCACGGTGTGGTCCACCTGCTGGAAGGTGCAGCCGGACGCGCAGGCCATATCGATCGGCCGGCCGATCGCCAACACCCGCGTCCACGTGCTCGATGCGCAGCACAGGCCATGTCCGCCCGGCGTTTCCGGCGAGATCTTCATCGGCGGCGACGGCGTCACCCTGGGCTATTGGAACCGGCCCGAACTCAGCGCCGAGCGTTTCATCGCCGATCCCTTCGATCCGGACCCGCAAGCCCGCCTGTACCGCACCGGCGACCGCGGGCGATGGCGGCACGACGGCCTGATCGAGCACCAGGGCCGGCTCGACTTCCAGGTCAAGGTGCGCGGCCATCGCATCGAGCCGGGCGAGATCGAGGCCCGCCTGCTGGCCCATCCTTCGATCGCCCAGTGCCTCGTGACGGCGCGCGAAGACCGGCCGGGCGACATCCGCCTGGTGGCCTACGTGGTCCTGCGCGAGGGGGCGCTCGACGCGCGCGTGCTCAAGGAGCACCTGAGGCCCTGGCTGCCCGGCTACATGCTGCCGCAGCACTACGTGGCGCTGGCGGCGCTCCCCTTGCTGCCCAACGGCAAGATCGACCGGCAGGCGCTCCCGGCGCCGAAGGCGGAGGATCGTTCGGCCGCCCGGCGCGGCGACGAGCCCGCCACCCCCGCCGAAATCGCCCTTGCGGGCGTGTGGGGCGGCGTGCTGGGCCTGGCGCCGTTCGAGATCTCACGCTCCGACAACTTCTTCGATCTCGGCGGCGACTCCCTCCAGGCCGCCCGCGTCGCCATCGACTTCCTGCGCCTCGGCGGCATCCGACTGGAGCCTAGAAGGCTGCTCTTCGAATCGCTGGCGCAACTCGCGGCCAACGCTGCGATTCCCGCGCCGGCCCCGGCGTCGGCCGGCCATGCGCAACCCCGGCCGTACCAGGCAAGGCGGCGGTTGTTCAAGCGCCTGTTCAGGGACTGGCTGCCCTGACCGGGTCCTCGTACCAGCGGTCCTTCGCGAGCATCACCCGATGGTGCCCGCAGCCGGCCGGCATCATCGGAAAGCAGTTCTCCTCGGCCGCCACCTGAACGTCGAGAAAGAACGGGCCGTCGCTCGCGAGGCAGTCGGCCAGCGCCGCGTCCAGCTCGGCGGGCGCCGTGACGCGCCGCGCGCCCCAGCCGAAGGCCTTCGCCAGCGCCACGAAGTCGGGCAGCGCCTCGTTCCAGCTGTGGCTCAGCCGGTTGCCGTGGTTGAGTTCCTGCCACTGCCGCACCATGCCCATGTAGCCGTTGTTCGACAGCACCAGCTTGACCGGCGTGCGATGCTGCACGGCGGTCGACAGCTCCTGGATGTTCATGAGCACCGAGGCATCGCCGCTCACGCACACGACCAGCGCCTCCGGATGCGCGATCTGCGCGCCGATGGCCGCCGGCAGGCCGTAGCCCATGGTGCCGGCGCCGCCCGAGGTGAGCCAGCGGCCGGGCCGATCGAAGCGCAGGTACTGCGCGGCCCACATCTGGTGCTGGCCGACATCGGTGGAGACGATCGCGTCGCGGCCGGCCAGCCGGCCCTGCAGCGACGCCATCAGCTGCTGCGGCAGGATGGCGTCGGCGCGCGGCGCGAAGTCGAAGCAGCGCTCGGCCCGCCAGCGCGCGATGCGCTGCCACCAGGGCGCGAGCCGCCCGGGTGCCGGGCCGTGGAGTGCCGGCTGGGCCAGCAAGGCATCGAGCACCGCGCCGCAGTCGCCCGGCAGGGGCACGTCGACCTTGACCACCTTGTCGATGCTGCCCGGATCGATGTCGATGTGGATCTTCCGCGCCAGGGGACAGAACTCGTCGAGCTTGCCGGTCACGCGGTCGTCGAAGCGCGCGCCCACGCAGACCACGAGGTCGGCCTCGTGCATCGCGAGGTTGGCCTCCAGCGCGCCATGCATGCCCAGCATGCCGAGGAAGCGGGGATCGGAACCCGGGAAGGCGCCCAGGCCCATCAGCGTCAGCGTGCAGGGCGCGTCGAGGCGGTGCACCAGGCGCGTGAAGGCGGCGCAGGCCTGCGGGCCCGAGTTGACGAGCCCGCCGCCGCCGTACAGCACCGGCCTGCGCGCGGTGGAGATCAGGTCGGCCGCGCGCTGCAAGGCATCGGGCGGCGGCAGGACCGCTGCGCGCGGCTTGCGCGCGGGCGCGGCCGGCTGCGTTGGCGCGGGCCGCTGCAGCAAGGCCGACTGCACGTCCTTCGGCACATCGACCAGCACCGGCCCCGGCCGGCCCGAGGCCGCGATCTCGAGTGCCCGGCGGATCACCGACGGAATGTCGTCCGCGCAGCGCGGCTGGTGGTTCCACTTGGTGACCGGCCGCGACATGCCGAGCGCATCGCTCTCCTGGAAGGCCTGGGTGCCGATCACCGAACTGGCGACCTGGCCGCTGATGCACAGCACCGGCACCGAATCGCTCATGGCATCGAGCAGGCCAGTGATGGTGTTGCCGACGCCGGGCCCGGACGTGACCAGCACCACGCCGACGCGGCCGGTGCTGCGCGCATAGCCCTCCGCGGCATGGACCGCCGCCTGTTCGTGCCGCACCAGGATGTGCCGCAGGCGCGGCTCGCCGTGCAGGGCGTCGTACAGAGGCAGCGCGGCACCGCCGGGGTAGCCGAAGAGCGTGTCGACGCCACAGGCGATCAGCGTGTCGAGCAGCGCGACGGCGCCATTGCGCAGGCGCGCTGATTCGAAGGGCGCCGGCGCGGCGGGCGGAGGGGAATGGGCCAGGGAGGATTGCATTCCATGATTCTTCCGGCTCTGGCGCAGAATAGGCTTCATTTTTCCGCCTTATTCGCGCCATTCAATGAAAGCCAATCGCACTAAAGACGATTTGATCGAAGATTCATCGGAAAGAATCGATCTCGCCATCCTGCGGGAGCTGCGGGAGGACTCGCGCAAGACCCTGCAGGAGATCGGCGCCGCGGTCGGGCTCTCGGCCACCAGTTGCTGGACCCGCATCAAGAAGCTCGAATCGCAGGGCGTGATCAAGCGCTACACGGTCGACCTCGATCCGGCAAAGCTCGGCTACAACGACTTCGTGATCGTCCAGCTCACGCTCGAGAGCCATACCGACGAGACACTCTACGAATTCGGCCGCGTGCTGGCGACCATTCCCGAGATCCAGGAGGCCTACCTGGTGTCGGGCGACTACGACTACTACATCCGCATCGCGGTGCGCGACACGCGCGATTACGAGCGCCTGCTGCGCGAAAAGCTCTACAAGATCCCCGGCATCCGCCACAGCAAGTCGAGCTTCGTGCTGCGGGTGCTGAAGGAAGCCAGCGTGCCGCTGGGGCACTGAGTCAGTCGGGCCGCAGGCTGTCCAGGTAGGCGTGGAGCGCGCCGCGCGCCTGGCGCGAGATCGCCGGCATGTCCGGCGCGTCGCGAACGCCGATGTGGGCCTGCGCCATCAGGCCGTAGATCAAGGTCAGGCAGACCCGTGCCGCCTCCGCCCTCGGGCCGGGCGGCAGCGCGTCGCTCGCGGCCGCGAGCGCCTGGCCCCACTCGTCGACGAAGCGGTCGTACATCTTGCGGTAGGCGTCGGGTCCGGAGAGCTGTCGTTCGAGCAGGTAGTGGGCGCCCCATTCGAGCGGATGCTCGCGGTGCGCCTCGATCTGCGATTCGATCGCCGAGTCGACGACCTCGCGCATCGGCTGGCCGGCGTGGCGTTCGGCCGCGTCGCGCAGCGCCATCAGCAGCGCCTTGGAGCGCAGGTGCAGGCAGACCCGCGCGAGGTCTTCCTTGCTCGCGAAGTATTCATAGAAGCTGCCGAGGCCGGTGCCGGCCACCAGGACGATCTCGCGGATCGTGATGCCCGCGTAGCCGCGCTCGACCAAAAGCCGAACAAAGGCGTCCTGCAGGGCTTGGGAAGTGTGAAGTGCGCGCGACTGTCGCGGCTTCCTCCTCGGGGGAGAAGTCGGTGAGCGTTTGATCCTGGCCTCCTTGCACCGGAACCCGAACACCCGAAGCGTCGGTTGTTCCTAGAATTTTTAGAGCTGACAGGCGGCATTCTGCAGCGCTGAAAGCAGCGCCGCAGCCCGGCGCGGAACGCAGAAAAACGGGAGACGAGCAACACATGACAACCTTCCTCCGGGCGGCCTCGGCCGCGCTTGCGCTGGCCGCTGCCACCGCCTCGGCCCAACCCGCCTCGACCCTGAAGATCGCCTCGCTGGACGCCATGTCCGGCCCGATGGCCGGCCTCGGCCTCAATGTGCTCAAGAGCTTCCAGTACTCGGTGAAGATGGCCAACGACGAGGGCTGGGCCGGACCGACGAAGTTCGAGATCGTGGCCTTCGACAACAAGCTGTCGGCGCAGGAGGCGCTGAGCCTGCTCAACTCGATCGTGGCGCAGGACATCCGCTACGTGGTGCAGGGCGCGAGTTCCTCGGCGGTCGGCGTGGCGCTGCTGGGCGCTATCGACAAGCACAACAGCCGCAATCCGGGCAAGGAGATCGTCTATCTGAACTACGCCGCGCAGGCCCCGGCGATGACCAACGCGCAGTGCAGCTTCTGGCACTTCCGCACCGACGCGAATTCCGACATGAAGATCGAGGCGATGACCACCCACATCGCGAAGCAGCCCGCAATCAAGAAAGTCTTCCTGCTGAACCCGAACTACGCCTACGGGCAGGAGGTTTCGAGGGCGGCACGCGAATCGCTCGCGAAGAAGCGGCCTGACATCGCGATCGTCGGCGACGACTTCCACCCGCTGGGCCAGGTCAAGGACTACTCGCCCTACATGGCGAAGATCAAGCGCGCCGGCGCCGACACCGTGATCACGGCCGACTTCGGTGCCGACCTCGCACTGATCGTGCGGGCCGCGCGCGATTCGGGCCTGGGCGTCGACTTCTACACGCTCAACGCCAACAACTTCGGCGTGCCGGGCGCCATGGGCGCGGCGGGCGAAGGCCGGGTCAAGCTGGTCTCGGCCTTCAGCCCGAACGACCCGCGGCTGGCGTCCAGGCCGCTGCTCGGCGGCTTCAAGCGCCAGGTCGGCGAGGACTTCATCAACGGCCTGGGCCACAACGCGATCCTGATGCTGGCGCAGGCGATCCGCGAGACGAAATCGACCGACCCCGCCACCGTGGCCGCGAAGATGGAAGGCATGCGCTTCGAGGGCCTCAACGGCCCGGTCGAGATGCGCAAGTCCGACCACCAGGCCCAGCAGCCGATCTACGTGCTGAGCTGGGAGAAGGTCGACGGCAAGACCGTGGTGCACGACCAGGAGAACACCGGCCTGGGCTGGAAGCCCGTGGCGATGGTCGACGCCAAGGCGGCCGAGCTGGGCACCAGCTGCCACATGAAGCGCCCGGCGGGCGGCTGAGCTTGCGCCCCCTTCACCCCCGAAAGGCACACCATGACAGGCATCCACCCCGACAACCAGGTCCCCGAACTCAAGGACTACAACCTCTACGCCAGCGACCCGGCGCTGCGCCGCGCGGTGGCGCGCGGCGGTGCCGGCTGGCGCGACGACGAGCTGCTGCGCCAAGGCGCGGAGTACGGCTGCGAAGCGACGATCCGCGCCGCCGAGGATGCCAACCGCCACGAGCCCGAACTGCACACCCACTCGCGCATCGGCGAGCGCATCGACCTCGTGAAGTTCCATCCTGCGTGGCACACGATGATGGGCATCGCGCGCCGCAACGGCATCGCCAACCTGCCCTTCGTCGACCCGCGCCCCTCGGCCTGGACCGCCTACGGCGCCTCGCTCTACATGCACAGCCAGATCGAGTCCGGCTCGACCTGTCCGACCACCATGACCAAGGCCTGCATCCCGGTGATGCGGCTCAATCCGGCGCTGTTCGAGGCCACGCAACCCAAACTGAACGCGACAGTGCACGATCCGCGCGACCTGCCCTTCGCGCAGAAGGACTCGATAACGGTCGGCATGGGCATGACCGAGAAGCAGGGCGGCAGCGACGTGCGCACCAACACCTCGCGCGCGGTGCCGGCGGGCCGGGGCCCCTGGGGCGACGAGTTCCTGATCACCGGACACAAGTGGTTCATGTCGGCCCCGATGTGCGACGGCCACCTGGTGCTCGCCAAGACCGAGGAGCGGGGGTCCACCTGCTTCTTCGTGCCGCGCTGGCGGCCCGACGGCAGCAAGAACCCGGTCCAGATCCAGCGCCTCAAGGACAAGGTGGGCAACCGCTCCAACGCGAGCAGCGAGGTCGAGTTCAAGGAGGCCTGGGGCGTGCGGGTCGGCGACGAGGGCCGCGGCATCCCGACCATCATCGAGATGGCGACCTACACCCGCCTGGACTGCGCGCTCGCCAGCGCCGGCTTCATCCGCCAGGCGCTGGCACAGGCGCTGCACTACACGCGCAACCGCCACGCCTTCGGCAAGGCGCTGATCGAGCAGCCCGTGATGACCGATCTGCTCGCCGACATGGCGCTCGAGTCCGAGGCCGCCACCTTGCTGGCGATGGACCTGGCCTCGCACTTCGGCTCGACCGATCCCTTCGACCTCGCCTGGCGCCGGCTCGTGACGCCGGCCGCCAAGTTCTGGAACTGCAAGCGTGCGGTGGCGCTGACCGGCGAGGCGATGGAGGTCTTCGGCGGCAACGGCTATGTGGAAGACGGTCCGATGGGCCGCCTGTTCCGCGAAGCGCCGGTCAACTCGATCTGGGAAGGCTCGGGCAACGTGATGAGCCTGGACGTGCTGCGCGCGGTCTCGCGCAATCCGGACGACGCGCACCTGGTGCTCGACCATCTGCAGCAAGTGGCGTCGCAGGACAGCCGCCTGCGGGCCCAGGCCCAGGCGCTGCGCGACGCGGTCGTGCTGCCCCCGGCCGAACTCGAGCGCCAGGCGCGCCGCTTCACGCAGCGGCTGGTGCTCACGGCCCAGGCCTGCCTGATGCTGCAGCACGCGAGCGCCGAGGCCTCGGCCGCCTTCATCGGCAGCCGCTTCGACCCCGACTGGGGGCCGGTGACCGGCATCACCTCGGGCACCAGCGATCCGGCCGCGCTGCTGCGCGCCGCCTGGCAGTGAGGCGACAAGCAAGATGACGGATTTCGTTTCGATCCTCGACCAGCACGCCCGGGTGCAGCCGGGCAAGGAGTTCCTGCGCGCCGCGGGCCGCTCGTACAGCTACGCCGAGTTCGCCGAGCTGAGCCGCCGCGCCGCCACCGTGCTGCGCGGCCAGGGCATCGTCGCCGGCGACCGCGTGGCGCTGCTGTGCTTCAACACGCCGGGCTTCGTGCTCGCGCTGTTCGGCGCCTGGCGGCTCGGGGCCGCGGTGGTGCCGGTCAACCACAAGCTGCAGGCGCCCGAGGTCGACCACGTGCTGCGGCATTCGGGCACCAAGCTGTGCGTGGTCGACGGTGCGCTGGCAGCGCTCGCGCAGAAGGTCGCGCATGCACCGGCGTGGCTCTCGACCGACAGCGCCGGCGCCGGCGCCGGCATGGCCAGCTTCGACGAACTGCTCGCGCAGGCCGCGCCCCTGGAGCGCGGCACGCCGCCGGCCACCGACGCGCTGGCCGAGATCCTCTACACCTCGGGCACCACGGGCAAGCCCAAGGGTTGCCTGCACACCCATGCCAACGTGTTCCTCGCGGCGGTGTGCGCGGCCGCCAGCACCTCGATCACGCGCCACGAGCGCACCCTGATCGCGATGCCGGCCTGGCATTCGTCGCCGCTCAACAACTGGCTGCTCGGCACCCTGCTGATGGGCGGCAGCGTGGTGTTGCTGCGCGAGTACGCGCCCAAGGCCTTCCTCGACACGCTGGCGCAGGAGCGCATCAGCTTCACCTTCGGCGCGCCGATCGCCTTCCTGGCACCGCTGCAGGTGGTGCCCGACCTGCAGTCCTACGATTTCAGCGCGATGCGGATGTGGGCCTACGGCGGCGGGCCGCTGGGCGCCGACATGGCACGCAAGCTGGCCGACAGCTACCGCAGCGACCGCTTCGTGCAGGTCTACGGCATGACCGAATCGGGCCCGCTGGGCACCGTGCTCTATCCCGAGGAGGCGATCGCCAAGGCCGGCTCGATCGGACGCGCCGGCGTGCCGGGGGTCGCGGTCGAGGTGCGCCGCGCCGACGGCGAGCGCTGCTCGGCCGGCGAAGTGGGCGAGATCCACCTGCGCTCGCCCGCGATCATGAAGGGCTACCTCGACAATCCCGAAGCCTCGGCCGCCGCGTTCGACGACGAAGGCTGGTACCGCACTGGCGACCTGGCGCGGATCGACGAAGACGGCTACCTCTTCATCGTCGACCGGCTGCGCGACATGATCGTCACCGGCGGCGAAAACGTCTATTCGAAGGAGGTCGAGGACGTGCTGGCGATGCATCCCGACGTGCAGGACGTGGCCGTCATCGGCCGTCCGCATCCCGAATGGGGCGAGACCGTGACCGCTGTGATGGCGGCGCGCCCCGGCCGGGTGCTCGACGGCGACGCGCTGCGCAAGTACCTCGAACCGCAGCTGGCGCGCTACAAGATCCCGCGCGCCTGGGAAGTGCGCGAGGCGCTGCCGCGCACCGCGACCGGCAAGCTGCTCAAGCACCAGCTGCGGTAAGAATACGGCGATGACCCATCCGCCGATCGAATCCGAACGCCCTGCCGCCGTGTTCACCCGCGAGGGCGAGGCCTGGCTGCCCAGCGCGCTCGCGCGCGGCCCCTGGGACCCTCGCGCGCAGCACGGCGGCGCTCCCAGCGCCCTGCTCGCGCACGTGGCCGAAAGCGCCATCGACGAACCCGGCTGGCAGCTGGCGCGCCTGACCGTCGAGCTGGTCAAGCCGGTGCCGGTCGCGCCGCTCGCCACCCGTTTCAGCATGCAGTCCGCGCGCTCGACCACGCGCCTCACCATCGAGCTGCTGGCCGGCGACACGCTGGTGGCGCGCGGCCATGCGCTGATGCTGCGCGGCCAGGCGCTGGCCCTGCCCGACGGCCTGCCCGCTCCGTCGCCAGCGCGCCTGCTTCCAGCGCCGCAGGATTGCAGCCAGCCGCTGCGCATCCCGGGGCTGCCCGAGGGCATCTCGTTCTACGCCACCGCGGTCGACACCCTGGCGGCCCAGGGCGACGTCTCCCGGCCTGGCCCGGGCGCCGCATGGTTCCGGCTGGCGGTGCCGCTGGTGCAAGGGGTGCCCAACACGCCCGCGATGCGCGCCGCCGCCGCGGCCGATTTCGGCAACGGGCTCAGCTGGGTGCTGCCGCCCGACCGCTTCCTGTTCTCGAATGCCGACCTGAATTTGCACCTGCACCGCGCGCCGGCGGGCGAATGGATCGGCCTGTCGTCGGAAACCCAGGTCGACGCCAGCGGCGCCGGCCTCACGCTGTCGCGGCTCTATGACGAGCGGGGTCCGATCGGCACGGCGGTCCAGACGCTGGTGCTGCGCGAGCGGAACTAGGGCGGACTGAAACCCCTCTTTCGGAATCCCGAAGCACGGGCGGCGCCGCCCGTGGCATCCTGCGCAGGCGATTCCGCAGGCAAGTTTCTGGAGAGATCCGATGGTCGAAGGCAAAGTGGTTCTGGTCACCGGCGCAGGGGGCGGCATCGGCCGCGACATCGCGCTGGCCATGGCGCGGCACGGCGCCCGCGTGGTGGTCAACGACATCGGCGCCGCGGTCGACGGCGCCGGCCACAGCACCGGTCCGGCGCAGCAGGTGGTCGACGAGATCCACGCGATCGGCGGCGAGGCGGTGCCCAGCACCGACAGCGTCGCCGATGCCGCCAGCGCGGCGCGCATGGTGCAATGCGCGGTCGACAACTTCGGCCGCATCGATGCGGTGGTCAACAATGCCGGCATCCTGCGCGACCGCTTCTTCCACAAGATGTCGGTCGACGAGTGGGATTCGGTGATCAAGGTCCACCTGTACGGCACCTACTTCGTGAGCCGCGCTGCCGCGACCTTCTTCAAGGAGCAGAACGCGGGCGCGATGGTGCACATGACCTCGACCTCGGGCCTCGTCGGCAACTTCGGCCAGGCCAACTACTCGGCCGCCAAGCTCGGCATCGCGGCGCTGTCGAAGTCGATCGCGCTCGACATGCTGAAGTTCAACGTGCGTTCCAACTGCATCGCGCCCTTCGCCTGGAGCCGCATGATCGGCGCCATCCCGACCGACACCGACGAGCAGAAGGCGCGCGTGGCCAAGATCCAGCAGATGACGCCCTCGAAGATCGCCCCGCTGGCGGTCTACCTGGCGAGCGATGCCGCCCACGAGGTCAACGGCCAGATCTTCTCGGTGCGCAACAACGAGATCTCGCTGATCAGCCAGCCGCGGCCGGTGCGCTCGGTGCATCGCTCCGAAGGCTGGACGCCGCAGACCATCGCCGAGCATGCGATGCCGGCGATGCGGGCCAGCTTCTATCCGCTCGACCGCTCGGCCGATGTGTTCAGCTGGGACCCGATCTGACGAGCCCCCAAGCTTGCGGGACAATCTGCCCGTGAACTTGCACTTCGACCTTTTCGACCTCAAGCTTTTCGCATTCGTCGCCGAGGCGCGCAGCCTGACGCGCGGCGCCGACAAGGCCTGCATCTCGCTCGCGGCCGCCTCGACCCGCATCAAGCAGATGGAGGAGGCCATCGGCGGCAAGCTGCTGCACCGCACCGCCCAGGGCGTGAACCTCACGGCCGCCGGCGAAGCCCTGCTCTATCACGCCAAGCGCGTCATGCAGCAGATGGAGCACCTGCGCATCGACATGCAGGACTTCGGCAAGGGCATCAAGGGCCACGTGCGGGTGTTCGCCAACACCACGTCGATCACCGAGTACCTGCCCGAGAAGCTGGCCGGCTTCCTGACCCAGCATCCGGCGGTGCAGGTCGACCTGCGTGAATTCCTCAGCGAGGAGATCGTGCGCTCGGTGGCCGACGGCGGCGCCGACATCGGCATCCTCGCGGGCGACGCCCACACCGGCGACTTCGACGCCCGCCCCTTCGGCCGCAACCATCTGGTGCTGGTGGTGCCCACGGCCCACCGCTTCGCCGACGCCAGCGAGATGGCCTTCGTCGACACCCTCGAGGAGCAGCATGTCGGCCTGCACCATGCCAGCGCGATCCACCGCTTCCTGCTGCGCAAGGCCGAGCTCGCGGGCCGCGGCTACGCGCCCCGCATCCAGGTCGGCAGCTTCGAGGCCATCTGCCTGATGATCGAGGCCGGTGTCGGGGTCGGCGTGCTGCCGGCCTCGTCAGCGCGGCGCCTGTCGCGCGCGCTGCGCATCAAGACCGTGCCGCTGACCGACGCCTGGGCCGAACGCGAGCTCAAGATCATCGCGCGCAGCCGCGAGCAGCTGCCGGCGTCCGCACGCGAACTCTTCGACTACCTGGCCCAGCCCTCGAAGCCGGACTGAGCCCGATGTCGGCCGACCTCAAATCGCTGCGCCTGTTCGTGGCCGTGGCCGACCACGGCAGCATCAGCGAGGGCGCCAAGCGCTGCCACATCGCGCTGGCCGCCGCCAGCAAGCGCATCTCCGACCTCGAGGCGCGGGCCAAGCTGCCGTTGCTGGTGCGCCATGCGCGCGGCGTCACGCTCACTTCAGCCGGCCACGGCCTGCTGCTGCATGCCCGCGCCGTGCTGTCGGCCATGGACCGGCTCGGCGCCGAGCTCGACGACTTCCAGAACGGCGTGGCCGGCGTGGTCAGCATCACGGCCAATGCATCGGCCATCGCCCAGTTCCTGCCGGCGCAGATCGGCTCCTTCCTGCGGCTGCATCCGGTGCTCAAGATCGACCTCCAGGAGCGCGCCAGCACCGAGGTGGTCAAGGCCGTGGTCGGCGGCCTGGCCGACATCGGCGTCATCGAGGGCCACACGCCGGCCGACGGGCTCGAATGCCTGGCCTACCGCAGCGACGAGCTCGCCGTCGTGGTGGCGCGCGACCATCCGCTCGCACGCCGCAAGCGGGTCGGCGTCGAAGAGGTGCTGCGGCACGACCATATCGTGGTTCGCGAAGGCACGGCGCTGCACCGCGTGCTGCTCGCCGCGGCGCTCGAGGCCCAGGTGCCGCTCAAGGTGCGGATGCAGGTCGGCAGCTTCGACATGGTCTGCCGCATGGTCGAGCAGGGCATCGGCATCGGCGTGCTGCCCTTCGCCGCCATCCTGCCGCAGCTGCAGATCCTGCGGCTGCGCTGCCTGCGCCTCGACGCGCCCTGGGCCATGCGCCGCCACCTGCTGTGCGTGCGGCGCGAGCAGGACCTGACCGCGGCGGCGCGTTCGGTGCTGGAGCATCTTCGGATGCCCGATCCGGCCTGACCGGCCCCTGATCTTTTTGAAGGAGAGACCCATGACGAAGACGCAGGTGCTGGTGATCGGATTGGAGCCCACGCTGGTCGACTTCAGCGCGATGCCCGACATGAACGCCGCCAAGGTCCGGGCCGGGCTCGAAGCGGACCAGGCCAAGCTCGCCGCCCTGGGGTACGAGGCCGAGCTGTGCCTGACCGACCTCGGCGCGACGGCTGCCGATGTGGTGGCCCGGAAGCTGTCCGAAAAAGCCTTCGATTGCGTGGTCATCGGTGCCGGCATCCGGACCCTCCCGGCCTACTTTCTTCTCTTCGAGCAGCTGATCAACGTGGTCCACCGGGCTGCCCCCGGCTCCCGCATCTGCTTCAACACCCGGCCGAGCGATACCGCCGAGGCCGTGCAGCGCTGGTCATAGCAGCCCGAGCCTTCGCGTCCCGCGAAGCCTCGCGCCCGCCACAAACGAATTGTTCTCCCGCTCGCGCGCGTCAAGAATCGCGCAACCGAGCAAGCAAAGGAGACATTCTTGAAGATCATCCGCGTCAGCGCCACGCCGCTGAACATCCCGGTCACCATCGACGTGCTGGGCCTGGCCAAGCAGACCTCGCTGTCGCTCTGCCTGACCGAGATCGAGACCGACACCGGCCTGGTGGGCCACGGCATGACCGCCATCACCGAGGAAGAGATCATCGCCGCCGCGGTGCGCGAAGTGGCGGGGCCGGCGCTGATCGGCGAAGACCCGATGGCCACCGAGCGCCTCTGGGAGAAGCTCTACTGGCTGCTCTCGCCGCGCGGCCAGACCGGCTACGCGAGTCACGCCATCGCCGCGCTCGACATCGCGCTGTGGGACCTCAAGGCCAAGGCACTGGGCCAGCCGCTGTGGCGCCTGCTGGGCGGCGCGCGTTCGCGGGTCCCGGTCTATGCCACCTTCGGCTTCGGCTTCTTCGAGCGCGACCAGCTGGCCGAAGCGGCAAAGCTCTGGGTGTCGCAGGGCTTCCAGCGGCTCAAGATGACGGTCGGCGGCCATGCGCTCGCGCGCCGCGACGAGCCCCGTCCGATCGACGAGGTAATCGACGAGGACGTGCGCCGCGTGGCCGCGGTCCGCGAGGCCGTGGGCCCTGACGTCAAGCTCTACGTCGACGCCAACTGCGGCCTCGACCTGTTCCACGCGACCCAGCTGGCGCGCCGCATCGAGCCCTACGGCATCAGCTTCTTCGAGGAGCCGCTGACGCAGAACGACGTGCGGCAGATGGCGCAGCTGCGCAGCCGCACCACGATCCCTCTGGCCTGCGGGCAGAACGAAGGCCTGGCCTTCCGCTTCCGCGACCTGCTGGTCAACCAGGCGGCCGACGTGCTGCAGCCCAACGTGACGATCTCGGGCGGCTACTCGCAGTGCCTGAAGATCGCCGGCATGGCCCAGGCCTTCAACGTGCCGATCGACAATGGCGGTGCCTGGCCCTTCCACAACATGCACCTGCATGCGGGGGTCGCCAACGGCGGCATGGTCGAATACCACTACGTCGCGGTCGAGATGCTGAAGAAGATTTTCGACGGCCTGCCGGTGCCCGACCAGGGCTGGCTCACGCTGCCCGAGACGCCGGGGCTCGGCTTCGCGCCCAACGCGGAGCGGGTGCGGGAGCTGGCGAAACTGCCGACCTCGCACGGCAAGGGCAAGGCCTGAAGCAGGCCATGGACAAGGACAACGGAGACACGATGAACAAGAGACAGCAAGCGACTCGACCCCCACGCCGTCAAGCCCTGCGCCTGGCGACCCTGGCGACGCTGGGCATGGCGCTCGGGATGACGGGCGCCGCCTGGGCCCAGAAGTACCCCGACCGGCCGATCCGACTGGTGGTGGGCTATTCGGCCGGCGGCGGCGTCGACGCCGCGGCACGCATCCTGAGCGCCCGCCTGCCGGCGGTGCTGGGCCAGCAGGTGGTGGTCGAGAACCGCGCCGGCGCCACCGGCATGATCGCGGCCGACCTGGTCGCCAAGGCGGCGCCCGACGGCTACACGCTGATGATGGGCGACAGCGCCATGCTGATCACCAAGCTGCTGCAGCCGAAGATCGCGATCGATCCCCTGACCAGCTTCAAGCCGGTGGCGGGCGCCTTCGTCTCGCCGCTGATGATCGTCACCGGCAACGACTTCCCGGCCCGCACGCCGGCCGAACTGGTGACCGAGCTCAAGACCCATCCGGGCCGCTATTCCTTCGCCACCTCGGGCGTCGGCACGGTGCAGCACCTGGGCTTCGAGATGCTCAAGCAGACCACCGGCAGCTTCGTGGTGCATGTGCCTTACCGCGGGGCCGCGCAGATCGTGCCCGACGTGGTCGGCGGGCAGGTTCCGATCGGCGTCGTCAGCGCCACGGCGGGCATGGCGCAGGCCAAGGCCGGCAAGCTGCGCGCGGTGGCGCTCATGAACAAGGCGAAGCTCGACGGCGCCGACGGCGTGGCGCCGCTGGCCGATGCGCTGCCGGGCTTCGACGTCGCGCCGCGGCTCTTCCTGTTGGCGCCGGCGGGCACGCCCGACGACATCGTCGAGAAGATCTCGGCGGCCGTGAAGACGGTGCTCGACACCCCCGAGGCGGCCACCGCGGCAGCCGCCCAAGGCACCTTGCGCGCCTACGCGCCGCCCGCGCAGCTGCGCAAGGATCTGGCCGACGAGACGGCACGCTGGAAACGCATCATCACCGACCAGCGCATCGTGGCCGAAGGGAGCTGAAATGACGCAAGCGCACCTGGGCCTGATCGTTCCCCCGGCCGCCGGCGCGGTGCCGGTCGATGGCCCGCTGCTGTACGGAGAGCGCATCCGCTTCAGCGCCCGCGGGCTCGGCCTCGGCGAGATCTCCACCCGCGGCTACACCGAGGTGATCGATTCGGTGGTCGAGAAAGCGCTCGAACTCAAGGCCGAAGGCGTGGCCGCGGTCTCGCTGATGGGCACCTCGCTGAGCTTCTTTCGCGGCGCCGCATTCAACCGCGAGCTGCAGCAGGAAATGGCCCGCGCCACCGGGCTGCCCTGCAGCACGATGAGCAACGCCATCGTCGGCGGCCTGCGCAGCCTCGGCGTGCGGCGGGTCGCGGTGGCCACCGCCTACATCGACGAAGTCAACGTGCATCTGCGGCGCTACCTCGAGGACAGCGACTTCGAGCCGCTGGCGCTGCAGGGGCTGTCGATCTCCGACGTGCAGGCGGTCGGCGAGGTGCCGACCGCCGTGCTGGTCGACCTTTGCGCGACTGTCTTCGAAGCGAGTCCGGGCGCCGACGGCATCCTGATCTCGTGCGGCGGCCTGGTCACGCTCGATGCGGTGCGCGAGGTCGAGGCACGCTTCGGCGTGCCGGTGGTGTCGAGTTCGCCTGCGGGCTTCTGGGACCTGGTGCGTTGTGCCGGGCTCGATGCGCGCTCGCCGGGCCACGGACGCCTGTTCGCCTGAACGCGCGGGCGGCTCAGCCGCGGTCGGCCGCGGCGAGCAGCGCCTGCGCCTTGAGCACCACGGGGCGGTCGACCATCTTGCCGTCGACCGCGACCGGCGCGCCGCGGCTGCCCGCATCGGCTTCGATCACGCGCCGTGCCCATTCGAGCTGTGCCGGCGTCGGCGAGAAACCCCTTTTGACGGTCTCGACCTGCTTCGGATGGATGCAGAGCTTGCCGCCGAAACCCAGGCGCCGCGCCTGCCTCGCATCGGCCTCGACAATGGCCGGATCGTCGATCGAGGTGCTGACGCCGTCGACCGGCGGCTGCAGTTCGGCCAGGCGCGACGCCAGCACGATCTGCGAACGAAACAGCAGCAGCTCGACGCCCTCGCCTTCGATGCCCAGGTCGGCCTGGAAGTCGATCGACCCGAAGACCAGCCGCTGGACCCGGGGCACCGCCGCGATCGCGCCGAGCTGGTCGATGCCGCGCGCGGTCTCGATCAGCGGCCACAGCACGGCCCGAGGCAGAACATCGGAGAGCCGCTGAAGCACGGCCGCGTCCTCGGCCTTCGGCAGCATCAGCGCGGCGACGCCGGCCTGCGCGCACATCTCGATGTCGGCGGCGTGCCACGGGGTGTCGGCGGCGTTGACGCGGACGCCGACGACCGGACCGCCGCCATCGACATCGCGCGCCGCGATCCAGAGGGCGACCTGCGTGCGCGCTTCGTCCTTGCGGTCGAGCGGCACCGCATCCTCGAGATCGAGCACGACCGCGTCGGCGCCGCTCTGGCAGGCCTTGTCGAAGCGCGTGGGTTGATGGCCTGGTACGAAGAGCAGGCTTCGGGCGATTTGTGTCATGTCGAGTCTCCAGTGATGCGAGCCGTGGGCACCAGGTTGTCCGGGGCGTGTGCCGAGGACGCCGGGTGGCCCCCTCCGCTCATGTCCCCCGCCTTCGGCTCCTCCTTTACTTCGCTGCGGGGGCCACCCGGCGCCCTCGTCACGGGTAGCGTCGTGTCGTGCTGGCCAAGGATGAACCACCGCCGTGACGGATCACGTCGATGGTGTGCTCTGCGCAGCGAAATAAAGGAGGAGGCCGCAGGCCGGGGGACATTCGCGGAGCAGAGTACGCCGTCGGCGTGATCCCGCCCCAACCTACGCCAAAAGGCGTCCGAAGCGCGGCGCCGCCGCCAGCGACCAGATGCCATCGCACAGCGCCTGCGCCTCCTGCGGCGTGGCAGCTTCGCCGTACGCAACGAGCCGCTTCATCTTGTCCTCGATCTCGGCCCGGCTCAGCGTGTTGCCGGGGTCGCCCTTGGGCTCGTCGACCCGGCCCGAGAAGGTGCGCCCGTCGGTGGTCGTGACGCTGACCTTGCCGATCCAGCGCGCCGGGTAGGCAGTGTCGACCTCACGGTCGAGCTCCATCATGACCTTTTCGCGGAAGGCAGCCACCTCGGGCGCCAGGTAGTCGCGGTCGAATTCGGTCAGGCCGGCGCGGCCATGGACCGCGATCAGGCCAAGCACGGTGCCCATCGAGAACTTGCCCTGGTGCACGGTGGTCGGCACGACCACGCGGCCCAGCACGTCGATCGCGCCCTGGTGAACATGGGTCACGACGCGCGCGATGTCGCCCTGCTGCAGCTGCTCGCGCCTCATGACCTGCAGCAGCGCATCGGCGGCCGGGTGCGTGTGGCGGCAGGAGGCGTGGTACTTGAACGAAGTCTCGGCCAGCGTCCAGCGCGTGCCCAGCCCATCGACCAGGCGCGCGGGATCGGCATCGGTCGACATGCCCACGCCCAGGCCTTGCGCGCCTTCGAGCACATGCTGCGCGCCCGTGAAGCCATCCTTCGCGAGGTAGGCCGACATCAGCCCGCTCGCCGCCGCATGCGCGCAGTGAAGCTGCTTCGAATCGGCGGCGTCGCGCAGGAACTCCCACACGCCGGCCGACTGGGTGCCGGCCGAGCCGAAGGCGTGCAGCATCTGGGCCGGCGTGAGTTCGAGCAGCCGCCCCACCGCCGCAGCGGCCGCCAGCGTGCCGGCGGTGGCGGTGGTGTGGAAGGTGCGGTAGTGCGAGCGGCCGAGGAACTCGCCGACCCGGATGCCGACTTCGTAGCCGGCCACCACGGCCGTGAGCAACTGCGCGCCGCTCGCGCCCAGCGCCTGCGCGGTCGCCAGCGCAGGTGCGAACACCACCGCCGCCGGATGGAACACCGAACCGTTGTGGACGTCGTCCTGCTCGACGTAGTGCGAGGCCGCGGCATTCACCAACGCCGCGAAGACCGGCGAAGTGGTACGGCGCGAGATCAGCACCTCGCTCGGCCCCTCGGCCGGCCCCATCATCTCGGCAAAGCGCTGGATGGCCTGCACCGGACGCGCCGACCGGGCGGCGAGCACCGAGCCCAGCCAGTCGAGCATCAGGTCCTCGGCGCGGCGCGCCACCGGATCGGGAATGCGCTCGAACGTCAGTTCGGAGGCGAAAGTGGCGAGCGCCTGGCTCGGGTGATCGGATGCGTGGGTGCTCATGGCAAGGGTCTCGGTCGAAAATGTTTCGTTGCTCACACGGCGCCGTCGGAACGCAGTGCCGCGATGGCGTCGGCGTCGTAGCCGCATTGCGCCAGGATCGCATCGGTATGCTGGCCCAGGGTGGGCACCGCATCCATGCGTGCATCCCATTCGCGCGGCACGCCCGGCGGCAGCAGCGCCGGAATCGGGCCGGCGCCGGTGCCCACTTCGGTCCAGCGCCCGCGCGCCGCCAACTGCGGGTGGTTCCAGACGTCGTGCATCGTGTTGACCTGCGCGGTCGCGATCTGCGCGGCGTCGAGGCGCTGCATGATCTGCGCCGCGGTGAAGGGCGCGAAAGCCTGCACGATGATCTCGCGCAGCGCATCGCGCGACGCGGTGCGCTGCGTGTTGGAGGCAAAGCGCGCATCGGTCGCCAGGGCCGGCTGCTCCAGCACCTGGGCGCAGAACACCTGCCATTCACGCTCGTTCTGCAGGCCCAGCATGACCAGCTTGCCGTCACCGGCCTGGAACGGACCGTAGGGATAGATCGTCGCGTGCGCGGCGCCCGCGCGCGGCGGCGGCTCGGCACCGTCGAAGGCGTAGTACATCGGGAAGCTCATCCACTCGACCATGCTCTCGAGCATCGAGACGTCGATGCGGCAGCCCTTGCCCGTCTTGCCGCGCTGCAGCAGCGCCGCCAGGATGTTGCTGTAGGCGTACATGCCCGCCGAGATGTCGGCGATCGAGCAGCCGGCCTTCGCCATGTCCTGCGGCGTGCCGGTGACCGACAGGAAGCCGGACTCGCTCTGGATCAAGAGGTCGTAGGCCTTGCTGTCACGGTAGGGCCCGGGCTTCTGCGCATCGTCGCCGTAGCCCGAGATGTCGCACACGATCAGGCCCGGATGCTTCGGCGACAAGGCCTCGAACGACAGGCCCAGCCGCGCGGCCGCGCCCGGCGCGAGGTTCTGCACCAGCACGTCGGCTTCGGCGATGAGGCGCTGGAGGATCTCCTGGCCCTGCGGGTGCTTGACGTCGAGCGTGAGGCTCTCCTTGGAACGGTTGGTCCAGACGAAGTGCGAGGCCAGGCCGTGCACGCGCTGGTCGTAGGCGCGCGCGAAGTCGCCGCTGCCGGGCCGTTCGACCTTGATGACGCGGGCGCCCAGGTCGGCCAGTTGCCGGGTGCAGAACGGCGCCGCGATCGCGTGTTCGAGCGTGAGGACCGTGATGCCTTCGAGCGGCCGCATCAGAAGCTCCTCGGCAAGCCCAGCATGTGCTCGGCCACGTAGCTCAGGATCAGGTTGGTCGAGATCGGCGCCACCTGGTAGAGCCGGGTCTCGCGGAACTTGCGCTCGATGTCGTATTCGCAGGCGAAGCCGAAGCCGCCGTGGAACTGCAGGCAGGCGTTGGCGGCCTCCCACGAGGCCTTGGCGGCGAGGTACTTCGCCATGTTGGCCTGGGCGCCGCAGGGCTCGCGGGCGTCGAAGCGGCGGCAGGCCTCGTAGCGCATCAGGTCGGCCGCCTCGACCTCGATGAAGGCCTCGGCGATCGGGAACTGAACGCCCTGGTTCTGGCCGATCGGACGGCCGAAGACCACGCGCTCCTTGGTGTAGGCGGTGACCTTGTCGATGAACCAGTAGCCGTCGCCGATGCACTCGGCCGCGATCAGCGTGCGCTCGGCGTTGAGGCCGTCGAGGATGTACTTGAAGCCCTGCCCTTCCTCGCCGATCAGGTTCTCGGCCGGGATCTCGAGGTTCTCGAAGAACAGCTCGTTGGTCTCGTGGTTGACCATGTTGAGGATGGGCCGCACCGTGAGCCCGTTGCCGATGGCCTCGCGCAGGTCGACGATGAAGATCGACATGCCTTCGGACTTCTTCTTGACGTCGGCCAGCGGCGTGGTGCGCGCCAGCAGGATCATCAGGTCGGAGTGCTGGATGCGCGAGATCCAGACTTTCTGGCCGTTGATGACGTAGCGGTCGCCCTTCTTCACCGCGGTGGTCTTGATCTTGGTGGTGTCGGTGCCGGTCGACGGCTCGGTCACGCCCATCGACTGCAGTCGCAGGTCGCCGCTGGCGATCTTCGGCAGGTACTGGCGCTTCTGCGCCTCGGAGCCGTGGCGCAGCAAGGTGCCCATGTTGTACATCTGGCCATGGCAGGCGCCCGAGTTGCCGCCCGCGCGGTTGATCTCTTCCATGATCACCGAGGCTTCAGTGAGCCCGAGGCCCGAGCCGCCGTATTCCTGCGGTATCAGCGCGGCCATCCAGCCGGCCTTGGTCAGTGCGTCGACGAACTCGGCCGGGTAGGCGCGGGCCTCGTCGACCTTGCGGAAATACTCGTTGGGGAACTGGGCGCAGAGGTCGCGCACGGCGTCGCGGATGTCGGGGAAGCGGGGATTGGCATCGGTCATGGCGGTCAGGAGGATGAGAGTTCGGCGCTGGCCTGCATCAGCAGCGCGCCCTGGCCGTCTTCGGCCCAGAGTGCAACCTTGCCGTCGGCATCGGCCGCGTGGCCGCAGACCCGCAGCAGGCGGCCGCAGGTCAGCGGGCGAACGGCCTTGAAGCTGTAGCCAAGCACCTGCCGGCCCGGGTTGTGCTGTTGCGCCGCCTCGAGCAGCAGCGTGGCGATCAGCGGACCGTGCACCACCAGGTCCTCGTAGCCCTCGACCTGCGTGACGTAGGGATGGTCGTAGTGGATGCGGTGGCTGTTGAAGGTGAGCGCCGAGTAGCGGAACAGCAGGGTGGCGTCGGGCCGGTGCTCGACCGACCAGGCCGCATCGGCCGGGGGAACTTGCGGCGGCGCCGATTCGCCCGGCTTCGCCGCCTCGCGGTAGACGATGTCGTGCAGGTCGCGCAGCACCAGCGTGTCGCCTGCGTGCACCTCGTGCGCGACCTTGACGAACACCAGGGCACCGGCCTTGCCCTGCTTCAGGGTGACGTCAGCCACGCGCGAGGTCTTGCGCGCCGGCGCGCCGAGCGGCAGCGGCGCGAAGAACTCGAGTTGGCTGCCGGCCCACATGCGGCGCGGCAGCGGCACCGGCGGCAGGAAGCCGCCGCGCGCCGGATGGCCATCCGGACCGAGCTGGATCTGTGGCGCGGTCGGCAGGAAGTAGCACCAGTGCCACAGCGGCGGCAGCGCCCGGCCCGCCGGCCAGGGCTGGTCGTCGTTGCGAAGGGTGGCGGCCAGCGCGCTCGCGGTCCAGGGCGACAGCAGGTCGTCATGGGTCTCGGTGCGGCCGATCCAGGTTTGCAGGTGGGCGATGTCGAGCGGGTCGGTCATGGCCTGGCCTTTCAGTCTTGGCGCGGGCTCCCGGCCTCGCGCTCGACCCGCTGCCAGATCTCGACGCCCATCGGATCGTCGATCTCCTCCAGGATGTGGCCGACCAGGCCGATGGCGCGCGCCATCACACCGAAGCCGCGGATGATGCGCCAGGGGAAGCCGAATTCGGCCGCGATGGCACCGATGGCGCCGGTGGCATTGATCGGCAGCGACTTGCCCGAGACCCGCTCGGCTTCTGCCTGCACCGCCTGCATCAGCGCCACGTAGTGGCTCGACAGGCCGTTCTCGGCCGCGATCTGGAACAGCCGCGGCGTGCGCGGATCGATCGGCTTGTGCAGCGGATGGCCCAGCCCCGGCACGATCTCCTTGCGGGCGCGGTAGGCGGCGACGATCTCGCGCGCCAGGTCGGCCAGCGGCCGGGTGGGCTGGGTGCCGGGCGGGATCGCCTCGTACAGCATGCGCGCGGCGCCTTCGGTGCTGCCGACGAACACGCTGCCCAGCCCGCAGAGGCCGGCGCCCACGGCGGCCTGCAGCGCCTCGGGCGCGCCGGCGTAGGTCAGGCGGGCGACCAGCGCGCTCGGCGTGATGCCGTGCTCGACCAGCGTCACCACGATGGCGTTGAAAGTGATCGATTCCTGCGGGGTCGGCACCCGGCCGGTGAGCTCGAGGAAGGCCATGTCGCCGAGGTTCAGGTGGCCGAGGATCTCGGAGGGCAGGTCGCGCCCGCGCACGGTGATCTTGTCGGGCGTGCTGTGGCCGAGTTCGGTGTGCAGGGACTTCTTGATCTTGGTCATGGAGGAATGGGTGCGCGAAATGTCGACCCCGCGAATCTAGTCCCGTTGCAGCGATCGCGGTCTGTGATTGCCGAAGGCTCCCTTCGGCAATCGTGAACGTCGGTGCGCGCCCGCTCTGGCACGCTCCCAACCCGGATCTCACCAAGCTGGACACCATGGACCACGACTCATTGGCCGCCATCCGCGAAGCGGCACTGGACTATTTCGAGCGCAGCGGCAGCATCCGCCGCTGCCGCGCACTGACCGAAAGCCCGCGAGGCGCCCAAGCGGCGGCCTGGTCCGCGCTGGTCGCACTGGGCTGGCCCGGCATGCTGGCGCCCGAGTCCGCGGGCGGCCTGGCCTTCGACCTGGCCGGCGCCGCGGAACTGCTGCGCGCCGCCGGCGAGCACGTGGCGCCCGAGCCACTGCTGGCCGTGGCCGGCCTCGGCGCCCTGCTGCTGCGGCGGCTGGACGGTGCCGCCGCCAGCAGGCTGCTGTGCGAACTGGTCGAAGGCCGGAGCCTGCCTGCCTTGGCCTGGCAGGAAAGCGCAGGCGACCTCAGCGACGTGCCACTGGATTGCGGCTGTGAAGCCGATCCGCAGGGCCGCCTGCTGCTGCAGGGCGAGAAGATGATGGTGCTGCCGGGGGCGGCCGCCAGCGGCTGGCTGGTGTCGGCGCGCGGCGATGACGACACCGTGCTGCTGTGGGTGCCGCGCGGCACCGCCGGCGTGACCGAGACGCTGACGCCGCTGGTCGATGGCGAACAGGCGGCCACTTTGCGCTTCGACCGCGTCTCGCTGCCCGCCGAAGCCGTGCTGGCCGAAGGCAGCACCGCCCGCGAGGCGCTGCGCCAGACCCTGGCCGCCGGTCAGATCCTGCAGGCCGCCGAACTGACGGGCACGGCGCAGGCGATGCTCGACCAGACCCTGGCCTACCTGCGCACGCGCGCGCAGTTCGGCAAGCCGATCGGCAGCTTCCAGGCGCTGCAGCATCGGGCGGTCGACATGTTCATCCAGCTCGAAGTGGCGCGCGCCACCCTGGCCGAGGTGCTGGCGCTGGCGGCCGAGCCGGGTCTGCCGATCGAGCGGCTCGAGGCCGAGGCCAGCCGCGTCAACGCACGCTGCAGCGCGGCCGCGCTGCAGATCTCGCGCTCGGCGGTGCAGCTGCACGGCGCGATCGGCTACACGCAGGAATGCGACCTGAGCCTGTTCTACAAGCGCACGCTGCGGCTCGCGGCCTGGCTCGGCAACGCCACGGCGCACCAGCGCCGCTATGCCGCCCTGGCCGAGGCCGGCGCCCGGGCCGACGAGGCGATCGCCTGGACCGGCGAATTCCCGCGCACGGCCGACTGGGGCGCGATGCCCGAGCCCGACTTCCGGCGCATGGTGCGTGCCTTCCTGCAGCAGCGCTACCCGGCACGGCTGCGCTACCTGTCGCACCGCGCGCGCTGGAGCGAGATGCGCGACTGGTACCTGACGCTGTCGGCACAGGGCTGGGTCGCGCCGGCCTGGCCGCAGGTGCACGGCGGCATGGGGCTGCCGGCCGACAAGATGATCGCCTGGATCGAGGAACTCGAGCAGCACGGCGTGGCCCGCGCGCCCGACCAGGGCATCGTGATGATCGGGCCGCTGCTGATCCAGCATGGCACGCCGGCCCAGCAGCAGCGCTTCCTGCCGCGCATCCTGAGCGGCGAGCATGTGTGGTGCCAGGGCTATTCGGAGCCCAATGCCGGCTCCGACCTCGCCGGCCTGCGCACCGAGGCGCTGCAGGCGCGCGATGCCGCGGGCGACCACTTCATCGTCAACGGCCAGAAGATCTGGACCACGCTCGCGCAGGACGCCAACCACATCTTCATGCTGGTGCGCACCGACCGCGACGCCAAGAAGCAGGAAGGGATCAGCTTCCTGCTGTGCGACCTGGCGACGCCGGGCATCACGATCCGGCCGATCCACACCCTCGCCGGCGAGCCCGAATTCTGCGAAGTGTTCTTCGACAACGTGCGGGTGCCGGCCGAGAACCTGGTGGGCCGGCTGCACGGCGGCTGGACCATCGCCAAGGCGCTGCTGGGCTTCGAGCGCATCTTCCTCGGCAGCCCGAAGCAGTCGCAGTACGCGCTGGGCCAGCTGGCGCGGCTGGCGCGGGCGCGGCGGCTGTTCGCGGACCCGGTGTTCATGCAGCGCTATACGGCCCTCAGGCTCGACGTCGCCGACCTCTCTGCCACGTACGCGGGCTTCGCCAACATCGTGAAGGCCGGCAAGCCGTTGCCTTCCTCGGTGTCGCTGCTGAAGATCTTTGCCAGCGAGACCTACCACCGCATCGGCGCACTGCTGGTCGAGGCCAGCGAGGAACAAGGCGCGATCGCCGGCGATGTCGACGTCGACGGACAGCCTTTCAATGCGCTCTCGCCATTGATCGGATCGACCTCCGCGATGATCTATGGCGGCACCAACGAGATCCAGCGGAACATCCTCGCGCGGCAGGTGCTCGACCTGCCGGGCTGAGGTCCAGCAACCGTCGTCTGGTGGAGTTGGGGCGGGGCTCACGCCGACGGTGTGCTCTGCTCCGCGAATGTCCCCCGGCCTTCGGCCTCCTCCTTTATTTCGCTGCGCAGAGCACACCATCGGCGCGAGCCGTCACGGCCGTCGTTCATCGGCTGGAACCACCTCCTGCTACCCGTGCCGAGGGCACCGGGTGGCCCCCGCAGCGAAATAAAGGAGGAGCCGAAGGCGGGGGACATTCGCGGAGGGGGCCACCCGGTGCCCTCGGCACGCGCCCCGAACGCGTCCCCGCCAGGCCCCCGACCCGACTACGGCGCCGGAACGACCTCGTAATACACGCCACTCGATCCGAAGTACGGCTTGTACCAGGTCGATCCGAACTGATAGAAGTTGACGCCGTTCACCACCATGCTGCGCGCCCCGCCAGGCAATGCCGCCACCTGCGTGCCGAGCGGCAAGTTGCTCTGGGTAACGTAGACGGGCGGCGGCACCACCACTGCGGGCTGCTGCACGACCACGGCGGGACGGTATGAATCTGCGATGGCCGCACCGACCGCCATGCCCGCCACGGCGCCCACGGCCGCGCCGCAGCCGTAGCAGCCGGCGGGTCGGTAATACGGGTGATAGGGGTGATAGCCGCCGACCGCGACGGCGCCGCCCCGCCAGCCTCCCGCTGCAGCAATCCACGCGCTGGCATCGGACAGCGGCACAAAGACGCCCGCCACGACCGCGATGCCGAATAAGAGTGTCTTGATTGGCTTCATCGCGCTGCTCCTCTGCCTGATCACTTGTCCTGGCCCATCTGCTTGAACTCGAGCTTCACCGCGCCTTTCGGGATGCTCGCCTTGAAGGTCTGCGCCGGAACCGCCGCGTCGAGCTTCCAGTCGGACAACTCCACGGTGAACGTCGGCTGACGCTCGCCCGTCCGGTACGACACGACCATCAGGCGCGGCAGCTTGTCCGAGGTGCCGATCCACACTTCCCAGTCGAGGCCCGGCGCGGTGAATGCCAGGTGATCGGTCTTGACGCCGCCGACCGTCGTCTGGCCGACCCAGAGCGCGCTGGTGAAATCCTTGGTCAGGAACGCATACGGGTCCGCCACCAGAAGATCCAGGAAAGGCGCCGTGGCGTCAGACCCCGGCTGCACGCCGTTCATGAGCGCCTCGAGGAAGCCGCCCGCCGCATCGCGCTGCGCATAGAACTTGCCACCTGCTCCGACCACTGTCACGGTCTTGCCGTCGTAGAAGGCGTCGCTCGGGAACAGGTCGCCGCGCGCCGACACGAACAACTTGTCGGGCCGCTGCATCACCACGCGCGACGATGCATGGAGGCTCACGAACTGACCGGTCGGCGAGTGCGTCGGCACGATGCCGCGCACCTTGAAGCTGAGTGTCTTCGCGCCGGCCAGCGTGTCGCTCATGGCCTTGAGGAGCGTCAGTGCCCGCTGGTCCTTGATGTCCTTCGCGGGGGCGGCCGCGGGCACGGCCTTGTCTTGCGCCAGTGCAAGGCCGGGCGCCCACAGCGATGCGGAGGCCGCGAGCAGCGCGCAGGCAAGCGGTCGGGTGATTCGTCTCGGGCTGACGTTCATGCGGGCTCTCCAGCGGTGGCGCTCATGGCTTCTCCGCCACTGTCTGCGCCCTCGCGCCCGCTGTCTATTGCCCTTTAGGGAGGGTGCGCCGGAGCGGCGCGCCATCCTCGACTAGGCATAGTGACGGACCAGCAAGACGGCAAGACCCACCACCAGGACAGCGATGACGGCCAGGTTGCGCTTCCAGCCGGCGACGTATCTCTCCTGCTCGAGGTGCTGCCTCTCGGTGGCGAGATTCTCGCGCCGACGCGCCGAGGACCATTGACTCTCCCAATCATCGAAGCTCTGTTTCATGTCATAAATTGTTACGATTCGCGGGCTCGAAGTATAGGTAAAAGGTTCGCATTTTGATTTGCGGGAAATGGACCTGTCAGGTCGTAGGCGTCGTCTGACACGGTTGAAATTCGAGGATCGGCGTCATTCGAAGTTGACGCTGGTCGCGGTCAGCACGCCGTCCGCGACCTGTTCGCCATGCACGTGCACCTTGACGCCGTTGCCCAGATTGGCCGCAGTGCCGTTCGTGAACAAGACACCCCGGCCACCGGCATTCACGGGCTGCCCTCTGACCTTGAAGTCGGAGGCCGAACGGAAGGCACCGACGGTTCCGATCAGGTCGAACGAAGCCGGCCCTCCGGTACCGGGTATGTGGCGGATCTTCAGCTGGGTCGCCTTGAGGACGCCGCCAGACAGCTTGCCGCCGACCTCCACCTTGACGCCATTGCCGACGGCTCCCGAAGGCCCGCCCGTGATCCGCGCCGATGACGCGTCGACTCGGAGGCCCAGCACGCGCAGGGCGCCCGTGCCCGCGAAGTCCGTGATGACGCCGGCGAGCTGCACCGTGGTGCCCTCTGCCGTCGGCACCGGGTACCACCACTGCACCAGGGTGGCGGCGAGCCTGCCCGGCGACGCGCTGTCGGCCCGCACGCGCACGATGGTCCCGTCGGACAGCGGCCGACCGTCCAGGCTGCCGGACAACACGGCACTGCCGTAGTCGACGACGAGGCCGCCGAGCGTGAAGCTTCGCGCGATCGCGTCGAGGTTCTGCACCGTGCCCGTGAGAATGAACGCAGCGGGGTCTCGCTGCTCGACCCGGGTCGCCCGCAGCACGCCCGGCGCCGCAGGCAGCCCCCAGATCTGCAGCGTCTGGCCGAGCCGCAGCGCCGCAAGACCGGTGGCGTCGGCCCACACGGTGGCCTCGTCGGTGGTCACCGTGGTGCCGAGGACGACGAAGCGGCCCTGGGCCAGGTCGACCGACAGCAGCGGGCCGCGAATGTCGGCCGCCGAGTCCACGCGGCGGGCGATGCCGCTCGTGAAGTCGGCGTTGACCGGCCCCGTGACCTTCGCGCTCATTCCCAACTGCAGCCCCGCGGCGTCCTCGATGTGCCCGACTGCGGACCCGGTCTCGTAGCGAAGCCCGTTGACGATGATGCTGCCCGCGCCGTCGACCGCACCGATGCCCGTGGCGTCGGCGGTGCTCACGCCCGTGCCTCCCGAGCCGACTCCCGATCCGTCGTCGCCGCCAGAGGCCGCGGTGCTCGTCGAACTGCTGCCATCGTCGGCCGCGATGCCGCCCAGGCCGTTGCCGCTCGGCGCGGCGTCCGTCGTCAGCGCTGGACTGCCGCCGGCACTCGCGGGCGACGCGCCGACCGCGGCACTGCCGAACGCTGCCCCGCCGCCGCCGCCCCCGCCGCCCCCGCCCCCGCAGGAAAGGAGCGAGGCGACAAGCAACGCCAGGATCCCGATGCGAAGCGCTTGGTTCTTCATGCTTTTTTCCCTGATGATCTGGAGGTTGCGGCCGGCACGGGTGCGCTGGTTCCGGCTGTGGTGTCTTCGTAGTAGGTGTAGATGCCGACCCGGATCCGCCCCGTCGCGCTCTTGTCGGCGGCTTCGTAGGCGCGCGCCATTTCCTGCGTCAGGTCGTGATGCAGTCCACCCCACCGCTGCCGCACGAACTGGTGGATCCGCTCGCAGTCCTCGAGCGAAACTCCACCGGCGAACACCGACCGTTCGAGCAGCGGCGGCTTGGCGCCGAAGGTGTTGGAGACCGCGGCCGACAGGTGATCGCGCGTGTTGTCACCCAGGAACGCAAGCATCTCCTTCAGGTCGCCGGCCGGAACGAAGCCGGCCGCGTCCAGTGCCACACGGCCGTCGCCTTCACTGACCATGTTGAGCCGCACCAGTTCGTCGAGGATGGTGCGATGGTGCACGTTGCCTCGACTGGCGTGGCGGGCCAGCGCCTCGAACGAAGGCCCGCTCCCTTCGGCCACGATCGGCAGCCGTCGAAGCTTGGGGTCGTCTGCCAACATCTGCAGCCACAGCGTGATCGTCTTCGCTTCGGCGGACAGCTCGGATCTCGGCAGGTCTTCGGCGCCCTCCTCCCGCACCTTGACCGTGACGGCCTTGCGATTCAATCCCGTCGTCACCGAGATCTGGCTGATGTTGGGTTCGACACCCTGCTCGAGCCATGTGCGGCGCGCTTCATCGACCATGATGTCGCGCAGCAGTTCATCGAGATGCGAATGCTTGACGCCGAAGGCCAGGGCCAGCCGCACCAGCGGTCGCAGCACGCGCGCCCAAGCCCCGAGCACCCAAGTCAGTTGGCCCTGCCTGTTCTGGGCGATCCCTTCCCGAAGGGACGGTCGGCCGCGCGGATGCCTGGCGTTCTTCGATCCAGCGGGATGAGCGGCCATGGCGCCTAGTTGCCCGCGCTACGGCGGGGCCGAGCCGAGCTGTTTGCGGCGGCGCGTCGGATTGGGGAGCACTTCATGCACGACCTTTGTCGGGTTGTTAACGCCCGGTTACCACTGGGACACAGTCACAAGCCTGTGTCTTACAAATCCGTTGCAACCACTATAGGACAAGAGCGCTTAAATGTGAAAACTTCCCATCCAACTGGAGAGACCCCATGTCAAGCAGCACACACGACGGAAAGCCGGCCAGTCGGAAGCCCAGCCGGGCCTCGGTATCGATCCGCCGCCGAGGAGCATCTGCGCGAGACTCGCTGCGACCCGGCGAGATGAGCGCGCGCAGGGCCTGGAATGCCGCCGTGCGGGCAAGACAGGCGATCCACCTTCGCATCGTCGCCGCGTTTCGCAGGCAGGTTGAGGGCCGGGGGCCCGGACCGACCGATATAGAGTTGCGTCTGTTCGCCCGGATCGCCGTCGCCGAGGAAAGGCTCAGGCGAGCCTTCCGGCGGGCCAGGGTCCATCCATGCTGCAGCTCGGCAACGTCGTCCATGCGAGTTGCAGGACTCGGGCGCCTGGGAGACTTCCGATGATGGCCGTCGAAGCGTCCGACTGGACCGCCCCGGCGCCGTCCAGCACCGCCTTCGGCAGCCTGATCGATCTGGTGAGGCTGCGGATCAGTGCCAGTTCGGCCGAGGTATGCGATGCCTGCAACACGATCAACCTCGGCTCGGCGCGCTATTGCAAATGCTGCTCCCACAAGCTGGCGGGCTTCTATGTCGCCAAGGGACTGGGGACCATGGCGGCACCGCAATGGGATGGGCTCGCCGTGCCGCGACGCGCGTCGGCGCTGGACTTCGTGGCGTTTTTCATCGTGATCAATTCACTTGTGCTCGTCACCAGTCTCATTCCTGTGCCGTAGCGCGGCCGTCGCTCGCCCGGCGTGGGAAGACACAATGACCAAATACTGCGAGGCTTGCCACGCGCCCAACCGGGACAGAGCCAGGTATTGCCGTGGTTGTGCGGGCAAGTTCTCAGGTGTGCGCTTCGATGCGGCTGCGTTTGCCCACACACTGCCCGACGCGCATGCCGCGGCATCCATGCCATCGGCGAGGCCGCGGGACGGGCTGACTCGCGCACCAGCCGAAGGAGCGAAGGCGCATCATCGCGGCAAGTTCGGACTGCCGGCTGGAATCGATATCTCGCTGGTGCTCCTGGTGCTCGCGCTGCCGCTGCTTGCAGGCGCCTTCGTCTATTGGTACGCGAGTCGCTCTCCGGTCCGGACACAACGCATTCTCGATCCGCCGCTGGTATCGGTTCAGTCTCCAGCGGCGGCGCAGACAACGCTGGTGACTTTCTCGCCGCCCGACCTGCCGCCGCCCCTGGTGGCTCCGGCGCAGCAAGATCAACCCGATCTGGAAACAAGTCCCGAACCGCAGGTCCCCGCACCTTCGCAGCGGACGGCACCGCGTCGACGAAGCCAGGCCGTGGCAGCCACGCCGAAACGAAGCCACGACACAGTGACGACCGCGGCCGTTGTCGAGACGGGTCGCCGGGGGGTGAGCGCACCCGCGGCTGCCCAGGCTTCGAACCTCAAGCCGGATGACGTCGAGGCGCTGCAGGTCAAGCGCTCGAGGACGGATCCGGGAAGAGCCGCCGTCCTCGTCATGCCGAGCAACCCGCCATGCGATCGCTACAACCCGTTCGGAGAACGCGTCTGCCTGGGTGCAGCGGCGGCAGGACCAGTCAATCGACACGTGTCGGTGACCGGTGTGGGCAGCCGAGCAATGGCGGCCATTTCGAGCGCTGATCCTGGTGGAAGCACCACCTCTGCTTCTGCGGGGTCCAGCGCGGCGTCCTCGGCCAGCGTGGGAAGCGGCGCAGGCGCGGCCGGTGCAAGTTCAAGCGCGGGGGCAGCCGGCGGGGCTGGAGGTCCTGGTCCCGGAGGTGGTGGGGGCGGTGGCGGGGGCGGATCAGGCGGGGGCTCCGGGGGCGGTGGCCCTGGGGGTGGTGGTGGTCCTGGCGGTGGCGGTGGTCCTGGCGGTGGCGGTGGTCCCGGGGGCGGCGGCGGCCCTGGTGGCGGCGGGCCCGGGCGATAGCCCCCCACGCGCAACAGCGCTAGCCCAGCCTTCCAACCTCCCCCCGCAGCATCGCAGCCAGCACCGCCGCGCGCGAGCGCGGCAAGCGCGACGCCGGCACCACGATGCCGAGCGCCGCATCGCCGCACGAACCCATCGCGAAACGCATGCCGACACCCGCGATGCCCTTGGCGACGATCTGCGCATGGCCCAGTTCGCGGGTCTGGCGGATCCAGCGCTGCAGCTTGGCCGCGCTCATGTGGTGGGCCTGGTATTCCGCCTCGTGCCGCGCATAGTGCGCGGCGATCTCGGCGTCGCTCATCGTCGCCAGCAGCGAGAAGCTCGGGATGCCCAGCCCCAGCAGGCGCATGCTGCCCACCGTCTCGAAGAAGCTCCGGATCGGATGCGCGCCCTGCTCCAGGTGCAGGCAATGGCTGTAGTCGCCCGACCGAACGACCAGGAACACATGCTCGTCCGAGCGGCGCGCCAGCGCCTTCATGGCCGGCAGGCAGCGCTCGACCAGCGGCGCGCGCTGCATCGCTGCCAGCCCGAGCGCCATGGCCTCGATGCCGAGCCGGTACAAGCCGGAGGCGGCATCGCGGCCGACCAGCCCGGCCCGCACCAGCGAAGACACGATGCGGTAGGTGGTGGTCCGGTCGAGCCGCACGGCCTCCACCAGTTCGGGCAGCGCGATGCCCTGCGCGTGCTGCGCGGCGATGCACTGCAGCAGCTGCATCGCCCGGTCGATGCTTTGCGCGCCGCGTACCACCGGGGCCGCGCGGGAAGAGGATTCAGTCGCAGCAGTCATCGAGGCAGTCGCGTGGCGCAGAGTTCGGGTGTGCACATTGTGCACAACGGGGCGCGACCGGGGCGACTCGAACAAGGGAGGCGCTCGACGAGGTCATTTGCGGGGGCGAAGCAGCGGCTCGCTCACGCCGTTGATCCCTCTTGATGCAGGCCCATCCGCACGTCCAGAAGGACACCCAGAGCTACTCGGTTTTCTCGACTCAACAAGCAATGAGCCAATCAGCCGCACTGGCCTTCATTCAATGGCTTCGTTCGGAATCGAGGCGTTGAAGGCCGGCGCCAACAATCGACCGCATGTGATCATTTCACTGCCTCGACGTCGGTCAACGTCCACGTCTTGTCGAAGAGTTCCTTCTTCGGGCCGTAGAGGCGGAACAGGAGTTCGAACCGCCGTTTAGGATCGGTCGGCACCCAGTTGGACGTATTTCCGACAGGCGCCTGCGGGCCGAAGTACACGTCCGTCGAGCCGTCGGCGTTTTTCTGCACCGCCGTGGCGTTCGACGCGAGGCTCGGACGAGACATCCCGACGATCAACGCATGCGTCTCGCGGTCGTAGGCAGTCACCGACCAGTATTGCTCGATGGGCGCATTCGCCGGCACCTTCAGCCGGTAGGTCTTTCCGCCCTCCAGCGGCCTGCCGGCGCTATCGCTGGTATTCATGAGATAGAACTGGGCGCCTCCCAAGACCTTCGGGCTGAAGTACGCCATGTGGTACATCACTGCGCGGCCGTCGAGGCCGTACTCGTCGGGGTCGGCGAACTTGTTGCCCAGTCCGTCTCGGGTCTCCGGCGGCACGGGCACCGACCACCGCGTTCCATCGTAGAACGGCGGCACGAAACCACTCTCATACTTGAGGCCAATGACTTGGTGCGCCTCCCGCGCCGCCTTGCTGAAGAGCGCCTTCGTCTTGGCGTCAGGGTTGAAGGGCTTGCCCTTTTCGATACCCAGCGACTTGAGCGAATCGATCATCACCTTGTCGCGCGTGAGCCAGGGTTCGGCCTGCACAAAACGGTTGAGCAATTCGAAGAATGTCGCGTCGTAGGGAATGGTCGCGTCGAAGGGCTTGTCGTAGACGTCCACGAAGACCGTCGAATCGGGATTGGCGCCCAGCGGATAGACCTTTACCCGCTTGCCGTGATCGACGGCGGACTGAATGTCGGCGTCGCTGCGACTCTTGAAGTTCGAGCGCAAGATGACAAAGCCCCGGTAGGTCTCCGACTGCAGCACGATGTAGCCGTCCGGCGTTTTCTCGGTGTAGCCCGGCGGCAGGATGAGGTATTTCGCACCCTTGCCCTTGTCCTCTCCGGCCGGCCCGACATCGGCGAGCGCGTTCTGCCATGAGACGTCGAAGCTGCCCACGATCACATGGTCCTCGTCGGCCGGCGGAATCTCCACCACCACCGGACCCTTCGACGTGTCATAGAAAGGATTGAGGTAGATCGTGTCCGGATTGGGGGTGAGCGTCTGGTTCTTCCAGTTCACCGGACGCGACCAATAGACGACTTGGTTCAGCTTTGCTCCATTGGCGCTCGCCGCGTCCAGCATGCGCTCATAGTTGACGGCGGGCATGCCCCAGATCACGGCTTCGACAGCCCGACGCTCGACCGTTCGGCGCCGCAGCTCGACTGCGGAAAGGGTCTGTGCGTGCGCGGTCATGGCGGCGGCGCCGAGCACCAAGCCGAGCGTGAGGATCTTTTTCATGCGAGAACCTTTGAATATGACGTGATGCTAGATCTTGCGCCAGCTGATCAGACCGTCCCACATCTTCTTCCAGTACTGGTCAGGTTGCGCATCCGGTTCCAGCGCGCCGAACCACTCAAGAAGAACATTCGGGTTCTTGTCGGGTTCGTAGGTGAATGTACTGGTGAAGACCGGCCCGTCCTTTCCACCAAAATTGAAACGGCCGAACAAGAGTTGCTTTCCCCTCGGCTCTTGCGCCTGGTAATTGAATTCCTGTGAGCCCAGCCGCATTTGTGCCGTGAGCTTGCCATCGTTCGCAAGGCCGATCCGAAGCGTGCGTGCGGCGAAGAGTCCGAGAATCATCGGATCTCCCGTGAAGAGTTTCTGGTACTCCGACTTATAAGAGCCGGGGAGACCTCGCAAGTCGACCGGAGTCAGTTTCGCTTCCGTCTTGGCGCGCGGCGGCGCCGGGAACGCGACAAATCCCGTTTTCAGATGGAATCCCTTGCGCGCCTTGTTGGACGGATCGCTCGGGCTGGGCTTGGGATCGCCCCGCGCGTAGTCGGCAGTCATCACCTGCTGGCCCTCCGGGACGTCTCCGACGGGTCTCGCGATGCTGCTGATGTACATCTTCTTGAAATGGACGATGTCGCCGGTAGAGTGCACGCCGGTGGGGCCGGCGAGCACGTCGGGTTGATCCGGCACTTCGACAACCATGGTGACCCCCACGCCATATCCCCGCTGGCGCCAATTCTCGATTTCCGGAGTGAGCTCCTTGAGCCGATCGACTGCCAGCTGGACTTCATGGCCCTGCAAAGCGCTGAACAGGCCCGCGTTGATCATGGCAGCCGCCCCTTCGACGCCTCCCTTGATATCCTGCTGGGCGATCGCTGGCTCGGGAACGCGGATGGGCTCGACCACCTGGCCCCGTCCCTCGAAGGGGCCGGTGGACCGAACCGCGAACGGCTCTTGGGTCACGCCGCCTCCGCCGCGGCGATTGGCGACTTCGGACACTTTGCCTCCGCGGAGGGAGCCGGTCTTTTCGGTCTTGGCTCCCCGTCCGCCGAGGCTTCGGTCGGTTGTCGGAGCTCGGCCGCGCGAACGATCACTGGTTGACCTCGTCCGGCCGCGCCCTTCGGCTTCGATGGCATCGGGAATCTCCGGAGGACCCGCCGTCTTTCCGACTTCCTTGGCCTTCGCTGCTTCCTTGTTCTTGATGGCCTCGTTGCGAGGATTCGGGAGGGTCTTGTCAGGGTCGACGATCACCGAGATCATGATTCGCCCCCCCTTTTCGCGCGGCATGACACGAACGCAGTCATGACACAACGGGCGCGACACCACCAAACCGTCAATGTCCACGCCTCTTTCCTGTCTGTAGGCCTTGATCAGTTGTTCTGCATGCTCGAGTCCGCCCGATCCCGGGGGCGGACCGTCATTCGGCCCATACTGCCGGGCGGGTCCCTGAGGTCTCTTTTCCGAGATACCCTGCTCCGTGTCTCCCACGTAGACGAGGTTGAGCTTCTCGGCGGCTTTGCGAATATCGGGCCCGTTCGGGATGCCGGCGACGGCATACACGAGCCTCGGGTCCTGGCCGGTATTCCTTTGGCTGACCATGGCGATCGCAATGACGCCGTCCGCCTTGAGCTCGATCCGGACCTTGCGGGGCAGCGCTTCATAGAACTGGCGCAGAGAGTCCTCGAGAAACTGCATCGACTTCTCGTGAATGACACCTTCCGGAACCTTGTTTCTTTGCAGCGCCTTCGTGGCGTTCTGCTGAACGACGTGCGTGAGCTCATGGGCAATCAGCTGGCGGCCTTCTTGCGTGCCCGGCGAGTAGCGCCCTTCGTTGAACACGACATCGTGCCCGACCGTGTATGCATGGGCATGAACGTCACGCGCGGAGCCGGCGGCAAGGGCATCGGAATGGACACGGACCCGCGTGAAGTCGTAGCCGAAGCGATGCTCCATGTCGCGTCGAACCGACGGCTCGAGGGGACCGCCCGCGCTCGCCAGGGTTTGCATGACGCTCGCGGGAACCTGTTCGGATGGGCCGCCTGTTCGAGACGAGTAAGGCTGAATCGCGAGCGGTGCCGCTGCGCCACCGGCCCTGACTGCCTGCGAGGCGATGCGATCGGCCTCCTGCTCGCAGACGTCGCCCGGCTCGCTGATCTCAAGCTTGGCTTGAAGTTCGCGGTAAACGGACGATCGGGTCGTAGACAGGCCGGCCATCGGCTTCGCGGCCGGGACTTTGAGCATTTGCATGCATCCTCCGGAGGCCTTCGTTGGAAGGACACGAGTCTCGAACGCCTCGGCAGCAAGGTCAAGGCCCACCTCGCTGCCGCCCATCAAGGGTAATCCCGCAACGCAGTGCCCATTTGTGCACATTGTGCACACCTGGGCACTTTGTCGTTGCGAACCCGCAGGGACTCGTCTGCAATGCGTTCACCCCTGCAGAAGCCCCAGCCGCCAAAGACCCCCTTCACCAGATGCAGATCGTCCCGTCGCAACTTCATTGCGAAAGTCCCCACCCATGACTCCGTTCCAATCCCGCCTTCATCCGGCGTCCGAGGCCTTCCAGGCGCAGCGCGCCGGCATGCTCGCATTGATCGACGAGCTGCGCGCGCTGGAGCAGCGCGCCGCCGATGCCTCCGCGCGCGCCACCGCCAGCTTCGAGAAGCGCGGCGCGCTGCTGCCGCGCGAGCGCATGAGCCGCCTGCTCGACGCCGGAGCACCCTTTCTGCCGATCGCCAATCTCGCGGGCTACGGCATGGACGACCCCGATCCGGCCTCCTGCGTGCCGGGCGGCTCGCAGATCGCCGGCATCGGCTTCGTGAGCGGCGTGCGCTGCATGGTGGTGGTGACCGATTCCGGCATCGACGCCGGCGCGCTGACCGAGTCGGGCAACCAGAAGCTGATGCGCTGCCAGGAGCTCGCGCTCGAGAACAAGCTTCCCTTCGTCCACCTGGTCGAATCGGCCGGCGCCAACCTGCGCAAGTACCGGGTCGAGAAATTCATCCGCGGCGGCGGCATGTTCTACAACCTCGCACGCCTCTCGGCGGCCGGCCTGCCGATCGTGACGGTGGTTCACGGCTCGTCGACCGCCGGCGGTGCCTACATGCCGGGCCTGTCGGACTACGTCGTGATGGTGCGCGGCCGGGCCAAGGCCTTCCTCGCCGGCCCACCGCTGCTCAAGGCCGCCACGGGCGAGATCGCGACCGATGAAGAACTCGGCGGCACCGACATGCACGCCAGCGTCAGCGGCCTCGCCGAATACGTGGCCGAAGATGACGCGCACGCCATCGCGGTCGCCCGCGACATCGTCGCCAACCTCGGCTGGCGGCGCGCCGCCGACGATGCGGGAGCCGCCTTCCAGCCGCCGCGACTCGATCCCGAGGAACTCGCGGGCGCGATGGTGCTGGAACACCGGAAGCCCATCGACATGCGCGAGGTGATCGCGCGCGTCGTCGACGATTCGTGCTGGATGGACTTCAAGCCCGACTACGGGCCGGCCACCATTTGCGGCAATGGCCGCATCGAAGGCCACAACGTCGGCTTCGTCACCAACAACGGCCCGATCGACCCCGCCGGCGCGACCAAGGCGGCGCAGTTCATCCAGCTGTGCAACCAGTCGGGCACGCCGATCGTCTACCTGCAGAACACCACCGGCTTCATCGTCGGCCGAGGCTCCGAAGAGGCCGGCATGATCAAGCACGGCAGCAAGATGATCCAGGCGCTGGCCAATTCGCAGGTGCCGCAGGTCACGGTCTATTGCGGCGCCTCGTTCGGCGCCGGCAACTACGGCATGTGCGGCCGCGCCTTCCATCCGCGCTTCTGTTTCTCGTGGCCCAACGCGCGCACCGCCGTGATGGGCGGCGAGCAGGCCGCGACCACGCTGGAGATCGTGGCGCGCCAGCAGGCCGAACGAAAAGGCGCGACCGTCGACGACGCGAAGCTCGCGGCGCAAAAGGCCGAGATCGTCGCCAACTTCGAGCGCCAGGCGAGCGCCTTCCACACCAGCGGCCATCTGCTCGACGACGGCGTGATCGACCCGCGCCGCACGCGCGACGTACTGGCCTTCGTGCTCGCGACCGCGCGCGAAGCCGAACAGCGCACCACCCGCCCGATGCAGTTCGGCGTCGCGCGCTTCTAGCCCCGAGGACTCCCATGCTTTACACATCCGAACACCACGCACTGATGCAGAGCATCCGCCGCTTCATCGCCTCCGAGATCGACCCCTTCGTCGACGAATGGGAAGCCGCCGAGATCTTCCCGGCGCACGACCTGTTCCGGAAGATGGGCGGCCTCGGCTTTCTCGGCATCACCAAGCCCGAGGCCTATGGCGGCCTGGGCCTCGACTTCTCGTATGCACTGGCGGCCGCCGAGGCGATGGGCTACGCGCGCGCCCAAGGCGTGGCGATGGCCATCGGCGTGCAGTCGAACATGGCGACGCCGGCGCTGGCGGCCTTCGGTTCCGACGATCTCAAGCGCGAGTTCCTGGCGCCCGCGATCGCCGGCGAGATGGTGGCCGCCATCGGCGTGTCGGAACAGGGTGCCGGCTCGGACGTCGCCTCGCTCAAGACCCGGGCCCGGCGCGACGGCGACGACTACGTGATCAGCGGCTCGAAGATGTGGATCACCAACGGCACCCAGGCCGACTGGATCTGCCTCTTGTGCAACACCTCCGAAGGCGGCTCGGCGCACAAGAACAAGTCGCTGATCATCGTGCCGCTCATGCAGGACGGGAAACGCACGCGCGGCATCGAGGTGCAGAAGATCAGGAAGTTCGGCATGTGGAGTTCCGACACGGCGCAGATTTTCTTCGACGAGGTGCGCGTGCCGGTGCGCCATCGCATCGGCGAAGAAGGCATGGGCTTCATCTACCAGATGAAGCAGTTCCAGGAAGAGCGGCTCGACGGCGCGGCGCGGCGCCTGTCGGCCATGGCCTGGATCCAGGAGACCGCCGACTACCTGCGCCAGCGCCAGGCCTTCGGCCGGCCGCTTCTGGACAACCAGTTCATCCAGTACAAGCTGGCCGAGCTCAAGACCGAGCTCGAAGCCCTGCGCGCCCTGGTCTACGTCGCGACCCAGACCTACATCGAGGGCGGCGACGTGGTCGAGCTGGCCTCGATGGCCAAGCTCAAGGCCGGGCGGCTGTCGCGCGAGATCGCCGACTGGTGCATGCAGTTCCAGGGCGGCATGGGCTACACCTGGGACAACCCGGTGTCGCGCGCCTACCGCGACTACCGGCTCGGCTCCATCGGCGGCGGCGCGGATGAAGTGATGCTGATGGTCATCGCCCGCCAGATGGGCCTCATGAACATGGACGCCTGAAGCGATGGCCCCGACCATGGACTACAGGCACCTCCTGCTCCGGCGCCGGCACGACGTGCTGTTCGCGACCTTGCACCAGCCGAAGACGCGCAACGCCCTCTCGCCCGAGGTGGTGGCCGAGCTCGCAGAAGTGATCGGCCTCGCCGAGTCCGACGTGGCCGTGCGGGCGCTGGTGCTGCGCGGCAGCCAGGGCTTCTTCTGCGCCGGCGGCAATGTCGGCAGCTTCCAGTCGCGGCTCGACGCCGACCCCAGCGGCGGCGAAGACCCCGTGGCCGCGCGCAACCGCGAGTTCGGCCGCTTCATGCAGCGCCTGGCCGCGCTGCCGGTGCCGGTGATCGCCGTCGTCGAAGGCGCGGCGATGGGCGGCGGCATGGGCCTCGCCTGTGCGGCCGACATCGTGCTGGCGACGCGCGATGCGCGCTTCGCGCTGAGCGAGACCTCGCTCGGCATCATCCCGGCGCAGATCGCGCCTTTCGTGGTGGCGCGCCTGAGCCATCGGATCGCGCGCCGGCTCGGGCTCAGCGGCGAGCGCGTGAGCGGCGACACGGCCTTGCGCCTCGGCCTCGTCGATGAACTCGCAGCCGATGGTGCGGCACTCGACGAACTGCTCGCACAGTGGCTCGGCCGGGTCGGCGCCTGCGGGCCGCTGGCCAATCGCGTGCTCAAGCCGCTGCTGCAACGCTGCGGGCGTGAAAGCGATGAATCGCTGCTCGACGACGCGGCCCGCCAGTTCGCCGGCTGCATGCGCAGCGAAGGCGCCGAGGGCATCGCGGCCTTTCGCGAGAAGCGCGCCGCCGCATGGCATCGCGAATTCAGCGCCGCCGAGATCCGCGAAGCGCAGGCCATGCCGGCCTCCGCCGCCGCCTGAGGAACAACTTCCATGACCACGCGCAAACAGATCCGCCCCTTCCACACCGTGCTCGTCGCCAACCGCGGCGAGATCGCGATCCGCATCCTGCGCACCGTGCGCCGCATGGGCTACGGCAGCGTCGCCGTGTACTCCGAAGCCGATCGTTCGAGCCCCCATGTGCGGGCCGCCGACCGCGCCGTGCTGATCGGCGGCGCGGCGCCGCGCGATTCGTACCTGAACATTCCCGCCATCCTCGAAGCGGCGCGCCGCACGGGCGCCGACGCGGTGCATCCCGGCTACGGCTTCCTGGCCGAGAACGAGGACTTCGCGGACGCGGTCGATGCCGCCGGGCTGGTCTTCATCGGCCCTTCGGGCGCGGCGATCCGCGCGATGGGCAACAAGGCGCAGGCCAAGCGGCTCGTGATGGCCGCCGAGATGCCCTGCATTCCCGGCTACCAAGGCGAGGACCAGCGCGACGCTGCCTTCGTGCACGCGGCCGCGGACATCGGCTTCCCGGTGATGGTGAAGGCCGCGGCCGGCGGCGGCGGGCGCGGCATGCGGCTGGTCGAGGACGCCGCCGCGCTGCCGCAGGCCCTGGCCTCGGCGCGCTCCGAGGCCGAGGTGGCCTTCGGCTCCGGCGAACTGATCCTCGAACGCGCGGTGGTCGCGCCGCGCCACGTCGAGATCCAGATCCTGGCCGACAGCCACGGCCACGTGATCCATCTCGGCGAGCGCGACTGCTCGGTGCAGCGGCGCCACCAGAAGGTGATCGAGGAAGCGCCCTCGCCCGCCGTCGACGCCGCCCTGCGCGCACGCATGGGCGAAGCAGCGGTCAAGAGCGCCCGGGCGATCGGCTACATCGGTGCCGGCACGATGGAATTCCTGCTTGACCGGGACGGTCGCTTCTATTTCATGGAGATGAACACCCGCCTGCAGGTAGAGCATGCGGTGACCGAGGCGATCACCGGCCTCGATCTGGTCGAATGGCAGTTGCGCATCGCGGCCGGCGAGCCGCTGGCGATCCAGCAGACCGAGGTGCGGCTCGACGGCCATGCGATCGAGGTCCGACTCACGGCCGAAGACGTGCCCGCGGGCTTCCTGCCGCAGACCGGCCCGGTGCTGCGCTGGCGGCCGCCGGCCGACGGCCACGACGTCCGGGTCGACCATGCGCTGGCCGAGGGCGGGGCCGTGTCGCCGCACTACGACTCGATGGTCGCCAAGCTGGTGGCGCACGGCGCCACGCGCGAGGAAGCATTGCGCAAGCTGCTGCGGGCCACCGAACACTGCGTGCTGCTCGGCCTGCCGAGCAACCAGGGCTTCATCGCCGATTGCCTGGCCGATCCGGTGTTCGCCGACGGCCTGCAGGTCAACACCGGCTTCGTGCCGCAGCGCTTCGGTGCCGCCCTGGCCGAACGCGCGGTGCCGACCTCGCGGACCGTGGCGCTGGCGGCCTTTGCGGCGCTGGCCGAGGCGATGCCCGGCGCGGCGGGCTCGCTGTCGATCGCGACCCACGCGCTGGGCCAGCAGCCGGCGCGGATCGCGCTGGCCCAGGGCAGCGTCCGCTGGGACGTTCGCCTGGCCGGCCAGGGCACGCACTGGGTGGCCGAGGTGCAGGGCAGCGATGCGGCACCCGAGCGTCTCGTGCTGCGCGATGCGCGCTGGCACGACGGCAGCCGAAGCGCCTTCAGCGCCGAATGCGACGGCATGGTCGAGAGCGCGGTGGTCGCGGCCCAGGACGACGCGCTGCACCTGTTCCACGCCGGCCGCGCCTGGCGCTTCGAGCGCACCAGCGAGCGCAAGAGCCGCGTCGCCGAAGGCGGCACCGGCGCCATCACCGCGCCGCTGACCGGCCGCATCGTCGAGGTTGCGGTGCGCGCCGGCGACGCGGTCGAGGCCGGCCAGCGGCTGGTGGTGCTCGAAGCCATGAAGATGGAGCACCAGCTGACCGCCCCGCAGGCCGGCGTGGTGGCCGAAGTCTGCGTGCTGGCCGGCGGCCAGTCGGCCAAGGGTGCTCTGCTGCTGCGCATCGAGGCCCGGGCATGACGAGGGCGGTGCGCATCGGCGGCGCCAGCGGCTTCTGGGGCGATTCCGCCATCGCCACCCCGCAGCTGCTGCGGGTCCCGGGCCTGCAGTACCTGGTCTACGACTACCTGGCCGAAACCACGATGTCGATCCTGGCGCGGGCGCGCGCCAAGGACCCCGCACTAGGCTACGCCACCGACTTCGTGCACGCCGCCATGGCGCCGAACCTGGGCGCGATCTGCGCCCGCGGCGTGCGCGTCATCGCCAACGCCGGCGGGCTGAACCCCGAAGCCTGCCGCGACGCGCTGGCGGCGGTCGCGCGGCAGCAGGGGCTGGCGCCCCGCATCGCCGTGGTCACGGGCGACGACCTGATGCCGCAGTTCGAAGCGCTGCGCGCCCAGGGCCTGCGCGACCTGCACACCGGCGAGGCACCGCCGGCCGGCCTCTACTCGGCCAACGCCTACGTGGGCGCCCGCGGCATCGCGCAGGCCCTGGCGCTGGGTGCCGACATCGTGATCACCGGCCGATGCGTCGACAGCGCGGTGGTGGTCGGCGCGCTGGCGCACGAGTTCGCCTGGCGCTGGGACGACTGGGACCGCATCGCCGCCGGCACCTTGGCGGGCCACGTGATCGAATGCGGCGCCCAGGCCACCGGCGGCCTCTTCACCGACTGGGCGCAGGTGCCCGACTGGGCCAACATGGGCTATCCGGTGATCGACTGCGCCGCCGACGGCAGCTTCGTGCTGTCCAAGCCCGAAGGCACGGGCGGCCTGATCCACCCCGGCGCAGTCGCCGAACAGGTGCTCTACGAAGTGGGCGACCCGGCCCACTACCTGATGCCCGACGTCAGCTGCGACTTCCGCCAGGTGCGGGTCGAGGCCGAGGCGCCGGGCCGGGTGCGCGTGAGCGGCGCCCGCGGCCGGCCCCCGACCGCAAGCTACAAGGCCAACGGCACCTGGCGCGACGGCTGGCAGCTGCAGTTGCTGATGGCGATCCGTGGCATCGATGCGCCCGCCAAGGCGCGCAAGACCGCCGACGCCCTGCTCGAGCGCACCCGGGCCCAGCTGCGCGGCCGCGGGCTGGCCGACTACACCGAGACCCGGGTCGAGCTGCTCGGCTGCGAGGCACTCTACGGCGCCCACGCCCGCAGCCTGCCGACCCGCGAAGTGGTGCTCCGGATCGCGGCGCGCCATGCCGACCCCCAGGGCCTGGCCTTCCTGCAGCGCGAGTGCGCCTCGGCCGGGACTTCGATGGGACCGGGCACGCGCTCCTCGTTCGCGGGCCGCGCCGACGTGCAGCCGGTCATCAAGGTCTTTTCGTTCCTGGTGCCGAAGGCGCGGCTGGCGCTGCGGGTCGCGCTCGACGACAGGAGCGAGGCCGTCGCGCCGCCGGCGCAGGGCCCTGCCACCGCACCCTTGCCGCTGGACGTCGACGCCACGTTGATCGAGCCCGGCGACGACGCCGTGAGCGTGCCCCTGGTGGCGCTGGCCTGGGCCCGCAGCGGCGACAAGGGCGACGACGAGAACATCGGCGTGATCGCGCGCCGCCCCGAATTCCTGCCGCTGCTGCGGGCACAGCTCGGGCCGGCGCAGCTCCGCGCGTACTTCGCGCACCTGGTCGACGGCGAGGTCGAGCGCTTCGAGGTCCCCGGCCTGCACGCGCTGAACTTCGTGCTGCAGCGGGCGCTGGGCGGCGGCGTCGTCGCCAGCCTGCGCTCGGACCCGCTCGGCAAGTCCTTCGCCCAGATGCTGCTCGACCACCCGGTCCGGATCCCTCGACGCTGGATCGACGAAGGGCTGGTGACCGGCCCGGCGCCGGACCACGCTTCCCACCCATAACCCAAGGAGAGACACGATGACATCGATTGTTCGCCGCAAGGCACTGGCTGCCGCCCTGGCGCTGTTCGCGATCGCAGGTGCCGGCGGCAGCGCATCGGCACAGGAGGCCTATCCCTCCAAGCCGATCCGGGTGGTGGTGCCCTACACGCCCGGCGGCGTCTCCGACGCGGTGACCCGGCTGGTGATGCAGAAGCTGGCCGATCGCCTGAAGGCCACGGTGGTGGTCGACAACCAGGGCGGCGCCAACGGCCAGATCGGCTCGGCCGCGGTGGCACGGGCAGCGCCCGACGGCTACACGCTGCTGGTGGTGGTGGCGGCGCACGCGATCAACCCCAGTCTCTATCCCAGGATGAGCTACTCGCCGCTGCAGGACCTGCGCGGCGTGAGCGAGTTCGGCGCCATCCCGCTGCTGATGGTGTCCAGCGCGCAATTGCCTCCGGCCGACCTCAAGGGCTTCGTGGCCTGGGCCAAGGCCAACCCGCAGCGCGCCACCTTCGCCTCCAGCGGTGCCGGCTCGGGCGCGCACCTGGTGGCCGAGCAGTTCGCCCAGACCGCCGGCGTGCCGATGACCCACGTGCCTTACAAGGGCATCGCGCCGGCCCTGCCCGACCTGTTCGCGGGCCAGGTCTCGGTCATCTTCGACTCGGTGCAGACCATGATGCCGCACATCAAGGCGGGCAAGCTGCGCGGCCTGGCGATGACCAGCGCCAAGCGCTGGCCCGCGGCCCCCGACGTTCCGACGATGGCCGAAGCCGGCTACCCGGGCATGACCGGCGGCAGCTGGATCGGCCTGCTGGCACCCGCCAAGACGCCCAACGAGATCGTCCACAAGCTGTCGGCCGAGTTGCAGCAGGTGTTGCAGCTGCCCGAGATCCGCGACAAGCTGATCGACTACGGCATCGACCCGGTCGGCGGGACACCGGAGCAGTTCGACGCCTTCATCCGCAGCGAGGCCGCGCGCTGGGCCGAGGTGGTGAAGAAGGCCGACATCCGGCTGGAGTGAGAACGATGGCAGCCATCCTCGAAGGCATCAAGGTGCTGGACCTGACCCGGGTCATCGCCGGGCCGCTGTGCACGCAGATCCTGGCCGACATGGGCGCCACGGTCTACAAGATCGAGAAGCCCGGCGAGGGCGACGACACCCGCCGCATGGGGCCGTTCCTGCCCGATGCCGAGGGCGCCGACAGCAACGATTCGGCGCTCTACCTGGCCTACAACCGCGGCAAGCAATCGGTCACGCTGGACATCGCCACGCCCGAGGGTGCCGCGCTGGCGCGCGAGCTGGCGGCGCGCTGCGACGTGGTGGTCGAGAACTACAAGGTCGGCACCTTGGCGCGCTACGGGCTCGACGAGGCCAGCATCCGCCGCCTGCGCCAGGACATCGTCTACTGCTCGGTCACCGGCTTCGGCCAGGGCGGCCCCTACGCCGGCCGGCCGGCCTACGACTTCATCCTGCAGGGCCCGGCCGGCGTGATGAGCACCTGCGGCCAGGCCGAGGGCACGCCGGGCGCCGAACCGATGCGCACCGCGATCCCGATCACCGACGTGGTGACCGGGCTCTATGCCGCGATCGGCGTGGTGGGAGCGCTCTACCACCGGCGCGAGACCGGCGAAGGACAGCATGTGGATGCGGCCATGCTCGATGCCTCGGTCGCGCTCAACGGCCATCTGGCGCTCGGCTTCCTCATGAACGGCAAGGTGCCGCCGCGGGTGGGCAACACCAACCCGATCGCCTCGCCGTCCGAGGTGTTCGCCTGCGCCGACGGCCACCTGATCGTGGCGGCCGGCAACAACGGCCAGTTCCAGGCGCTGTGCCGCGCGCTGGGCAGCCCCGGGTGGACCGACGATCCGCGCTTCGGCAGCAACGCGTTGCGGGTCGCCAACCGGGGGCCGCTGCGCGACCTGTTGGCACCGGCACTGGCCGGCCGGCCGCGGGCCGAGCTGCTCGCCGCGCTCGAAGCTGCCGGCGTTCCCTGCGGTCCGATCAACGACATGCGGGGCGTGTTCGAGGACCCGCAGACCCGGCACCGCGAACTGGCCTTGCGCCTGCCGCACGGCCGGGGCGTGGACGTGCCGAGCCTGCGCAGCCCACTGCGTTTTTCGGGCACGCCGGTGGTGCACCGGGCTTCGCCGATGCTGGGCGAGCACAGTGCGCAGGTGCTGGCGGCGGAACTGGGCCTGGACGCCGAGCGGCTGCAGGCGCTGCGCGAGCGCGCGATCGTCTGACGCCTGCGGACCTATTCGGCCACCTCCACCAGCCCCTCCTTCGCCGCCGCGGCGAAGCTCGCATGATCGGCCTCGGTCTGCGCCGCATAGGCGGCGGCGAACGCCACCAGCGCATCGTCGAACACGTCCGACTTGCCGAGGTAGCCGCCGATCATCGCTGCGTCGCCCGACTTGGCGTGCGCCAGCGCCAGCGCCCAGCCGCAGAGGCGGCAGTACTCGATGAAGCCGGCCTGCGTGGTCTGGCCCGGCTCCATCTCGATGCCGCCCTTCATGTCGCGCAGTTGCCGGATGTAGAAGTGCACGCCGTCGATCTCGCCCCAGCCGAGGAAGATGTCGGGCGAGCCCTGGATCAGCCGCTGCCCGCGCACCACGCGCTCGCCATGATTGGTGGGCGCGTCGGGCGATGCCGCGCAGCCCACATAGGCTTCCAGCACGGAGGGCTGCGCTTCTTTCAGCTGCAGGAACAGCGGGTCGTCCCAATCGCGCCCCTGCATCAGGACAATCCAGCAGCGGGTGCCGACGCTGCCCACTCCGACCACCTTCTGCGCCGCGTCGAGCACGCGGTAGCGCGAAAGAAGCAGCCGCCGGTCCGGGGCCAGCGACTCGAGGTAGTGGGCCAGGCAGTGCCCGATCGCCTCGTCCACCGGCCGCCCCATCGAGGTCACGCTGGCGCGCACGATGAAGGGGTGCTGCTCGATGATCCGGTGCTGGTCGTCGACCAGGTCGGTCATCTTGTCGAGCACCTGCATGTGGGTGCGCTTGCGCGCCTTGTCGAGCACGGCATCGGCGCTCCCGCGCATGGCCGGCGGCAGCGATTCGAGCAGCCGGTCGCTGTGGATCGTGTCGTACCAGACCTCCATCTGCCCCATGCCCGCATAGCGGCGCATCCGGCTGCGGTAGCTCTCCACCGCGGCCCGCGCGGCGGCTTCCCGCCCGGCCTTGTCGCACGACAGATGATCGGCCGCCACATAGGCGCTGGCCGCCAGCCGCTTGACGTCCCATTCCCAGGGCCCGGGCTGGGTCTCGTCGAAATCGTTGATCGCGAACACCAGCTGCCGCTCGGCCGACGCGAAGACGCCGAAGTTGGCGACATGCATGTCGCCGCAGGCCTGCACCTGCAGCCCCGTGTTCGGGCTCGGCGCCAGGTCGGCCGCCATGACGGCCGCCGCGCCGCGCAGGAAGGCGAACGGCGACTGCAGCATGCGGGCGTGCCGCACCGGCACCAAGTCCGCTATCCGGGTGCTCGCCTGCGCCAGCAGGATCGCCACCGGATCGACCTGTGGTGAGCGCTCGAAGGCGCCATGGCTGGCCCGGGGCAGACGCTCTCGCAGCGCCTTGCCCATGGCCATGCGCTCCTCGACACTGGGCCGGGGCGTCGTGAAGGCGCTCGCCAGGGCGCGTGCCCGGCGGTCCAGTTCTTCGTCGGGGTCGGCTCTGTCGGCGCGCGCCATGGGTGTCTCCGGTGTGGCTCTTTCGCGCATCATGCCGCAATCCCATGCCCGGCAGCCGGGCGCCGATTCAATGCGCGATGCGCTGGCGCCACTCGCGCGGCGAGCAGCCGAAACGCTCGCGAAACGCCCGGCTGAAATGCGCCGCGTCGCTGAAGCCGCGGCCATAGGCGATCTCGCCGACCGTGCGGCCGGCGGCGCGCGGGTCCAGCAGATCGCGGCTGCAGGCCTCTAGCCTTCGCTCCCAGATGTACTGCGCCGGCGTCACCGGCTCGCTCTTGAAGACGCGGTGGATCTGGCTCACCGACAGGCCGAGCGCAGCCGCCAGCGTGCCGACCGACAGCGCCGGATCGTCGAGCTGCTCGTCGATGCGGCGCTTGATCCGCGCCAGGTGGAAGGCCGTCAGGTTGCTCAGCGCCGGCGCGCGCGCCGCCGGCAGCGTCTGCAGCCCGGCCACCAGGATGTTGAGCACGCCATTGGCGACCGCCAGCGCCGATGCCGGCTGCAGCGCGTCGATGTCCTCGTGCAAGGTGCGGATCATGCCCAGCAGCAGGTGGCCGGCGCCCTCGCGGCCCGACACCGTGGTGGCGGTCAGGGCCTCGGTCTGGCGCAGTTCGCTGCGCAGGCGCTCGCCGGGCAGCTTGAGCACGATCTGCTCGAAGGCGTCGTCGAACTGCAGCTGATAGGGCCGCGTGCTGTCGTAGAGCGCGAAATCGCCCACCGACAGCACGGCGTCGCGGCCGTCCTGCCGGACCACGCCGCGGCCGCGGGCCTGGATGCTGACCAGGAAGTAGTCGTCCGACGAGCGCGCGATGTGGCCGGCCGTGCGCATCACCTTCTGCGGCCCCGACGTGACCACCGAGACATCGAGGCTGGGCAGCGTGTGCTGGCGGATGCTGCCGTCGAATTCGCCCCGGGGGCGATCCCCCGGCACCGGATCGCAGCCGAGCTGCACGTAGACGTTGCAGATCATGTCGGTCCAGTAGGCGAGCCGCTGCTCGCGCGGAACGACGGCTGTGCTGAGCAGTTGGGTCATGGGGATCCTTCCGGGGAGGTGCGCCAACGGGCCGCTTGCAACGCTGGATCAAGAACGCCGCGAATTCCGGACAAGGCGCTTCCAGGCGGCGAACTTACGCTTCAAGCAACCCGCATGCCACCGCGCTAACCCGGATGCCGCGGGTCCCTGCCACCCCTTTGGAGAAACGCCATGTCCAGCACCACCCATCCCCGCCTGCGCGTCGCCGCGGTGCAAGCCGCCCCCGTCTTCCTCGACCTCGACGGCACCATCGACAAGACCATCGACCTGATGGCCCAGGCGGCCGGCCAGGGCGTGCAGCTGATCGCCTTTCCCGAGACCTGGGTGCCCGGCTATCCGTGGTGGATCTGGCTCGATTCGCCGGCCTGGGGCATGCAGTTCGTGCAGCGCTATCACGACAACGCCCTGGTCGTCGGCTCGCCCGAGTTCGACCGCATCCGCGAGGCCGCGCGCAAGCACCGCATCTGGGTCTCGCTCGGCTACAGCGAGAAGGCCGCCGGCAGCCTCTACATCGCCCAGGCCCTGATCGACGACCAGGGCAACACGCTGCAGACCCGGCGCAAGCTCAAGCCGACGCACGTCGAGCGCACCGTCTTCGGCGAAGGCGACGGCTCGGACCTCGCCGTGGTCGAGACGGCTATCGGCAACATCGGCTCGCTGTCGTGCTGGGAGCACCTGCAGCCGCTCAGCAAGTACGCGATGTACTCGCAGAACGAGCAGATCCACTGCGGCGCCTGGCCCAGCTTCTCGCTCTACCGCGGCGGCGCCTACGCGCTCGGCGCCGAAGTCAACAACGCCGCCAGCCAGGTGTACGCGGCCGAGGGCCAGTGCTTCGTGGTGGCGCCTTGCGCCACGGTCTCGAAGGCGATGCACGACCTGCTGTGCACCGACCCCGGCAAGCAGCAGATGCTGCTGGTCGGCGGCGGCTTCGCGCGCATCTACGGACCCGACGGCTCGCCGCTCGGCAAGAACCTGGCCGAGGACGAGGAAGGGCTGGTGGTGGCCGACATCGACCTCGGGATGATCTCGCTGGCCAAGGCCGCCGGCGACCCGGCCGGCCACTATTCGCGGCCCGACGTGACGCAGCTCCTGTTCAACAGGAAGCGGCGCGAGCCGGTGGTGCTGCAGGGCCCGGCCGAGCCCGAGAAGGCGGTCGCCGAGCCGGTGTCCACGCCGGTCGAAGCGGCTGCGGCCGCCGCCCGCCAGCCGGTCGTGGCCTGAGCCGCCGCCTCACAGGGGAAGCGCCATGGAATCCGCCATTGCCGAACACCTGAAATGTCCGCGCACCCGGCACCGCCGGGTGGAGGACGACTACACGCCGCCCTACCCCGTCTGGTCGGCTCGCGCAGCCGCCGGCGTGGGCCAGGTGGTGATGGGCTACTTCGGCGTGCAGTCGCGCGGGCCCGAGCTCCAGGGCCGCGCCTGCGCCGCCCTGATGAAGATCGCGCAAAGCTTCGGACTCGCCGACGGGCCGGGCCACCACGACCTGGCCCACTTCGTCGACGCCGAGGGCTGCGACAACATGATCGCGATCGCCTACTGGAGCGACCCGGCCGCCTTCGGACGCTGGTGCGCCACGCCCGAGATCGACGACTGGTGGCGCTCGCCGGCGCGGCTCGACGACGGACTGGGCTACTTCCGCGAGATCGCCTCGCCGCGGGCCGAGCACTACGAGACCATGTTCAGCACGCCCGACCGCTTCGAGGGCGTGGGTGTCGTGATGGGCGGCGGGGTCAGCGGCGAGATCCGGGAGCACGGCTACTGGGGTTCGATGCGCGACCGGATCCCGTTGTCGCAGACCGATGCGATGGTGGCATCGGGAAGCCGCAGCGCGATCCCGGCCACGCCCGCGCCGGGCCAGCGCGTGCGCATCGCGGGCCACCCCAACGTGGCGATGATCCGCTCGGGCCAGGAATGGACCGACACCACCGGCAAGGAGCGCACCCTCTACCTCGAGGACATGGAGCCGACCTTGCGCGAGGGCATGGACTTCCTGCGCGACCAGGGCCTCGCGATCGGCTGCTACAGCAACCGCTACATGCACCACCTCGACGCCAGGGGCGCGCCGCTGCAGAAGTCCTTCGGCCTGAGCTTCTGGCGCTCGCTGGCCGACATGGAGCGCTGGGCCGAGTCGCATCCCACGCACGTGGCGATCTTCGGCAGCTTCATGCGCTATGTGCAGGAGCTCAACTTCGAGCTGCAGCTGCGCGTGTACCACGAGGTGTCGGTGCTGAAGATGGACGAGCAGAGCTACGAGTACATCAACTGCCACCCGCGCACCGGGCTCATGAACGGCCTCGCGGCCTGAGCGAGGGCTGTCAGCCCTCGTCGGGCACGCCGCGCAGGATCGCATCGCGCAGCGCCGCGGGGATCTCGAGCGCGCGATGCGTCTCGAGCGAGGTCGTCACCAGCACCTGCCGCATTTGCATGCGCAGTTCGCCGTCGGCGCCCACGCACTGCAGCGCCAGGGTCAGCGAGCGCGTGCCGAGGCGCTCGACCACGAGCGCCAAGGTCACGCTGTCGCCGAAGCGGCTCACGGCGCGGAAATCGGCCTCGACCCGCACGGTCGGCAGGCCGATGCGCTGCTCGACGATCAGCCGCTGGTAGCCCACGCCCATCGCATTGACCCAGTCTTCGACCAGGCCGTTGAACATCACGAAGTACTGCGGATAGAAGACGATGCCCGCCGGGTCGCAGTCCGAGAAGCGGATCAGCCGTTCACGGCGGAACGCTGCGGCGGCGGCATCGCTCACGCCGGCTCCTCGCCGCCGGCCTCGTTGCGCATCACGTGCACGCGCAACTGGCCCAGCTGGCTGTGCAGCTGCTTCACGGTCTTCATGTCGAGCCCCGAGAACATCTCGAGGATCCACTGCTCGTGCTCGCTGGCCATGGCCTCGAAGCTGCGCCGGCCCTTGGGCGTGAGGCTCACGATCCAGGCCCGGCGGTCGTCGGGGCTGGCGGTGCGCGAGACCACGCCCTCGCGCTCGAGTTCGTCGGTGAGCCCGGTCACGTTGCCGCCGGTGACCATCAGGTAGCGCGACAGCACGCGCATCTTGAGCCCGTCCTTGTAGCGGTAGAGCTGGGCCATGTAGTCGAAGCGCGCCAGCGTGATGTCGAAGCGCTCGCGCAGCCGCTTGCGGATCTCGGCCTCGATCTGCGTCGTGCTGGCCAGCATGCGCAGCCAGAGCTTCAGCACGGCGTGGTCGTCGTTGCCGGCGCGGGCCTCGTGGCCCAGTTCCTCGGCGTCGCTGAGCGCCGCGTGCGACGGGTCGTTGGTGCTGTCGATCACGTGACTTCTCCCCCCGACACCGAGATCGACTGGCCGGTGACCGAGGCCGCAGCCTCGCCGCAGAGCCAGCGCACCGCATCGGCCACCTCGGCCGGCTGCACGATGCGGCGCTGCGGATTGACGACCGCGAACTCGGCCAGCGCATCGGCTTCGCTGCGGCCGGTCTTGCCGACCACGTTGGCGACGCTGTTGCGCAGGATGTCGGTGTCGGTGTAGCCGGGGCAGACCGCGTTGACCGTGACGCCCTTGCGCGCCACCTCGAGCGCCAGCGAGCGCGTGAGCCCGATCACGCCGTGCTTGGCCGCGGTGTAGGCAGCGACGTAGGCATAGCCCTTCTGGCCCGCGGTGCTGGCGATGTTGACGATGCGGCCCCAGCCGGCATCGAGCATGTCGGGCAGCGCCGCCTGCGCGCAGAGGAAGCTGCCCGTGAGGTTGACGCCGAGCATGCGCTGCCAGAGCTCGACCGAGGTCTTGAGGAAAGGCGCGCTCTCGGCCTGGCCGGCGTTGTTGACCAGGATCTCGACCGGGCCCGACGCCGCGCGCAAGGCCTCGAAGGCCGCGCGCACTGATTCGGCATCGGCGACATCGACCGCGGCCACCCCGTGCCCGCTGCCCGCCAGTTCGCTGCGCACGCGCTCCAGCGCGGCGCTGTCGCGGCCGAGCAGCGTGACACGGGCGCCCTCGGCCGCCAGGGTGCGCGCGATCTCGGCGCCGATTCCACGAGCCGCGCCGGTCACGACCGCGTGGCGCCCATTCAGTGAATTTTTCATGGCTAGCAAAACCGTTGACAACTAAACATTTTAACCACGGGTGCTTTTTCTGGGGCTCAGCGCATCAACCGGCCGCCATTGAGATCGAGCGTCGTGCCCGTGACGAAGGCCCCGGCCGCCGAGGCCAGGTAGACCACGGCTGCCGCCACTTCCTGCGCCTCGCCGAAGCGGCCGAGCGGGATGCCGCGCAGCAGCGCCTGCTGCCGCTCCGGCGCCATGGCGTCGAGCAAGGGGCTGCGGATCGCCGCCGGCGCCAGCGCATTGACCGTGACGCCATCGGCCGCCAGTGCCTGCGCGAACGAGCGGGTCAGCGCGATCAGCCCGGCCTTCGAGGCCGCGTAGTGGGCGCCGCTCGCCGCGCTGGCCTGCTGGCCGGCGATCGACGTCAGGTTGACGATGCGGCCCGCACCGCGCTCGCGCATGTGGCGTCCGGCGATGCGGCAGCCGAAGAAGCTGCCGCGCAGGTTCACCGCCATCACCTCGTCCCATTCGCCGGCCGTGATGTCCCAGAGCGAGGTCGAGGGCGTCAGCGCGGCGTTGTTGACCATCAGGTCGATGGCGCCGAAGTGCTGCACGGCGGCCTCGAAGCTGCGTTCGAACGCGGACTCGTCGCGGACATCGAGCGCCATCGCGATGCAGCGGTGGCCGGCGTCGCGAAGGCCCGCCGCCACCGCCTCGGCGGCCGCAGCGTCGACATCGGTCAGCATCACGCCGGCGCCCGCCTGCGCCAGCCCCAGCGCGATCGCGGCGCCCAGGCCCTGCCCCGCACCCGTGACGAACGCCGCTTGGCCATCGAGGGAGAACATGGCTCAGCCCTTGGCGCGTGGGGCGCCCGGCCCGCGGTCCCAGGTGGCGGCCGACACGCCGCGCTCGCGCAGCTTGTACTTCTGCACCTTGCCGTTCTCGGTGCGCGGCAGGTCGTCGAGCAGGTCGACATAGCGCGGCACCGCGAAGTACGGCAGGCGCGACTCGCAGAATCGCATGAGCTCGGCCGGCTCGATCACGCTGCCGTCCCGCGCCACCAGCGCGGCCATCACCTCGTCCTCGGCCAGTTCGGAGCCCACCGGGTAGACCGCGCAGGCCGCCACGTCCGGATGGCTCAGCAGCACCTGCTCGACCTCGAAGGAGGAGATGTTCTCGCCGCGGCGGCGGATCGCGTCCTTGATGCGATCGACGAAGCGGAAGGCGCCGTCGGCCTCGCGCAGCACGCGGTCGCCGGTATGGAACCACAGGTTGCGCCAGGCCTCGACCGTCTTCTCGGGCATGTTGAAGTAGCCGCTCGCGAAGGCGTAGGGCTCGTCGGCGCGCAGCAGCAGCTCGCCGGCCTCGCCCGCTGGCAGTTCAGCGTCGTCGGCATCGGCGACCCGGGCCTGGAAGCCCGGCCGCAACCAGCCCATGACACCGCTGCGCGGTGAATCGGGGGCGGTGGCGATCGCGAAATTGGTCTCGGTCGAGCCGTAGCCTTCGAGCAGCCGCACGCCGGTGCGCGCGAAGAAAGCCTGCCCGGCCGCCGTCGGCACGCCGGGCCCGAGCCCGGTGCGCACGCGGTGCTCGCGCTCGCCGGGCCCTTCGGGCTGGGCCAGCAGGATCGGCACCATCGCGCCGAGCAGGTAGACCACGGTGGCGCCGCAGGCCCGCATCGAAGGCCAGAAGCCCGAGGCCGAGAAGCGCGACTCGAACACCACCTCGGCGCCCGTGAGCGCGGCCTGCGAGAAGGTGTTGAGCGCATTGATGTGGAACAGCGGCAAGGTGGTGCACAGCACGTCGTCGGCGCCGACGCCGAGCACCTCGGCGCTGTTCACGCCCCACCAGAAATACTGGGCATGCGGGCAGACCACGCCCTTGGCCGGGCCGGTGGTGCCCGAGGTGTAGAGGATGGCGAGCGGGTCGCCGGGCTGGACCGCGGTCGGCGCGATCGCCTCGGCGCCTGCCGGCCAGGGCACCAGGCGGATACCTTCGGGAGGCTGCCAGCTGCCGGTCGCTTCGCCGATGACCCAGATCGTCTGCAACGCCGTGCGCGCCAGGTCGGCGGTGTGCAGCCTTTGGAGCAGATCGGCCTCGATCACCAGCAGCCTGGCCTCGCTGTTGGCCAGGAAGTATTCGAGCTGGGGGCCCATCGACGCGGTGTTGACCGGCACCGCCACGGCGCCGAGCCAGCCGGCGCCGAGGAAGGCTTCGACGAACTCGATGCGGTTGCCGCTCATGAGCGCCACGCGGTCGCCGCGCGTCACGCCGCATTGCGCCAGCGCCCCGGCGCGGATGGCGGCGGCCGCGGCCGCATCGGCATGCGACCAGCTGCGGCCCGCGACCCTGAGCAGGGGCCGCTGCCCGAACTCGGCCGCTTGCCGCTGCAGCATCGCAGGCAGGGTGCGCTGCGCCGCCGGCAGCTGGCGCGGCTCAATCGTCATCGTGGGTGCCTCCGCCGAGGTAGGTGGCCTGCACGCGCGGATCGCTCTCCAGCTGCTCCGAGGGCCCCGACAGCGCGATCTCTCCGGTCTCCAGCACATAGCCGTGGTCGGAGCTCTCGAGCGCGGCGCGCGCGTTCTGCTCGACCAGCAGGATCGACACGCCGTCGTCGCGCAGCTTGCGCACGATGGCCAGGATGTCGCGCACGATCAGCGGCGCCAGGCCCAGGCTCGGTTCGTCGAGCATCAGCAGGCGCGGCGCCGACATCAGCGCCCGGCCGACCGCGAGCATCTGGCGCTCGCCGCCCGACAGCGTGTCGGCGCGCTGAGAGCGCCGCTCCGCCAACCGGGGAAAGCGCTCGTAGACCTGCTGCAGCTGGCGCTTGAGCGCAGCGCTCGCCAGCCGCTTGGAGTAGGCCCCGAGCTGCAGGTTGTCGAGCACGCTGAGCTCACCGAACAGCTCGCGCTTCTCGGGCACCAGGCACAGGCCGCGCTCGACCCGCGCCTCGACATCGAGCCCGTGCAGGTCCTCGCCCTCGAACTTCAGGATGCCCTTGCTCGGCAGCAGGCCCATCGCGGCGGCCAGCAAGGTGGTCTTGCCGGCGCCGTTGGGGCCGATCACCGAGATGATCTGGCCGTGCTCGAGCTTCAGCGTGACGCCGCGCACCGCGTCGACCTGGCCGTAGGACACGTGCAGGTCGCCGATTTCAAGCATGGTCGAGCCGCTCATACCACGCTCCCCAGATACGCCGCCTGCACCCGTTCATCGGCCCGCACCGCCGAGGGCACGCCCTCGACCAGCTTGGAGCCGAAGTTCATCACCACCAGCCGGTCCACCAGTTTCATCACGAAGTCCATGTCATGTTCGACGATCAGGATCGTCACGCCGTCCTCACGCAGCTTGCGCAGCAGCTCGCCGAGCGCCATCTTCTCCTTGCGCCGCAGGCCGGCGGCGGGCTCGTCGAGCACCAGCAGCACCGGGTCGGCCGCCAGCGCCCGCGCAATCTCGAGGATGCGCTGGGTGCCCAGCGGCAGGCTGCCTGCGAGCTCATGCGCCCGGTCGCCGAGGCCGATGCGGTCGAGCTGCCGCTGCGCCTCCTGCAGGATCTGGCGCTCCTCGGCGCGGTCGAGCCGCAGGCCGGCCTTCAGCACGCCGGCGTTGGTGCGCGAGTGGGCGCCGAGCGCCACGTTGTCGAGCAGGCTCATGTGCGGGCGCAGCTTCACGTGCTGGAAGGTGCGCGCCAGACCCAGGCGCGCCACCGTGCGCTGCGGCAGGCCGGCGATGTCCTGGCCGAGGAAGCGCACCTGGCCCGCGGTCATCGGCAAGGTGCAGGTCAGCAGGTTGAACATCGTCGACTTGCCGGCGCCGTTGGGTCCGATCAGGCCGACGATCTCGCCCGCCTTGACGTCGAAGCTCACGTCGTTGACCGCCACCAGCCCGCCGAAGCGCTTGACCGCCCCGGTCACCGTCAGGATCGGCGAGCCGCGATCGGGCAGCGTGCGGTGCGCGAGCGGCTCGACCGGCGTCGCCGACGCCTGCGCCGGCGCCGCGCTGAAGCGGCCGCGGGTCCAGCGCCGCACGAAGCCCATCAGGCCGCCGCGCGCGAAATGCAGCAGCAGGATGAACAGCGCCGCGAAGGCCACCGCCTCGAGCTGGCCGGCGCGCTGCGTGAGCATCGGCAGCACGTCCTGCAAGCCGTTCTTGAGCACCAGCACCAGGGCCGAACCGACCAAGGCACCGGCAAGCTGCCCGAGACCGCCGGCCACCGCCATCAGCAGGTATTCGATGCTGGCCCGGACGTCGAAGGGCGACGGGCTCACGAAGCGGTTCATGTGGGCATAGAGCCAGCCCGCCAGGCCCGCGAACAGCGCCGCCGTCACGAACAGCGTGAGCCGCACGCGGTAGGCGTCGGCGCCGACGCTGGCCAGCAGCGTGGCGCCGCCGCGCAGGCTGCGGATCGCGCGGCCCGGCCGCGACTGCAGCAGGTTCTGGCTGAACAGGAAGGCCAGCCCGACCAGCACCCAGATCAGGTAGTAGATGGCGCGCGGATCGGCCAGCGACCAGCCGCCGAAGCGCAGCGGCGGGATGTTCGACAGCCCGGTGTGGCGCCCCAGCGCATCGACGTTGCCGAACAGCATCGCGATCGACAGCCCCCAGGCGATGGTGCTGAGCGGCAGGAAGTGGCCGCCCAGGCGCAGGGTCAGCATGCCGATGGCCAGCGCGGAAAGGCCGGTCAGCAGCAGCGCGAACAGAAGGCCGATCCAGGGCGACATGCCCTGCGTGGTGGTGAGCCAGGCGGTCGCATAGGCCGCGATGCCGACGAAGGCCGCCTGCCCGAAGGAGGTGGCGCCGCCGATGCCGGTCAGCAGCACCAGGCCCAACGCGACCAGCGCGCCGATGCCGATGTCGTTGAGCAGCGAGACCGTGAAGTTGCCGGCCAGCATCGGCGCGATGGCCAATGCGACGACGATCACGCCGATCCAGAAGTTGCGGTTGCGAAGGAGGCTCATTGGTCCACCTCGTCTTCTTCCTCTTCCGAATGCACGCTCATGAAGGAGCGCAGCATCAGCACCGGGATCAGCAGGCTGAAGACGATCACGTCCTTGAGCGCGCCGCTCCAGAACGAGGCGAAGCTCTCGACCACGCCGACCGCGAGCGCGCCGATGGCGGTCATCGGGTAGCTCACGAGGCCGCCGATGATCGCGGCCACGAAGGCCTTGAGGCCGATGATGAAGCCGGAGTCGTAATACATGGTGGTGACGGGTGCGATCAGCACCCCGATCAGGCCGGCCAGCAACGAGGCGCTGCCGTAGGCCAGCAAGGCGGTGCGCGCCGGCCGGATGCCGACCAGCCGCGCACCGACCCGGTTGACGGCGGTGGCGCGCAGCGCCTTGCCCGCCACCGTGCGCTCGAACACCAGGAAGAACAGGCCGCTCAGAACGATCGCCGCCCCGACCATCAGCACCACCTGGCCGCTGACCGAGAAGCCGTCGCCGAGCGCGATGCTGCCACTGGCGAGCGGCTGGGTGCGCGAGCCCTCAGGCCCGAAGAACAGCAGGCCCAGGCCCGACAGCAGGAAGTGCAGCGCCAGCGAGACGATCAGCAGCACCAGCACCGACGCATCGGCAATCGGCTGGAACACCACGCGCGCCAGCAGCGGCGCGATCGGCACCACCAGCAGCACCGTGACCGCGATCTGCACCGCCGCCGGCATGCCGGGCCGCGAGGTGGCCCAGGCCAGCAGGCAGGGCAGCAGCGGCAGCACGCCCCAGGCCAGGATCGCCTTCGGCACCTTGCGCCCTTCGCCGCGCCGCAGCAGGCTGCCGACTTCGGTCAGCGTGGCCAGTGCGGCCAGCACCATCACCAGTCCGATGGTCGGCGGCAGGCGGCCGGTCTCGAAGGCCGCCAGGGTCAGCGCGGCAAAGGCCGCGATGTCGCCGAAGGGCACGAAGACCACTCGCGTGACGGAAAAGATCAGCACCAGCCCGAGCCCCGCGAGCAGATAGACCGCGCCATTGGCGAGCCCGTCGATGCCCAGGATGAGCGCCACGTCCCATGTCATTGAAATGCCCTTCGAAAAATGTTGCCCCCACGCTCCCCCACTGCGTGTGGGTCGCTGCCCCCCGAGGGGGCCGCAGGCCGCCTTGGGGCGGCCCGGCGCCGGCCTGTGTGGCCCCCACGCTCCCCCACTTCGTGTGGGTCGCTGCCCCCCGAGGGGGCCGCAGGCCGCCTTGGGGCGGCCCGGCGCCGGCCTATGTCCGCACCACTCTCAGCCTTTCTCATGGCGCCAATTTCCATTGGCCGTTGTCGAGCTTGACGATCACGCGGGCGCGTTCGTCGACGCCATACAGATTGCCTGGCTTGAAGTTGTAGACCCCATGCGTGCCCACCACTTCCTTCGTGCTGGCGATCGCGTCGCGCAGCGACAGCCGGAACTCGGGCGTGCCGGGCTCGCCCTTGGCGCGCGCGGCGGCATCGGTGAAGACCAGCCAGCCGTCGAAGGAGTAGGCCGAGAAGGCATCGCTGGTCGGCGCGTTGTTGACCTTCTGGAAGGCGGCGCGGAAGTCCATCGCGATCTTCTTGGTCGGGTAGCCCTCGGGCAGCTGCTCGGCGACGATCACCGGGCCGGTGGGCATCAGCGCGTTCTGTCCGGAGGCGCCGACGACCCGCACGAAGTCGGGGTTGATCAGGCCGTGCTGGCCATACACCGGCCCCTTGAAGCCGCGCTCGGTCAGCGCCAGGAACGGCAGCGCACCCGGCGTGCCGGCGCCGCCGGTCATCACGGCGTCGGGCTTCATCGCCACCAGCTTGAGCACCTGGCCGGTGACCGAAGCGTCGGCGCGCGCATAGCGCTCGTTGCCGAGCACCTTGATCCCGGCCTCGGGGGCCGACTTCATCAGCGCGTTGTAGACCAGGTCGCCCCAGGCGTCGGAGAAGCCGATGTAGCCGACCGTCTTGACGCCGTCCTTCTTCATGCGCTGGACCACCGCGTCGATCATGAGCTGGGTCGGCTGGGCGACCGTGAAGACCCACGGGTTCTCGGCCGCATCGAGCTGGATCGGCGTCAGCCCGATCATCGGCACCTTGGCATCGCGGCCCACCTGCGCCATCGCGATCGCGGCCGGCACGCCCGAGGTGCCCATCAGCACGTCGACCTTGTCCTCCTCGACCAGCTTGCGCGCGTTGCGCCCGGCGGTGGTCGGATCGGAGCCGTCGTCCAGCACGATCAGCTGGATCTTGCGGCCGTTGACCTCCGGCTTGTAGGCCAGCGCGGCCTGCATGCCCTTGGCGTATGGCACGCCGAGCGAGGAGTTGGGGCCGGAGAGCGACACGCTCAGGCCGACCTTGAGGTCGGCGGCGATCGCCGTCGCCGTGAGGCCGACGCCCAGCGCGGCCGCCAGCGCGCTGCGGGTCAAGGTCTGCATCAAGCTCTTCATGTCGTGGGCTCCTGGTGGGTGGAAATGAAATGAGCGGATCGCTCAGATGAACAACTGGATGGCCGGCAGCGCCTGCCCGGCATTGAGAAGGTCGACCCGCTTCTGCCGGATCGCCCAGCCGGAGGCCGTGCGCACCAGCAGATGGCGATAGCTGCCGGCGAGCATCAGCTGCTGCTCGCCGCGGGCCTCGACATAGAGGAAGGGGGTGCGCAGCACCAGCTCGCCGCCTGCGGCGTCGTCGCTCTCGATGCGGGAACGCTGCAGCACGTGCTGGCACCGGCTCGCCGGATGCTGCGAATGGGCGCGCGGGTTCTTGAGACGCTCGATGCGCAGCTGCAGCAACAGCCGGTCCTCGTAGGCGATCGAGTTGTGGGAGTAGGGGTCGGCCTGCGCCGCGCCCTGCAGCGGCACCCAGTAGTGGCCGTCCTCGGTGAACAGGGCCAGCCAGTCGTCGAAACGGCCGGCGTCGAGCAAGGCGGCCTCGGCCGCGACGAAGTCTTCCGGCGTCGTCATGCGGCAGCCGCCATGTACCGGGCCCAGGCGCGGAACTGATTGCGCATCAGCAGTTCGTTGGTGCCGTTGGTCGTGATCGTCGACTGCTGCAGTTCCGAGGGATCGAAATCGCGGTGCAGGCTGACCCACTCGTTGCCATCGGCGCGCAGGCCCTGCTGCATGCTCTCGAACAGGTGCACGTCGTCGTGGGCCACCACCGACATCGGCGAGAAGACCAGCCGGTTGTAGTTCATTGCGCGCTCGAACAGCAGGTCGGGCGCGCCGGCGGCGCGGAAGCTCCAGGCCTCGATCAGCGTCCGGTTGGCGGCCAGCGGCCGGATCACGCGGATCGCCTGCGGCGAACCCTTGACCGACAGGCTGGGGAAGAACACCGAGTTCTGCGGCGAGCGCTGCAGGATCTCGACGGCGCGCTCGGCGCCGTGCGCATCGCGCATCGCCTGCTCGTAGTCGGGCAGCTGGGCGTAGTTGGAGTGGATGCTGAAGTTGACGCCCAGCACGCTGTGACCGTTGGCGAACACCCGTCCGCCCATCTTGTCGAAGAAGTCGTAGCCCGAGCCGAAGGGCAGGATCTGCTCCATCGCCATCGGCTTGGGCGTATCGGGCGCGCGGCCCTGCCACAGCGCATCGGCCGCCTGCGTGGCCGACTCGTGGGTCGACATCGGATGCACCGTGTCGTTGATGTTCTCGAGGTACATCTTCCAGTTGCAGTGGATGATGTTGCGCAGCACGCCGCCGCCGACAGCGAGCCGGCCCTCGGGCGAGCGGTCGACCATGTTGTCGATCGCGCCCACCACCTCGCCGAAGAATTCCTCGAAGCCCGGCCCCTCGTCGGACAGCCGCACGAAAACGAAGTCGCGGTACACAGCCGTGTGCTTCAGTTCGGTCAGGCCCTGCCCCGACTCGCACTCTTTCAGCCGCGTGCCTTCATAGCCGCTCTTGAGCGGGATCGCGAGCGGCGCGCCGTCGAGCTTGTAGGTCCAGGCGTGATAGGGGCAGCGAAAGAACTTGCCGGTGTTGCCGCTCTCGTCGGTGACCAGCCGGCTGCCCTTGTGGGCGCAGCGGTTGTAGAACACGCGCACCGCGCCATCGGCCTGCCGCACCATCATCACGGGCCGGCCGGCCAGCTCCAGCGACCAGAAGTCGCCGCTGTTCGGCACCTGGCTCGCATGGCCCGCGTAGAGCCATGTGCGGGCAAAGAGGCGCTCCTGCTCGAGCGCGAACAGCTCCTCGCTCAGGTACAGGTCACGATGCACGCGATCGTCCTGGACGAGCGCGGCAATCGCATCGGGCCGGTCGCGATAGTTCATCTACGGAACCAGCTTCCACTGGCCCTTCTCGCTGCGCACGATCACCACCGCGCGCTGGTCGGAGCCGTAGCGATTGTCGGGCTTGAAGTTGTAGATGCCGTGGGTGCCGGCAAGCTCCTTGGTGCTGACGATCGCATCGCGCAGTGCCGTGCGATAGGCCGGCGTGCCGGGCTCGCCCTTGGTGCGCGACGCCGCGTCGGCCAGCAGCAGGTAGGCGTCGTAGGTGTAGGACGAGAAGGCGTCGTTCGGCGCCGATCCATTGGCCTTCTGGTAGGCGCTGCGGAAGGCCATCGAGACCTTCTTGATCGGGTTGCTGTCGGGCAGTTGATCGGCCACCAGCACCGGGCCGCTCGGCACCTGGAGACCTTCGATGGAGGCGCCGCCGACGCGCACGAAGTCGGCGTTGATCAGGCCGTGCGTGCCGTAGATCTGTCCTTTGTAGCCGCGCTCGGCCAGCGCCAGGTAGGGCAGCGCGCCGGGCGTGCCGGAGTTGCCCGCGAACACCGCGTCGGGGCGGGTCGAGATGATCTTGAGCACCTGGCCGGCGACCGAGGAATCGCTGCGCGCATAGCGCTCGTTGGCCACCACCTTGATGCCGGCCGCCTCGGCGCTCTTCATGAGCGAGTCGTAGGCGAGGTCGCCGAGCGCGTCCGAGAAGCCGATGAAGGCGACCGTCTTCACGCCCGACTTCTTCATGCGATCGACCACCGCCGCGACCATCAGCGGGAAGGGCTGCGACACGGTCACGGTCCATGCGCCCTCGGGCCCGGGAATGGTGACCGGGGTCGGCGAGATCAGCGGCGTGTTGAGCTCGCGCGCCACCGCCGCGATCGCCATTGCGCCGGGCACGCCCGAGGTGCCGATCAGCACGTCGACCTTGTCCTCGACCACCAGCTTGCGCGCATTGCGCCCGGCGGTGGTCGGATCGGAGGCATCGTCGAGCACGATCAGCTCGACCTTGTGGCCGGCCAGCGCCGGGTGCTCGGCGATCGCGGCGCGGATGCCCTTCTCGTAGGGAATGCCGAGCGCCGACACCGGCCCCGAGAGCGAGCTGATGAAGCCGACCTTGAGGTCCGCGGCTGTGGCTTGAGCAGCAGCGAAGGCAACTGCCGTGGCGCTGAGAAATCGAAGGAAGGGACGCATGATCAATTTGTTCCGGTATGCAAAGCGGTCAACCGCCCGCACTCAATGCAAGGGACATTCCAGGAATACCGCGGAACCGGCTATGCCGGGCCGCTGGTATTGCCCCCGGTCGGGGGTGGGCGGCTACACGAAGTGAGCCAACCTGGGGGCGAGCTAAGGAACCAGCTTCCATTGGCCTTTTTCGAGCTTCACGATGACGCGGGAGCGCTCGTCCGAACCGTAGCGGTCGTCGGGCTTGAAGTTGTAGACGCTGTGGGTGCCGACCAGCTCCTTGGTGTTGACGATCGCGTCGCGCAGCGCCACCCGGTAGGCCGGCGTGCCGGGCTCGCCCTTGGCGCGCGCGGCGGCATCGAGGAACAGCAGCCAGGCATCGAACGAATAGGCCGAGAAGGCATCGGTCGGCGGCGCGCCGTTGGCCTTCTGGTAGGCCGTGCGGAAGTCCATCGAGACCTTGCGGATCGGGTTCGAGTCAGGCAGCTGCTCGGCCACGATCACCGGGCCGGTCGGGGCCAGCAGGCCTTCGACGGACGGGCCGCCGACGCGCACGAAGTCGGGGTTGATCAGGGCGTGCATGCCGTAGATCTGGCCCTTGTAGCCGCGCTCGGCGAGCGCCAGGTAGGGCAAGGCACCGGGTGTGCCCGAGGTGCCGGTGATCACCGCATCGGGCTTCAGCGCCACGATCTTCAGCACCTGGCCCGTGACCGAGGAATCGGCACGCGCATAGCGCTCGTTCGACACCACCTGGATGCCGGCCGGCTCGGCGCTCTTCTTGAGCGCGTCGTAGACCAGGTCGCCCCAGGCGTCGGAGAAGCCGATGTAGCCCACCGTCTTGACGCCCGACTTCTTCATGCGCTCGACCACCGCACTGACCATCAGCGGCGCGGGCTGCGGCAGCGTGACCATCCAGGCGCCGTCGTCGCCCGGCAGGTTGGCGTTGGCGATAGAGATCAACGGCGTCTTGGTCTCGCGCGCCACCGCGGCGATCGCGAGCGCTCCGGGCGAGCCGGCGGTGCCGATGATGACGTCGACCTTGTCCTCGTCGATCATCTTGCGCGCGTTGCGGGCAGCGGTCGACGGGTCCGAGGCATCGTCGAGCTGCACCAGCTGGATCTTGCGGCCGTTGAGCTCCGACTTGTAGGCCACCGCGGCCTTCATGCCCTTCTCGTAGGGGATGCCCAGCGAGGACACGGGCCCCGACAGCGAGGTGATGAAGCCGACCTTGAGGTCGGCGGCCAGTGCCGTGGCGTGGAAGGCGCCGAAGCCGGCCGCAAGGCCCGCCAGTGCGCAGAGTCGGGTCAAGACTTTCATGCAAACCTCCTCAGGTTGGATGCAAACGACGAAGCGGGGACTTCAAACAAGAACATGATTTATGAAATGTTTAAGTGTCAAGAATGCTAATGAAGCAATGCTGCGATGGCAAGCGAAAGAACCCCTGAGTTCGCGGTCGATCGGTATCAGAGCGCGAGGCTGCCGACGCTCGTTCCGCCGCACACGTACAGCACCTGCCCCGTGACGAAACCGTTCACGGGATCGGCAAAGAAACGCACGGCCCGTGCCACGTCGGCGGACTCGCCAAGGCGTCGCACCGGCACCGATGCGGCGAGCGCGCGCTCGCGCTCGCTGCCGGCCTCGACGACGTCGTAGAACATGTCGGTGCGGATCGGCCCCGGCGCGACCACGTTGACCGTGATGCCTTCGGGCGCGAGCTCGAGTGCCCAGGTGCGCGCCATGCCCAGCATGCCGGCCTTGGTCGCCGAATAGCTGGTGCGCGTCTGCAGCCCCAGCGCCGCACGCGACGAAAGCAGCACCACCCGGCCGAAGTGCTGCGCGCGCATCGCCGGCAGTGCCGCCTGCACCAGCTGGATGGCACAGCCCAGGTGCAGGTCGACCAGTGCGTCGAGGTCGTCGAGCTTGACGTCGGAAATCAGCGCCGGGCGGATGACGCCGGCGTTGTGCACCACGGTGGTCACTTCGAAGCGCCGCACCAGTTCGGCCGCGGCCTGCGCAGTGGCGGCGCGATCGGCCAGGTCGACCTCGATGCTGTGCAGCTTCGGATGATCGATATCGCAATGCCGGCGTGCCAGCGAGACGACTTCGTACCCTTGCGCGAGCAGGTCTTCGCAGATGACCTTGCCGATGCCGGCGCTGCCGCCGGTGACGGCCGCGACCTTGTTGGCGGACACAGGCGTCATGCGGCAGCTCCCACCAGGGCGAGCACGCGCAGCGGACTGCCGCTGCCCTTCTCGATCTTGAGCGGCGGGCAGATCAGCACCGCGCCGGCGGGCGGCAGCAGGTCGAGGTTGCTCAAGCACTGCAGGCCATAGCGGCCGGCGCCGTGCATGTAGTAGTGGCACGGGTACGGCGGGCGCAGGTGGTAGCCCTGGCCGGCGTCGGTGCCGATCGCCTCGGAGCCGAAGCCGATCACGTCGCGCTCCTCGACCAGGAAGCGCACCGCCTCGGTGCTCGGGCCCGGCGTGTGCTGGCCGGTTTCGTCGAAGTTCTGGTAGGCCTCGGGGTCCTGGCGCTTCGACCAGTCGGTGCGCATCAGCGCCCAGGCACCCTTCGGAATGCGGCCGTGCAGGCTCTCGTAGCGTTCGATGTCGGCGATGCTCAGCAGGTAGTCGTCGTCGCCCTTGACCTGTTCGGAGCAATCGATCACGCAGGCCGGTGCCACGAAGTGCTGTACCGGAATGGTGTCGACCGAATTGTTCGGCAGGTCCCGGCCCGAGATCCAGTGGATCGGCGCATCGAAGTGGGTGCCGGTGTGCTCGCCGCACGAGAAGTTGTTCCAGTACCAGCCGGGCCCGCGCTCGTCGTACTTCGACACCTCTTCGATGCGGAAGGGCCAGCACTGGCCCATCTCGGGCGGCAGCGCGATCTGCGGGAACTCGGGTGTCAGGGTCTGCGTGAGGTCGACCACGCGGATGCGGCCGCTGGCCATCGCGCTCACCAGCCCGCCGAGGATCTCGGCGGCGGAAATCAGTTGGGTTGTCGTCGTCATCGTGTGTTGCTCCTGCTTCTAGCCACCGGCCGCGAGTTCGCGTTCCAGGATCTTCGGGTTGTCGCGCCAGCGCTCCAGCCACTCCTGCGCCACGTCGCCGGGGTACACGTCCTCGACCCCGTCGCGCAGCGCCTTCACGATGGCGTTGGCCAGCGCGCTGCCGGCCAGCTTGGGAGGCGGCGTGTGCTGGTTCCATTCGTCGTCGATCGGCCCCGGGAACACGTTGATCACGCGGATGCCGGCCGGCCGCATCTCGGCGCGCAGGCACTGGGCCAGCGAATGCGCCGCCGCCTTCGAGGCGCTGAAGGTGCCGTGCGGCGGGAAGTTGCTGAGCGCGTAGATCGACAACAGGTTGACCCAGGCGGTGGCGCCGGTCGCGCCGTCGGCCGAACGGCCCTTGAGCGCCGGGCCGAACTCCTGCGCCAGGCGCAGCAGGCCGAAGTAGTTGATGTCCATCTCGGCCTTGGCGACATCGGTGCCGCGCCGCGACCCGATGCCGAAGCTTCGGTGCACCTCGGCGTTGTTGATCACGATGTCGACCTTGCCGCCGATCTCGCCGGCCAGCTCGCTCACCGAGCGGCCGTTGGTGAGGTCGAGCGGCACCAGCGTCACCTGCGGCAGCGCCGTGATGTCCTCGAGGCCGCCCGTCTTCTTCCACGGCTCGGCATGGCCGACCCAGACGATGTCGGCGCCGGCCTTGACCAGGGCACGCACGATCGCCTGGCCGACCTCGGTCTTGCCGTCGGTGACCAGCACCTTGCGGAACTTCGGATCGCTGGTCATTTCCCTCAGCATCTTGTCGTCGGCCATATGGGCGCTCCCTTCGTTCGGAAATCCAATCAATACCGCCTGCCCGGCGCGGTCGAGCCGGGCGCCCACGCGCACGCGCGCCGGCGCCTCGCCGACCTCGCCATGCAGGTGGACCATCAAGGTCGGCCCGGCATCGAGCTGCACCAGGCCCAGCCGCCAGGGCAGCCGCTCGCGGAAGAAAAGGTCGTTGCTGTGGTGCAAGGTGGTGCTGCTGAGCAGTGCGCCTTCGCCGTTCTGCTCCTGCCAGTGCAGGCGGGGCGAGAGGCACTTGTGGCAGGCCTCGCGCGGCGGGTACTGCACGGTGCCGCAGTCCTCGCAGGTCTGGAGTTCGAAGCGGCCTTCGGCGGCGGCCGCGGTGATGCCCAGCGCCACGCGGCCACGGGCCCACGGCGGCAGGTTCATCTGCCGGGTGCGCAGCACCGGGTTCTTGCGCTTGGGGCGCATCAAGGGCATGGTCATGCGGCTCTCCCCAGAATCACCGCGCCGGTACAAAGGCAACGGTCGTAGGTCACCATGCCGAAGCCGGCGACCAGGCCGAGTTGCGCACCCGGCACGGCACGTGGGCCGGCGGTGTCCGTCAGCTGCCGGATGGTTTCGGTCATGCCGAGGAAGCCACCCGCCGCACCGGCCTGCCCCGCCGACAACTGCCCGCCGCTGGTGTTGTTCGGAAAGCTGCCGTCATGCGTCATCGTGTGCGACTGCACGAAGGCCGAGCCCTCGCCCTTCTCGCAGAAGCCGAGGTCCTCGAACTGCATCATCACGATCACCGGGTAGTCGTCGTAGGTCTGGATGAAGTCGATGTCGGCCGGCTGCACGCCGGCCTGGGCATAGAGGTCGTCGCGGTCGCGGCGCCAGCCGCCGCGCACCATCACCGGGTCTTCCGAGTAGGCGTTGTGGCGCTCGATCGCGCCGCGGATCACCGCATGCGCCAGGCCCAGGTCGCGCGCCCGCTCTTCGCTCATCACGAGGAAGGCTTCAGCCCCGGCGCAGGGCATCACGCAATCGAACAGATGGATCGGATCGGAAATCGGCCGCGCCGCGATGTATTCGTCGAGGGTCAGCGGCTTCTTGAACATCGCGTCCGGGTTCTTGAGCGCATTGCTGCGCTGGTCGACGCAGATGCGGCCGAAGTCCTCGCGCGTGGCGCCGAAGGTGCGCATGTAGTGCGACGTGATCATCGCGAAGATCGAGTTCGGGCCACCCGAGCCATACGGATAGGTGGCATCGCGTGCAAAGTTGCTGAAGCTGCCCAGCGTCTGGCGGAAGGAATCGACATGGTTGGTGTCGGCCGCCACGCAGGCCACCACGTCGGCATCGCCGGCCTGCACGGCGCGCGCCGCACGCCGCAGGCACATCACGCCCGAGGCGCCGCCGGTCGGCATGTGGTCGAGCCAGCGCGGCGACAAGCCCAGGTGCTGGGTCACGCCGACCGCGGTGTCGGGCGCCAGCGAGAAGCTGCTGACGCAGAGGCCGTCGATCTGCTCCTTCTTCAGACCGCTGGCCTTGACCAGCGCCTCCATCGCCTGGCCGAGGAACCAATGGGCGCCGAGCGTCGAATAGCGCTGGTAGGGCACGGTGACGGGCACCGCGACCGCCACGCCCTCGTAGGACATGCGCCTTGTCATGATTGCCTCTTCTTCATCGCACGCGTGTCGATGCAATGCGCCTGCCCCGGCAGCGCGTGCGCCAGTTCGCGCAGCTGCCCGCGCTGGATCTTCTGCGAGGCCGTGAGCGGCAGCGCATCGACGAAGGCGACGTAGCCCGGCGCCTTGTAGTACGCCAGTTGGGCCAGTGCATGGTCGACGATGCTGGCGGCCAGTTGTTCAGGCGCGGAAGCACCGGCGTCCTCTCGCAGCACGATGCAGGCCAGCACTTCGTCGCCCCGCACCGCATCCGGCGTGGCTGCCACGGCGGAGGTCTTCACCGCCGGATGCTGGTTCAGCACGCTCTCGACTTCGACGGCGGAGATGTTCTCGCCGCTGCGCCGGATGACGTTCTTCTTGCGGTCGACGAAGAAAAAATTGCCCTCGGCGTCGCGGCGCACCAGGTCGCCGGTGTGGAACCAGCCATCGGTCCAGGCCTCGGCGGTGGCTTGCTCGTCCTTCAGGTAGCCCGAGAAAAAGCGGGCCCGCGGATCCGCGCCGGCTGAACGCACCAGCAGCTCGCCGGGCGCATCGGCTGCGACGTCGCGGCCCTCGTCGTCGACCAGCCGGACTTCCATGAAATCCGGTTGCCGTCCGAAGCAGCTGGTGCCGACCAGGCGCGGCTCGCGGTTCGCCATCACGCAGGCGGCGGCGCCGGTCTCGGTCATGGCCCAGGCCTCGACCAGCGGAAAGTCGAAGCGCTGCTCGAAAGGCGCATGGTTCTTGCGGTCGACGCCAGCGCCGAAGCCCCAGCGGATCGCGTGGTCGCGATCGGACGGCGACGGCGGCGCGGAGAGGAGCATCGCGGGCATCACGCCCAGGTAGTGCGCAATGGTCGCCCCCGACTCGCGCGCGCTCTGCAGCCAGCTCTTCGGATGGAAGCGATCGAGCTGCACCAGGCAGCCGCCCGCGACCAGCACCACCATGGTCGAGAACGCCATCGCATTCATGTGGTTCAGCGGCAGCGGCGTGATCACGCGCTCGGCATCGCGGCGGATGCCGCAGACGCCGTCGAGCGCCGCATACCAGTCGCCCGCGCACAGGAAGTAGGCGTTGGACAGAATGCAGCCCTTGGGCCGGCCGGTCGTGCCCGAGGTGTAGAGCAGAGCGCATTCGGTGTCGGCGCCGATCGGCCGGCCGGCCTGCGGGGCCGCGCCTCGCGCCGGCGGGATCGCGTCGACCGCTTCGGCCTCCATGGTGTCGAAGGCGATGCCCGCCTCGGCCGCCGCCGCCCGCAGGTCTGCTGCCCGCTCGGGCAGCGTGACCGCGAGGCTGATCTCGCTGTGGCCGATCAGGTAGATCAGTTCGGCGGAACGCATCTCGGCATTGATCGGCACCACGCTGGCACCCAGCGCATTGAGGGCGAACCAGTGCAGCAGGAAGGCGGGCCGGTTCTCGAGCAGCAGCCCGACGCGGTGGCCGTGGCCGTAGCCCGCGGCGGCGTAGGCACTGCGCAAGCGCTCGACCGCCGCCGAGGCCTCGCCCCAGCGGATCGCGCCGGCCGGGATGCCGTAGGCCGCTGCGGTCACCGACTCGGTGAACAGGAACTCGGCCTCCGGGGTGCGGCGGGCCGTGGCGGCGAAAACAGCGTGGACGGTGGCGTGCATGGCGTGTTTAGATGAACAGTTGCACCGCCGGCAGCGCGGCGTCGCAGTTGAGCAGGTTGACCCGCTTGAGCGTCATGCGCAGCGCCCCATCGACCAGGGTCAGGTGATGGAAGAAAGTGCCGACGTAGAACTGCAGCTCGTCGCCCTGCGACTCGGTGTAGTGGAACTCGGTGCGCACCACGAAGTGCCTGGCCTCGGCATCGAAGACCTCGACCGTCGGTGTCTGCAGCAGGTGATGGCAACGGCTGCGCGGCTGCTGCGAGAAGGCGCGCGGGCTCTTGAGCCGCTCGATGCGCAGCTCGCGCAGCAGCTTGTCCTCATAGAGGTGCGAGGTGTGGTTGAGGCCGTCCTCCTGGTCGGGCACCAGCGGCACCCAGTAGAAGGCATCGTCGGTAAAGAGCGCGTTCCACTCCTCGTAGCGCCTGGCATCGAGCAGGCGCGCTTCGTGGACCACGAAGTCGATCAGGTCCTGGCGGGTCGGTTCGGCCGGCATCACATCGTCTCCGTCATGAATTTCGCCCAGGTGCGGTATTGGTTCCGCATCGGCAACTCGCTGGTGCCGACCGTGGTGATCTCGCCGCCCGCGGTCTCCGCCGGATCGAAGTTGCGATGCAGGCTGACCCATTCGTTGCCGCTCGCATGCAGGCCGGCCTGCATGCCGCGATAGGCCTGAAGGTCGTCGTGGCCCACCACCGAGAAGGGGGAATTGATCAGGCGGTTGTACATGGTCGTGCGCTGCAAGAGCTCGGGCGGCGCGCCCTTCAGGCGGAAGGTCCAGCTCTCGATCAGGGTCTTGTCGACCGCGATCGGCCGCACCACGCGGATCGCCTGGATCGCGCCCTTGATCGTGAGGTTCGGGTAGTACACGGTGTTGTGCCGCGCCATGCCGAGGATCTGGGCGGTGCGCTCCTCGCCATACCGGGCCTTCATCGCATCGTCGTACGCCGGAATCGCCTTGTACTTGCTGTGGATGCTGAAGTTGACCCCGGTGAAACTGTGGCCGTTGTCGTAAGTGCGCACACCCATGTCCTCGAAGAACTTGTAGTCCGACATGAAAGGCACGAACTGCTCGATCGCCATCGGCTTGGGCTCGTCCTCGGGCTTTCCGGCCCACATGCTCTTGGCGGTGCCGGCGGACGATTCGTGCGCCACCATCGGGTGCATGGTGTCGTTGAGGTTCTCGACGAACATCTTCCAGTTGCACTGGTGCATGAAGCGCAGGCAGCCGCCGGCGATCTCGAGCTCGCCCTCGGGCGAGCGGTCGGCCATGTTGTCGATCGAGCTCAGCGAGTCGCCGAAGAACTCTTCGAAGTCGGGGCCGACGTCGTTGATCTTGACGAAGATGAAGCCGCGGTAGCTGCGCACGTTCTTCACCGTCGTCAGGCCCTTGGCCGATTCGCATTCGTGCAGCTGCGTACCCTCGTAGCCGTTCTTGAGCGGGATCGACAGCAGCGAACCGTCGGTCTTGAAGGTCCATGCGTGGTAGGGACAGCGGAAGAACTTGCCGGTGTTGCCGCAGGGCGCGCTGACCAGCCGCGAGCCCTTGTGCGCACACCTGTTCATCATCGCGCGCACCGAGCCGTCGGTGTGGCGCACGACGATCAGCGGCCGGCCGGCGATCTCGGTGTTGAGGTAGTCGCCGGCCTTGGGCAGCTGGCTCTCGTGGCCGACGTAGTTCCAGGTGTTGGCGAAGAAGTGCTCTTGTTCCAGCTCGAACAGCTCGGCGCTGGTGTACAGGTCGCGGTGCACCCGGTCGGGCTGCACCAGTGCGCGCACTGCTTCGGGGTTGCCTCGGTAGGAAGTCATGTGTGTGTGGCTCCTTCTAATCAGTTGAGGACAGAGCAAAAACTGCTGCGCAGTTTCTTGGTCTGTCCCGCAAAATCTCACATATCCAGCACCAGCCGCTGCCCCTTGGCGCGCGAGATGCAGATCTGCATGACGTTGCCCTCCGCCTTTTCGCGCGCGGTCAGCACATAGTCGCGATGGTCGATCTCGCCCTCCATGACCGGCGTCGCGCAAACGCCGCATTCGCCGCGCTTGCAGTCGAACATCGGGTCGCAGCCGTGCTCGATCAGGCAGTCGAGGATGCTCTGGTCGGCCGGCACCGTGAAGCGCTGGCCCGACTGCGCGAGCTCGACCTCGAAGGCATGGTCGCCCTCCTCGACCACCGGCGTGGTGAACAGCTCGAAGTGCACGCGGTCGTGGGTCCAGCCGCGGGCCTGGGTCTGGGCCAGCACGGCGTCGAGCATCAGCTTGGGGCCGCAGACATAGAGCCGGTCGCCGGCCGGGATGCCGTCGAGCATGGCGCCGATGTCGAAGGGGCCGCCCTGCTCGACGTCGGCATGCAGGCGCAGGTCGTCGCCCAGCAGTGCCTGGAGTTCGGGCACGAAGGCCATCAGTTCGCGGCTGCGGCCGGCATAGTGCATGCGCACCGGCAGCCCCTCGGCCCGGCGGCGGGTCGCCATGCTGGCCAAGGGCGTCACGCCGATGCCGCCAGCCAGCAGCACCGTGCCGCCCGGGCCGGTGTGCAGCGGGAAGTCGTTCTTGGGCACCTCGATCGTGACCGTGTCACCCTCGCGCAGCCGCTCGTGCATGAAGCGCGAGCCACCGCGGCCTTCGGCTTCCTTGCGCACCGCGATCACGTAGTCGGTCGGCGCCTCGGTGGCCTTCGCATCGGCCGAGAAATTGATCAGCGAGTAGTGGCGCCAGTCGGCCGAACCATCGGGCAGCTCGACCCGCACGCGGATGTGGGCGCCGGCGGCAAATCCGGGCAGCACGCCGCCATCGGCCGATCGAAGCCTGAAGGTCTTGATCAGCGGGTTCAGTTCGCGTGCTTCGGCGACGCGCAGTTGCAGGGTCATCGGCTGGGCGGTCATGACGGGCTCCGTGGTTCAGGCGAGCGCGTGCCGCAAGAGCGCGGCGTGCAGCTTGTGGCCGTGCTCGTCGGCCAGCGCCGCGTCGCGCAACTCGCGCAGGGTGGCGGGTGCAATGACGCCGCCGGCACGCTGCACGGCCGCCATCACGGTGTCGTAGTTGCGCAGGCCGCGTTCGTGGGTGTCGCTGTAGCCCTTGACCAGGCGCTGGCACTGCGCGACTTCGACCGCCAGCGCGGGATGGTGCGGCGCGGTCTCGGCAATGCGCGCGAGCCATTCCTCGATGCGACGGTTCTCCTCGGCATAGCGCAAGGTCGAGCGGCGCCAGCGCTTGCAGGCCGCCACTGTGCGCAGCATCAGGTAGCCGTGCAGCGAACTGGTCTGCACCACGCGGCCCTTCTGAGTGAAGTGCTCGACCACGCGGCGCGGCAGGCGCGAATCCATCAGCCATCGGCCGATGCCGGCCGGCAGCGTCTCGCAGATCTCCTGCAGCCGCGGATGCATGTACTCGTTGATGGCCAGCACCTGGCCATCCTGCACGCGGGCCTCGCCGCGCACGCGGTCGAAGCGCGACGACCGGGTCTTGAGCGCCGCGACCCGGGCCGTGTCCTCGTAGGACATCCACAGGGCCAGGTGGCGCGCGGTCTCGCGCAGCAGACGTGCTTCGTCGTCGCCGGGCAGCGCCGCGACGACGGCCATGCGATCGAGGTAGAGGCCGGCGTAGTCGAGGTCCTGGTAGTCGATCAGGCGACGCACGCCCTCGAGGAGGAAGTGCTGCACCGAGGCCGGGAAGTCGCGCTGCACGCGTTCGACCAGGGCCCGCACCGCGGGATGGCGCGGTTGCGGCGCGGGCGCCTCGGGCACCGCGGCGGCTTCGGGTTCGAGCGCGCCCTGGGCCCGCGCGAAGGCGGCGCCGAAGGCACGGAGGCTGGGCTTGACGCCGACCCCGCCGCGTTCGATCGTGGCCTCGAACTGGGCCCGGCCGAAGGGCAGCACGCCGGCACCCGCGAGCGCGCCGAACAGCACCGCGCTGATCACGCTGCCCGAGGCTTCGGCGGCCTGCGCCATGTCGAAGCGGATGAAGCGCTGGGCGGCGCGCTCGGCGTGCTTGAGCAATTCGCTGCTGTCGACCCGGCCGTCACCGAGAGCGCTCTTCTCGGCAATCGAGTAGACCCGATGGGTGGAGGCGATCAAGGTCGTGCGGTCGCGCGTGACCAGCCCGCGCTGCACCGCCCGGCCGGCTTCCATGAGTTCGGAGGCCAGCACCACGTCGACATCGCCTGGCAGCGGCATCAGCGCCAGCACCGGCCGGCCGCCGTCGGCCTCGGCCTGCGCCTCGGGGTACAGCTCGACGTAATAGATGGTGGCGCCGGTGCGCTGGGCCACGCCCGGCACCGAGGTGGTCTGCGCCAGGTAGCCGTTGGACTCGCCCATTTCGACGATCCAGTCGGCCAGCACGCCGCCGCCCTCGCCGCCCATGGCGAGAATCGCAATCTTGATCGGTTGTGCGCGCATCGTTTTCACTTCAAAAGGCATAGGCCGCGCGGCGCTTGGCCTCGCCCTTTTGCAGCCAGCCGATGACCTTCGCGCGGAAGCTCTCGCGCACCAGGTCCCAGCGGCTCGGGTTGCTCACGATCTGCGCCTTGTAGAACGAGGGGCACAGCACGGCCGCATGCGAGACCTCGCCGCAGACGCCGCAGCCGACGCAGCTGTCCATGACGGTCGCCACCGGGTCGGTGCGCAGCGGATCGGGGTTCGGCTTGATCGACAGCGAGGGGCAGCCCGACAGCCGGATGCAGGAGTGGTCGCCGGTGCAGGTGTCGGAATCGACGCCGAACTTCTCGCGCACCATCCGCTTGCCGTCGGCGATCGCCTTGCGCACCAGCGGCTTCTCGCGCCGTTGGCGGTTCAGCATGCACTCCGACTGGGCGATCAGCACCTTCGGGCCTTTTTCCTTCGTGGTCAGCGCGTCCTTGAGGGCGTCGCGCATGCCGGCGACGTCGTAGGTGCGGCGCAAGGTCCGGACCCACTTCACGCCGACGCCGCGCACCGCGCGCTCGATCGCATGGCCGGTGCTGCGGGTCGCGTTGTTGGCGCTCGACGACAGGATGTCCTGGCCTCCGGTGGCCGAGGTGTAGTTGTTGTCGACCACGATGGTCAGGTTGTCGCTGCGGTTGAACACCGCGTTGGCGACGCCGCTGGTGAGGCCGTTGTGCCAGAAGCCGCCGTCGCCCATTACCGAGATCGCGCGCTTGCCGGCGGGCGCGTTGAGCGCGGCCGCGCCGGCGCCGCCCAGGCCGTAGCCCATGGTCGTGTTGCCGATGTTGAACGGCGGCAGGATCGAGAACAGGTGGCAGCCGATGTCGGCGCTCACGTGGTGGGCGCCGAGCTCGCGCTCGACCAGCTTCATGGCGCTGAAGATCGGCCGCTCGGGGCAGCCGGTGCAGAAGCCCGGCGGCCGTGCATGGACGCTGTCGCCCAGCGGCAAAGCGGGCTCGGGTGTCGCCAGTTCGGTGAGCGGGATCACCTTGCGCACCGGCGCCGGCAGCGGCTGCAGGCGGCCGTAGCGCTCGCCGAAGGCGCGTGCCCCCTTGAGCAGTTCGGCCGCGGTGTATTCGCCGGCCACCGGCAGGATGTCCTTGCCGTGCAGCACGGTGGTCGAGCCGGCCTGGCGCAGGATGGTCGCGAGGTTCTGCTCGACGAAGTTGGGCTGCCCTTCCTCGACGATCAGCACGGCGCGCTTGCCTTCGCAGAAGCGCAGCACCTCGCTCTCGATCACCGGGTAGGCCACGTTCATGACGTACAGCGGAATCTTCGAATTGCCGTACACGTCGGCCAGGTCGAGACGCTCGAGCGCTCGCACCATCGTGTTGTAGCTGCCGCCCTGCACGATGATGCCGATATCGTCGGCGCCCTCGGAAAAGAATTCGTTGAGCCCGCGCTCCTCGATGAACTTCACGGCCGCGGGCCAGCGCTCGCGCACCTTCTCCTGCTCGTGCACGAAGCTCGCGGGCGGCAGCACGATGCGGCCGACGTCGCGCTGCGGATTCTCGAGCGCATCCTGGAGCGTGAACTTGGCGCGCTTGTTGTCGCCGGCGACGAAGTGCCCGTGCACGTGGCAGGCGCGGATGCGCAGCTGCAGCATCACCGGCGTGTGGCTGGCTTCCGAGAGCTCGAAGCCCTGCTTCACGGCCTCGACGATCGACGGCAGGTTGGGCCGGGGATCGAGCAGCCAGATCTGCGACTTCATGGCGAAAGCGTGGCTGCGCTCCTGCATGATCGACGAGCCCTCGCCGTAGTCCTCGCCGACGATGATCAGCGCGCCGCCGGTGACGCCGCCTGAGGCCAGGTTGGCCAGTGCGTCCGAGGCGACGTTGGTGCCCACCGTCGCCTTGAAGGTCACGGCGCCGCGCAGCGGATAGTTGACCGAGGCCGCCAGGGTCGCCGCGGCCGTGGCCTCGCTGGCGCTGTTCTCGAAGCGGATGCCGTGCTCGCTCAGGATGTCCTGGGCGTCGGCCAGCACATCCATCAGGTGCGAGATCGGTGCACCCTGATAGCCCGCGACGTAGGACACACCGGACTCCAGCAAAGCCTTGGTGACTGCCAGAATGCCTTCACCGCGGAATACATCGCCACCGGAAAGCCGCAGCTTCTTCACCTCTTCGACGAACGAGCGCTCTGCCATCTTGTTCCTTCATTCGTGGGACCGCGGATCACTATCGGCACCGCGGTCTTTATAATATTGACAACTGAATGTATTCAAAATCATGGATAACCCTAGACGAGCAAGTAGCGTGCCCACCACGAGTCCGGGGCCGTTCAGGGAAGAGGCGGCGGCGCCGAGCCACCGTTTCGTCGACGACTACCTGCCCGCGCTGCTGGCGCAGGCGAGCCAGCTGATCTCGTCGGAGTTCCACCGGGTGGCGCGCCAGCACGGCTTCTCGGTCTCCGAATGGCGGGTGATGGCCTCGCTGGCCGGCGGCCAGGCGATCAGCATCGGCGCGCTGGCGCAGGTCACGGTGACCAAGCAGCCGACCGTGACCCGGCTGCTCGACCGTATGGAAGCGCGCGGCCAGATCGAGCGCCTGCCCCATGACAGTGATCGGCGCGTCACCCTGGTGCGCATCACGCCCCAAGGCGCGCAGGCGGTGGAGCACCTGATGGAACTGGCGCGCGAGCATGAGCTGCGGGTGCTCGAGCCCTTCGGCCTGGAGCGCGCCGAGGAACTCAAACGCACGCTGCGCCACATCATTGCGCTGCACGCGGACGCAGCGGGCGAAGCGGTCGAAGAAGACGAGTGAGGCCGGCCTCAGGGCCGGGCCACCAGCACCGCCCGGCCCCGATGGCCGCGCTGGGCGATCCAGTCCAGCGCCGCGGCGGCGTCCTCGAGAGCGAAGGGCTGGACGTCCAGGCGCAGTCTGCCGTCGGCCAGCCGCGCCAGCAGTTCCGGCGCCGCCGCCCGGCCGGCGGCGTCGCGGCGGAACATGTTGAGCGGCAGCAGCGCCACGTCGCGCTGCAGGAAATGCGCGAGGTCCAGGGCCAGCCCGTTGCCCGCGGTGTAGCCCACCAGCACCGCGCGGCCGCCGGGTTCCACGCGCGCCAGGGCAGCGGCCAGTACCGGCCCGCCGACCGTGTCGACCAGCAGGTCGGCCGAGACCGAGGCCAGCGCTTCGGAAGGATCGTCGCCGAGCACCAGCACCTGCGCCGCGGGCGGCATCGCCGCCGCCTGCGCGGCCTGGCCCACCACCGCGATGACATGCGCCCCGCCGTCGAGCGCCAGCTGCACCGCCAGCGAGCCGACCGCACCGGTCGCGCCGGTCACCAGCACTCGCTCGCCGGCGCGCATCCGGGCGATGTCGTGCAACGCCACCCAGGCCGAGGTGCAAGGAGAGAAGAAGGCCGAGCCCAGCGTCGACGGCACCGCTTCGGGCAGCAAGCCCAGCGCCTCGTCGGGGGCATCGATCAGTTCGCACCAGGTGCCGTCGAACAGCGTGCCCAGGCCGCAGCCGCGCAGCCAGACGCGCTGGCCCACGGCATGGCGGGTGCTCGCTACCACCACGCCCGCGGCCTCGACGCCCGGCGTGTACGGGAACGGCGGATGCCTCAGAAACTTGCCGCCCCAGACGGTGCGGTCGATGTGGCCGACCGTGGCCGCCTCCATGCGGACGATCGTGCGGCCGGCGCGCAGCTGCGGCTCGGCCAGCTGCGCTGGCAAGGGCGGCGCGCCGAAGGCCGCCACGCGCATCGCCTTCATGGGAGCGTCTCCAGAAAGTCCAGCACCGCGGCCGCGAAGGCCTCGGGCATCTGGTCGGGCAGCGGCACCATGCCGCCCGGGATGTCGAGGGTGCGCGCCTGCGGCAGCGCGTGCTGCAGTTCGGCGGCATGCGGCGACGCGAAGGGGTCGTCGGTCGCGCGCAGGATCAGCACTGGCTGCCGCACGCGATGGATGCTGTCTTCCATCCGGTAGGCGGCGACCGCGCGATGCCCGTCCTCGGGGCTGCCGCTGGCCTTGAGCGCATCCCGCACGAAGGCTTCGAGCAGTTCGGGGCGCCCGGCCGGATAGAAACCCTGGCGGCGCTGCCACAGCGCGGCGAGGTGACTGCCGTCGCCGCTAGCCGCCACCTCGTCGATCGGCGGCCGTTCAGCGCGCACGCGCCTGAAATTGGCGTCGGTGAAAGGCGTCGAAGACAGCACCAGGCCGCGCACCCGCTCGGGCGCGCTGGCCGCGATCTCGATCGCGATCACGCCGCCGGTGTGATGGCCGACGACATCGGCCCGCGCGATGCCCAGGGCGTCGAGCAGTTCGACCGCGATCCGGGCCCAGGCTTCGATGCTGGCAGGCCCGTCGATGGCGGCCGAGTCGCCGAAGCCGGCGGTGTCCATCGCGATCGCGCGATGTCGGGCACCGAGCAGCGGCAGCACCTCGCGGTATTCGGTCCAGCTGCGCGGCGACTGGTGCAGGAGCAGCACCGGTGGGGCCTGCGCCGCGCCGCACTCGGCATAGTGCACCTGGCCCACCGACAGGTCGGCGAAGGCGCGCCGGATCTTCATGGCTGGGTCTCTGCGGCCGGCGGCTGCCAGAGCCCGGCATGCCTCAGCATGCCCAGCGTGCGCGACAGCACGTCGCGGCGGTAGGCGCCGATGTCGCGCCCTTCGTAGTCGTAGAAGCCGCTGCCGCTCTTCAAGCCGAGCCGGCCTTCGTCGACCATCCGGTCGACGATCGCGGGCGCCGTGTAGCGCGCGCGGTCGATCGAGGCCGACATCTCGCGGCTTGCGTGGTGCAGGATGTCGCAGCCGCCGAAGTCGATAAACTCGACCACGCCGAGCGCCGCGAAGCGCAGCCCCAGGCCGTAGCGCGTGGCCTTGTCGATCTCCTCGGCGGTGGCGGCGCCCTCCTCGATCATGCGGGCCGCCTCGTTCATCACCAGCGCCTGCAGCCGCGGCACGATGTAGCCGGGCGACGCGCCGCAGACCACCGGCAGCTTGCCGATGCCTTCCATGATCGCCTTGGTGCGCGCCAGCACGGCCGGGTCGGTGCCGGCGTGGCAGCTCAGCTCGACCACCGGAATCACGTAGGCCGGATTGAGCCAGTGCATGTTGAGGAAGCGCTCGGGCCGGTGCACCAGCGCCGCCAGCTGCGTCACCAGGATACTGCTGGTGGTCGAGGTGATGATCGCGTCGTGGCCGCAGTGCCGGCTGAGCCATTCGAAGGCCTCGCGCTTGGCCTCCAGGGTCTCGGGCACGCCCTCGAACAGCAGTTCGGCAGCGCCGAGCGCGGCCGGTGCTTGCGCCGCGTTCACGAACTCGACCCGCGCCGCGATCGCCGCCACCTGCGCGGCATCGATCACGCCGAGCTGGGCCAGCCCGGCAAGGCTGGCTTCGATCTCGGCCCGTGCTTCGCTGCGCAGCTTCTGCCACGCCTCGTCGCTGCGCGGGCGCAGGTCGACCAGCGAGATGCGATGGCCCGCATAGGCGAACGCGATCGCGATGCCGCGGCCCATGCGGCCCGCCCCCACGGCGGCAAAGCGCGGCAGGTCATTCGCCATCGTGCAGTCTCTTCTTGAGTTGCGCCGCGCTCAGCCCCGCGAGGCCGAGCGTCTCCAGCGTGCGGGGTCCCTTGCGCAGATCGCGCCCGAGGAAGCCGCCGACGATCGCCAGCAGCCCATGGGCGATCGGCGCATCGACGCCGACGAAGCGCGCGGTCGATGCCAAGAAGGCGAGTCCGAGCTCGGTGTCCTCGGTGATGTAGCGGTGCGTGTGGAGATCGATGTTCTCGCGCCAGTCGCCCGACTTCACCAGTTGCTTGTGGGCATCGCCGTACATCCACTGGTCGTTGTTGTAGTGGTCGGCCAGCGGATAGTGCGGCGCGCCCTGCCCGAGCGCCTCGCGCACCGCGATGCGCTCCTGGTCGAGCCGGTCGGTGACGTCGCGCACCGCGCGCTGGGTGCCCTCGTTGTGGATGTCCCAGCGCTCGAAGTGCTGCAGCGGCGCGGCGTTCATGACCATCAGCGGCGGATGGATCACCGGGCCGGCATTCATCAGCGCGCCCGACAGCGCGTCGCCGCAGCCGTGCACCGCGGGATAGGCCCGGCGGATCACCTCGATCGCCTGCGCCTCCTTGCGCGCCGGATAGACGCCGGTGGGCAGGCGGATGGCGCGGATCGTCACGTTCACCTCGCGCTCGCCGTGCTTGCGCGCCAGGTAGGGCAGCGTGCCGGTCTCGGCCCAGGCGACATCGGCGCGGCTGCCGGACTCGGCCACCTGGCGCGCCATGACGTAGCTGCCGAAGGTGCCGGGCGGCAGAAACACCACCTGGCCGTCGACCAGGTGCGGCGCCATCGCGCGGGCGATGTCCTGCTGGGCGATCGCCGGGGTGGGAATCACGATCAGCTCGGCATCGCGCAGCGCGGCGCCGATGTCGGGCGTGGCCAGCGCGATCGCCACGTCGCGGCTGCCATCGGCATCCTTCAGCGTGATGGATCCGGCTTGCACGACCGGTGCCAGCGCGGCGCCGTCGCGGCGCCAGAGGCGGACTTCGTGGCCGGCTTCGGACAGGTCGGCGGCGGCTGCATAGGCGCCGTGGCCGCCGCCGAGGATTGCGATTTTCATGGATTGCAGTCGAAGTGGAACAGGAGGAGGCGTCAATACATTACTTTTCAACCTTTCATGTGTCAACTAAAAACGAGCCATGTTCGCGTTTCCCCTGAGGCCATCGCCGCGCCCGATTCCTGGACCCTCCGGCCGCTTTCGGCTAGCATCGATGACAACGTTATCAAGATGCAGAGCCCTCACCGATCCCTGCCGCGCAACCTGAGCATGGGAGTGGTCGACGCCCTGAGCCACCGGATCCGGATCGGCCCGCTGCGGGCCGGCGACAAGCTGCCGACCGAGGCCGAGATCATGAGCGAGTTCGGTGTCAGCCGCACCGTGGTCCGCGAAGCGCTGTCGAGGCTGCAGGCCGCCGGCATGGTGCGGTCGCGCCGGGGCGTCGGCACCTTCGTGGTCGGCGCCTCGCGCGCCAAGCCTTTCCTGGTCGACAGCAGCCCGGACGACAGCCTGCCGCAGGCGCTGGCGCTGATCGAATTGCGCATCGGCCTCGAATCCGAAGCCGCCGCCCTGGCGGCGCAGCGTCGCGACGGCGCCGACCTGGAAGCCATCGCCGGCGCGCTGAACGCCTTCCGCAGCGCCATGGCGCAAGGCATGGACACGGCGGTGCCCGACTTCCAGCTTCACCTCGAGATCTCGCGCGCGGCGCACAGCCCGCACTACGCCGCGGTGCTCGAAGCGCTGGGCCCGGCCTGCGTGCCGACCGCCTTCCTGGAAGCCGCGGCCGGCGAGGACCCCGGCATCGCCACGAGCGACCAGGTGCTGCTGGAGCATCGACGCATCGTCGACGCGATCGCGCAGCAGGATGCGGATGCGGCCCGTGCCGCCATGCGCACCCATCTCGTGAACGGCCGCGAGCGGCGCCGCGCGTCCGAGCTGCCGCAACGCGCTCGTTAGCTCAAGTCGACTGCCGCTCGACGATCCGGAAGCCGACGTCGATCACCGGCTGGGCCACCGCTTCGCCGCGGCAGCGGGCGACGATCAGCTGCGCCGCCAAGCGGCCGATCTCGGCCCCGTCCACATGGACGGTGGAGATCGACGGCACCGTGTGGGCCCCGAAGTCGGCGTTGCCGAAGCCGCAGATCGCGAGGTCCTGCGGCACCCGCAGGCCGCGCGCCAGCGCCTCCACGATCACGCCATGCGCGAGCTGGTCAGAGCTGCAGCAGATCGCCTCCAGTTCCGGATCGGTCTCGAGCAGTTGCCCGAGCGCACGGCGGCCCAGTTCGAGGCTGCTGGGCGCGGGCACGAAGGCGGTCGGCAGCTCGCGCCCGATCGTGGTCTGGAAGCCGTCGCGGCGCATCCGCGCCCGATGGTCGTCGCCGGAGGCGATGCCGATCCGCTTCCATCCCTTGCCGAGGAAATAGCCCCCCAGCGCGCCGCCCACCTTCAGGTGCGAGAAGCCCACGACCATGTCGATCGGCCGGTCGCTGAGGTCCCAGGTCTCGACCACCGGAATGCCCGAGCGGCGCAGCCGGTCGCGGGCCCGCTGGGACTGCACCAGGCCGGTGATGACGATGCCGTCGGGCTGGCGGCCGATCATCGCGTTGAGCACCGATTCCTCGCGCTCGGCGTCGTATGCCGTCTGGCCCAGGATCAGCTGGTAGCCGGCCGCGGCGAGCTCGGTGGTCAGGGCCTGCACGGTCGGCAGGAACTGGGACACCGAGAGCGCCGGCACGATGCCGCCCACCATCAGGCTGCGCTTCGACTTCAGGCCGCCGGCGAGCAGGTTCGGGATGTAGCCGGTCGATTCGACCGCAGCCTGGACCTTCTCGATCGTCTTCGCCGACACCACGCCGGGATTGCCGAGCGCGCGCGAGGCGGTGATCAGCGAAACGCCCGCAGCCTTGGCCACGTCGTGGAGCGTGGCCGCCTTGAAGGGAGAAACGTCGTTCATTTCGGGCGTCTGGCGTTGGATCCCGGGAGCCTACCAAAATCGGTGGGCCTCGCGCTGACATCGTTAACAGCGCTGCCGTCGAGGCCTGCGGGCCGGCGCGAAACCGGGAAAACCCCGATCGCCGCCTGGATTGACCGGGCAAAATGACAACGATATCATTTGTCTTTGCGCCTCGAATCCGATTTCGCTATATCGACAGAATCTTGATATCGCGCAACCACCCGTCGTCCGATTCGTTTACCAGGCCAAAAATGACAACGTTATCAATCCAAGGAGACATGACATGAAGAAGTACCTGGGCGCGATCGCGCTGAGCCTGGCGGCCCTGGCCGCCCATGGGCAGGGCTGGCCCGAGAAGACCGTCACGCTGGTGGTCCCGTTCCCGCCCGGCGGCTCGACCGACCAGGTGGCGCGCGCGATCGTGCCGCGGCTCAGCGAGAAGCTCAAGCAGTCCTTCCTGGTCGACAACAAGGCCGGGGCCACCGGCACCATCGGCGCCACCTTCGTCAAGCGGGCTCCGGCCGACGGCAGCACCTTCCTCGTGACCTCGCTCGGCCCGCTGGTGATCGTGCCGCACCTGGTGAAGGGCCTGCAGTACGACGCGCTGAAGGATTTCGACCTGATCACCGTGGCGGTGGCATCGCCCAACGTGCTGGTGGTGCCGGCGAGCTCGCCGTACAAGAACGTGGCCGACGTGATCGCCGGCCTGAAGGCCAACCCCGGCAAGATGACCTTCGCGTCGGCCGGCAACGGCTCGAGCGACCACCTCACGGCCGAGCTGTTCTGGCAGCAGACCGGCACCCAGGGCCTCCATGTCCCCTACAAGGGCGGCTCGCCGGCCCACACCGACCTCATGGGCGGCCAGGTCGATGCGTCGTTCCAGAACATCAACTCGGTGGCGCAATACATCAAGGGCGGCCGGATGCGCGCACTGGCGATCACCAGCCCGAAGCGCTCGCCGGTGCTGCCCGAGGTGCCGACGCTGGCCGAAGCGGGGGTCAAGAATGTCGAGGTGGCGTCGTGGCAGGCCATCGTCGCCCCCAAGGGCCTGGCCCCCGCGACGCGGGACAAGGCCCATGCCGCCTTCGTCGAAGCGCTCAACGACCCGAAGGTCAAGGAACAGTTCACCTCGATCGGCTTCGAGATGGTCGCCAACACGCCGGCCCAGTTCGCGGAATTCCAGCAGAAAGAATACGCGCGCTGGAAGACCGTGATCGAGACCGGCAAGATCACGATCGACTGAGCACGCCCCCACCACCCCGAAGCGCATGGACTCCGCCGTCATGACCCCCTCCTCCCCTTCGTTCGCGAGCGACAGCATCACCTGGGTTCGCATCTCGTCGTGCTACCTGCCGCTGGCCAACCCGATCAGCGATGCCAAAGTCCTGACCGGCCGGCAGAAGCCGATGACCGAGATCGCGATGCTGTTCGCCGAGATCGAGACCAAGGACGGCCATCGCGGCCTCGGCTTCAGCTACTCGAAGCGGGCCGGCGGGCCGGGCCAGTTCGCGCATGCGAAGGAAATCGCGCCGGCACTGATCGGCGAAGACCCGAGCGACATCTCCAGGCTCTGGACCAAGCTGTGCTGGGCCGGTGCCTCGGTCGGCCGCAGCGGCATGGCGGTGCAGGCGATCGGCGCCTTCGACGTCGCGCTGTACGACCTCAAGGCCCGGCGCGCCGGTCTCTCGCTGTCCAAGCTGCTCGGCTCGCAGCGCGACTCGGTGCAGTGCTACAACACCTCGGGCGGCTTCCTGCACACGCCGCTGGAGCAACTGCTCGTCAATGCGCAGGCCTCGCGCGAACGCGGCATCGGCGGCATCAAGCTGAAGGTCGGGCAACCCGACCGCGCGCTGGACGTCCGGCGCGTGGAAGCGGTGCGCAAGCACCTGGGCGACGACATGCCGCTGATGGTCGATGCCAACCAGCAGTGGGACCGGCCGACCGCGCAGCGCATGTGCCGCATCTTCGAGCAATTCAATCTGGTGTGGATCGAAGAGCCGCTCGATGCCTACGACTTCGAGGGCCACGCCGCGCTCGCGGCCCAGTTCGACACCCCGATCGCGACCGGCGAGATGCTGACCAGCGCGGCCGAGCACGGCGAACTCATCCGTCACCGCGCCGCCGACTACCTCATGCCCGATGCGCCTCGCGTGGGCGGGATCACGCCGTTCCTGAAAGTGGCCGGCCTCGCCGAGCAGGCCGGCCTCGGCCTCGGGCCGCACTTCGCGATGGAGCTGCATGTCCATCTGGGCGCGGTCTATCCCACCGAGCCCTGGGTCGAGCACTTCGACTGGCTCGAACCCCTGTTCAACGAGCGCCTCGAGATCCGCGACGGCCGCATGCGGGTGCCGAGCCGCCCGGGCCTCGGCCTGAGCCTGAGCGAGCAGGTCAAGGGCTGGACCCGCGAAGAGGCCGAGATCGGGCGGCGAGCCTGATCCGCGGGAACGCGAGACACCGAAGCACCCCCATGACTGAAACCCCCATGCCCAGGCCGCCGCTCACCATCCTCATGCACGCGCGCGACAACGTCGCGATCGTGGCCAACGACGGCGGCCTGGCGGCCGGCACCGTGTTCGCCTCGGGCCTCACGCTGCGCGAGAAGGTGCCGCAGGCCCACAAGGTGGCGCTGGTCGACA